>DASWRQ010000017.1:0-1830 GCA_036403095.1 Kutzneria sp. | reverse complement strand
CTCGCTGCCCAAGGTCGCCGACCAGTTGAAGGAGCGGGTCGAGCACGCCTACCGCACGTGGCGGGCGCGGCGCTCGGCCTCCCGCACCGGCAACGACACCGACCCGCTCGGCCCGCTGCACTCGGCCAAACACGCGCTGCTGCGGCAGCCGGACGTCGACGTGGCCAGCCGGATGCCGATGGCGCCGGCGCTGCGCAAGGGCGTGCTTCGCGTCCTCAACCACTACGACAACCACCTGCGTGACGTGCTCGGCACCGTGCTCGACGGCGTCGAGCGCACCGCCGGGGAGCTGCACCGACGGCAGGACGAGATCCGCGAGGTCGGCGGACTGGTCGAGCTGGAGGGTCTGCGTACCGACTTCGAGCGGCTCGTGGACCGGCACTCGCAGTTGGGCGACCAGCTCGTCAGCACCGACGACGGCGTGGTGCGGGTGACTGCCGACCTGGCCGGCCAGGGACGGCGGATGCGCGAGCTGGAGGACGCGTTGGTCGCCGAGGCGGGCAAGCGGACCAAGCAGATGGACACGCTGGCCGACCGCCTCGACCGGCTGACGCTGATGCTGGACAAGACGCTGGACCGAATCGACGCGCTGGAGTCCAAGGTCGCGGAGAGCCTGCGCGAGCGCGACGGCCGGCTCGAATCCGGGCTGCGGTCCGCCGACCAGGCGCTGCACACGTCCGACGCGCTGCGGCGCGTGGTGGTGCGTGAGCACGAACGGCACAGCGGGGCAGTCGAGGGAGTGTCGAGTTCGCTCGTGCTCTGCGACGTGGGGCTGCTGCGGCTGCCGTCCGAGGACGCGCTCATGCTGCCGCTGCTGTCGAGCAACGGGGTGTGGGAGCCGGAGCTGTCCGGGCTGATCGATTCGCTGGTCGAGCCGGACGGCGTGTTCGTCGACGTCGGCGCGCACGTCGGATATCACACGATCAGGGTGTTGAGCATGCTCGGCACCAGCGGGGCCGTGGTGGCCGTGGAGCCGTGCGACTCGGTGCGGCGCCTGCTGCGGCACAACGTGAGCGTGAACCTGTCGCCACAGATCGCCGAGCGGCTGGTTGTCGTCGAGGGGGCGGCCTGGGATCAGGCGACGGACCTGGTGGCCGAGCCCACGCTGACCGGCGGGGTGGCGGTGCGGCCGAATCCCGGCCCGCCCGTGCACGCCGCCGCGGCGCCGGCGCAGAACCAGGTCCCGGCCGGGTCGATGCAGTTCGCCAGCGGCGCGCCGATTCTCGAGCCGATGGACGAGAACAAGCCCGTCGAACTGGGCGGATCGGTCCGCGGCGTGCGGCTGGACAAGGAGCTGGAAAGCATCCCGAGCCTGGCCGGCATGCGGTTGTCGGTGGTGAAGGTGGACGCGCCGGGACGGGAACACCGCGCACTCGGGGGCCTGGTTCGGTTGCTGCGCCGGGATCGCCCGCACGTGTTGTGTGCGTTCTCCCCGTCGGCGATCGCCGACCTCGGCGACGATCCGATCACCGCGCTGCGGGAGTTCCGCACCTGGGGCTACGACCTGGTGCCGGTGCACCTCCAGCGCGCGGTGAGCCCGGAGGAAGTGTTGGCGGCCACCGAGTCGCGGAGCTCCACCTTGTGGCTGCGGCCGCGGGGCAAGGGGGTCTGACCGGCCCCGATGCCGACTGTTAACCGCGCTGACCAGGCGATTTGACTTCAGTGATCGACCTGAGTAACTTTCTCCAAGTCAGCGCAACACGGACTCGCCCCGGACCGCCAGGGACTTCCCCGGCTAGGGACGGTGAGGACGAGCCTGACGAACCGGGACCGAAACCCCAGCAGGTCGCCTCCTCGGAGGCCGATTTGCAAGGTGGAAAACAACCGGCT
>DASWRQ010000016.1:0-16838 GCA_036403095.1 Kutzneria sp. | reverse complement strand
CGCGAACTGGTCAACCCCAAGCGCGAGTTTCACTCCACGAGCCGCAGAGACGGCAGTGTGGTGTTTCGGGGGCGCATCGACTCCGAGACGGGGGCGAAGCTGGCGGCGTTGATGAGTCCGTTGGCGAAGCCGAAGTCGGGCAAAGATCCCCGTACGACGGCTGAACGGGAAGGGGATGCGTTCGCGGAGATCATCGAACTGGCCTCCACGAGCGATGGCCTGCCGGAGGAGGGTGGGGAGCGGCCTCATCTGGCGCTGACGATGTCGTTCGAGGACTTCGTGATGATGAAGAAGCCGGCCGAGGTGGAAGGCGAAGGGCTGATGAACCCGGCGTCGGTACAGCGGATTGCCTGTGACAGCAAGGTGATGCGGGTGGTGCTGGGGGCCGACAACGAGATCATGAACATTGGGCGGTCGTCACGGACGATACCGAATGCGATCCGCCGAGCGTTGAACCATCGGGACAAAGGATGCGCCTTCCCGGGGTGCGGGACCAGACCCCGGCAATGTCACGGCCATCATGTCGAGCACTGGGCCAGGGGTGGGGAGACGAGCCTGGAGAACTTGGTGCTGTTGTGCGGGTTTCATCATCGGGTGATTCATCACGGGCACTGGGAGGTGGCCATAGTGAACGGGCGGCCGGTGTTCACCCACGAACTGAGAGAAGCGGGCTAGGCGTGGCTGGGGGTGGTGACGAGGTCTGGGAGGGCGTCGTGGTCGGGGAGATCGGTGTCGACGTCGCGGACGACCTTGACGAAAAAGCCGCAGAGACCGACGAGCACGCCCAGAAAACCGGTGCCGAAGAAGACCAAGGCCATGCCGCCGCCGGGGCCGCCGGGCACGACGGAGCCGAAGACCTCCAACAAGGCGCCGCCGGGCTGCATGCCGGGCTCGAGGACGTTGTCGGCGAGGGGGCCGACGATGAGCAAGGCCAAGGGAAAAGCGAGGTTGTCGACGACCTGGCGGGCGCCGAAAACGCGGCCCTGCATGGCGGGATCGACCTTGACCTGCCAGATGGCGTCGAGATTGCCGCGCAGGAAAGGCATGCAGACCCAAGAGCAGAACCAACTGGCGGCCCACCAGAACATGTCATCGCCCATGCCCAGGACGATGCGACCGAGCGAGTAGTAGGCCAACACGGCGAACAAGACCGAGCGGACGGGGCGAACGGGCGGGGGACGCAAAAGCATGACCACGCCGCCGACGACACCGCCAAAAGCGCCGACGGTCTGGACGAGGCCGGCGGCGAGCTCGGAGTTGCCGCTGCGTAAGAGGACCATCGGCGTGAGCACCTGCCAGCCCATCACGGACAACATGCTGACGACGAAAAAAGTGAGCTGGAGACCGACCAGGCCGGGGCGGGCGGCGATGTAACGGAAGCCGAGGACAGCGCTGTGCCACCAGCCGGTGGCGCAGGCGGCGGAACGGTCGGGCTGAGGGATGCGCACGAGAAACACGGTGCCGGCGGCGACAGCGCCGGCCAAGACGGCGATGAGCACCACGACATCGATCCCCAGACACTGCAAGGCGACGGCGCCGAGAGTGGGGGCGACGACGTTCTGCACCGAGTCGGCAATCGTTCGCAAGGCGTTGGCCCGGGACAGGTCCTCCTTGGCCACCATGAGGGAGATCGTGGCGGAATAGGCGGGCACCTCGAACGCCACCAACACCCCGATCAGGGTGTTGGCCAGGAACAACTCCCACACCTGCACGCCGTGCAGGGAGAACAACACGAGCAGGGTGCCGAGCACGACGACAGTGCCGGCGTCGCCGACGACGATGGTCAAGCGGCGAGGCAAGCGGTCGATGGCGGCGCCGGCGAAAGGACTGCACAACATCGTGGCCACGAAAGCGGCGCCGGTCATCAACGACAGGTCGAAGGCGCTGTGCGTCTGCAGGAACAGCCAGACGCCGAAACCGAAGTTGACCATCCGGGCCGCGCTGACCGACAAGATCTGCCCGGCCCACAGGATCGAGTAGCCGCACAGACCGCCGGGACGGCTCCGACTCACCACAGGCAGCGCCCCATACCGGCATCATCGCGACCGCCCCGGTCCGCACGCAAGATCAAGATCGACCTTCTGTGCGTCCTGATAGCAACCGGGTGCCCTTCGGCCTCCTGACGGGCTAAACGGGCAGGATGATCAGGAGATCCGCTGAGTGATGAGCACCGACGCGGCGACCGACAGCAACGAGATCAACGTGCCCAGCGCGAGCCACGGCTGGCTGGCGTCCACGGTCTTGGTCTCGTAGCCGATCTGCGAGGCCAACGAGCTGTAGACGTTCTGCAACTGCCCGGCACTCTCGGCGTCGTAGGCCTGCCCGCCGGACAACTGGGCGACCTGCTGCATCGCCTGCTGGTCGCCGGGCACGTCCTCGGCCTGGCCCTCGACGTCGGCGCTGCCGCCCTTGGTGCCGAAATAGATGCCGGAAATCGGCATCTGCGCCTGTCGAGCCGCCCGAGCCTGGGTGTACGCGCCGCGCGCCGCATTGGGGTCGGCGGGGGTGTTCTCCCGGCCGTCGGACAACAGCACGATGCGCGCGGGCGGCGGCCCGTCCGGACCGGTGATGAGCTTGCCGAACGACTGGATGGCCTGCACGGCGGCGGCGATGGCGTCGCCGGTGGCGGTGCCCTCGGCCGCCTTCAACGCGTCGATACCGGCCTTGACCTGCGTACGGTCGGTCGTCGGCGACACGAGCGTGGTCGCGGAGCCGGCGAACTCGATCAGGCCCAGGTTCACGCCGGGCGTCAACTGGTCGGCGAAGGACTTGGCGGCCTTCTGCGCGGCGATCAGCCGGGACGGCGGGATGTCCTTGGCGTTCATCGACAACGACACGTCGATGACTAGCATGACGGTGGCCCGGTTGCGCGGCACCTTCTGCTCGGCCGTCGGACCGGCCAGCGCGATGCTCAGCAGGATCAGGCCGACGGCGAGCATGGCCGGCGGCACGTGGCGCGGCCAGCCGGGACGCCGCGGGGCGACCCGGGCCAGCAACTCGAGATTGGTGAAGCGTCTGGTGTCCCGGCGGCGCAGCCGCTGCATGACGAGGTAGCCGACCGCGAGCACGGCCACCACGCCGATCAGCAGCAGCCACAACGGGTCCGCGAACCCGGACAAGCTCATCCCGCTACTCCCCCGGACCACCGGCGCTTGCGGGCCACCACGAACCGGACCATGTCGGCGATCCAGTCGGAATCCGTGCGCAGCACCAGGTGCGCGCAGTTGGCCTGCCGCAGCCCGGCGGCGACCTGCGCACGGTGCTCGTCGGCCGCGGCGGCGAACTGCCTGCGCAGCAACGGCGACGCGTTCACCTCGCGCTGGCGACCGCTCTCGGGGTCGACCAGGGTCACCAGGCCGACCTCGGGCAGGTCGATGTCACGCGGATCGACGATCTCGACGGCGACCAGGTCGTGCCGGGCGGACAGCCCGCGCAGCGGCCGCTGCCACGCGAGGTCGCCGAGGAAGTCGGAAATCACCACGGCCAGCCCACGACGACGCGGCGGCCGGCGCAGCTGCTCCAGCAGCGCCACCAGGTCGCCGCGCACGCCCTCCGGCGCGCGCGGCGTCGTCGCGACGCGCCGTACGAGGCCACGGGCGTGCGCGAGGCCGCCACGGGCCGGCAGTCGCACCGTTTCCTGCCCGGTGGACAGCACGGCGCCGATGCGGTTGCCACCACCGCCGGTCAGGTGCGTGAACGCGGCCACGGAGGCGACGGCCAGGTCGCGCTTCTCGCATGCGGCGGTGCCGAAGTCGAGGCTGGCCGACAGGTCGATCGCCAGCCAGGTCTCCAGCTCACGGTCGGCGACGGTCTCGCGGATGTGCGGCAGCGTGGTCCGCGCGGTGACGGCCCAGTCCATCCGGCGCACGTCGTCGCCCGGCTGGTACGGCCGCGCCTCCCCCGGCTCCGTGCCGGGCCCGGGCACCAGGCCCAGGTGGTTGCCCTGGAGCAGGCCGTCCAACCGGCGTCGCACGTCCAGCTCCAACGTGCGCAGCGCCGACTCCAGCTTCTCCTCCCGCAGCACGGGAGGAGCCCAACGAGGACGTGGCTCGGTCACGGCCTACCGACCGGCGAGGGCGGCTGCATCGGCCCGAGGTGCGGCTGGAACGGCTGCTGCTGGACCTGCGGCCCGGTCATCGGCTGGCCGGGCTGGGGCGGGCCGGACTGGGGCCGCGCGGACACCTGCGGCAACGGCACCGTCTGCATCACGCGGGCCACGATGTGGTCCAGCGGAACGCCGTCGGCCAGCGCGTCGTAGGACAGCACGAGGCGGTGCCGCAGCACGTCCGGCACCACGTCCACCACGTCCTGCGGCAGCACGTAGTCGCGGCCGCGGACCAGCGCGAGCGCACGCGCGGCGGCCACGATGCCCAGGCTGGCGCGCGGCGACGCGCCGTAGGCGACCCAGCCGGCCACGTCGGTCAGGCCGTGGTCGCCGGGCGAGCGGGTGGCCAGCACCAGCCGGACCACGTAGTCCACCAGCGCGTGGTGCACGAAGACCTTGGACGCCACGTCCTGCAGCCGGACCAACTCGTCGGTGCCGAGCACCTGGGACGGCTGCGGCGGGGCGACACCCATCCGGTAGACGATCTCGCGCTCCTCCTCGGCCGTCGGGTACTCCACGACGATCTTGAAGAGGAACCGGTCGCGCTGGGCCTCGGGCAGCGGGTAGACGCCCTCGTTCTCGATGGGGTTCTGGGTGGCCAGCACCAGGAACGGGTCGGGCATCGGGAAGGTCCGGCCGCCGATCGACACGTGCCGCTCGGCCATCACCTCGAGCATCGCCGACTGCACCTTGGCCGGCGCGCGGTTGATCTCGTCGGCCAGCACGAAGTTGGCCACCACCGGGCCCAGCTCCACGTCGAAGGACTCGCTGGACTGCCGGTAGATGCGGGTGCCGAGGATGTCGGCCGGCACCAGGTCCGGGGTGAACTGCACCCGGCTGAACGAGCCGCCCACGACCTTGGCGAACGTCTCGACGGCGAGCGTCTTGGCGACGCCGGGCACGCCCTCCAGCAGCAGGTGGCCCTTGGCCAGCAGGCCGACGAGCATCCGCTCGACCAGCCGGTCCTGGCCGACGATCACCCGCTTGACCTCGAACACCGTGCGCTCGAGCAGCTGGGCGTCCCGAGCCGGCGTGTTCGGCGGCGTGCCCTCGCTGACAACGGGCTCGCTCACGTGCGGACCTCCTAGGTGACGGCGTGCTCCGACGGTAGGTAACCCGATCACCGGTGTGGGTGCTGTGAAGCAGCCCGGGCCAGGTCGGCGGGCGTGTCCACGTCGACTGTCTCCCCCGGCTCGGCGGCCACCGGGGCGTAGTCCAACGCCCCCAGCACGGAGCGCAGCGACGCGCCCACCGGGTCCTTGGGCAGCACTCTACGCAGGGAGTCCGACCGCCACACGCCGATCAGCCACTGCCGGTGGCCGTCGTCCAGCACCGCCCCATCGGCCGTGACGGCTGCGCGTAGGCGCCTCACGGTGTCCGCGGTGACGCCCACGAGGTCCGTGGCCAGCACGGCCACCGTCGTCGCGTCCCCGATCAGCTTGAGGCCCGCGGCCAGCCCCGCGACCGGGCCGCCGCCGGGCGGCTCCTCACGGGTCCACTGCACCGACCGTGCGGTCGCCGTGGGCGGTCCCACGACCACCACCGGCGAGGCGTCCCCGACCGCCGTCAGGCAGCGGTCGAGCAGGGTGCTGCCGGCCACGACCAGCGCCGGCTTGTGCACCCCGCCCATCCGGCTGCCCCGGCCGCCGGCCAGCAGCACCGCCGCGAAGTCCGTCACAAGGCGGACTCTAGTGCCGCCAGGTCACCGGGTAGAGGCTCACGCACGAGAGGGCGCGTGTCCGGTTTCAGCCCTGGACGAACCGCCACACCGCCGGCAGGTTGTCGCCCTCGTGCGGCTTGGCCGCGACCATGCCGGCGATGGCGCCGTCCTCGTCGACGAACCGGACTGTGGTGGTCTGGTACCCGTTCGGGGCCGGCAGCCGACCAAGCGAATGACCGTCCTGCCACACGCCAACGGGTTTGAGATCCTTGTTGGCCTTGACCTCACCCACGCTCAGGCCGTGGCTGTTCACGCCAAGCATTCTGACCGAGTTCTCCTGCACCTGCGGCGAGTCCGGCGACCGCCACACCAGCCCGGTCCCGGCCGCGTGGGCCCGGTCCGAGCCGTCGCCGGCCACGACGCCATGGGTGATGGCATACGCCTGCCCGACGGACCCGTCCGCCGGGTCGGCCAGCAGGCGCGCAACGCCCTGGTGCAGCAGGTAAATGCCGCACGCGCAGTTGACCAACACCGTGCCGTCGTCGTCGATCGCCTGGACCGTCGAGCCCCCCTCCATCCCCGCCAGCAGCGACGGCTCGGCGCTGGGCGACGGCCAGTACAGCACCACGAACTTGGACGGATCGTCCGGGTCGGCGGCCCGGCCGACGAGATCGCCGTTCGGTCCGATCAACTCCGCGAAGACGCCCGTGAACGAGCCGGTCGGCACCGGGTGGAACACGCCCGCGCGGTCGAGCGTGAGATGGACCGGTGACGACGAGACCAGGACAGTGTCGTCGCGGCTCTCCCCGAGCACCCTCGTCGAGTCCCACAGGGGGTCGCCCGGGAACTCGTGCACGTCGATCCGGCCGTCGTGCCACGTCGCGACCGCCGGCGGGAGGCCACTGCGGTAGACCATTCCCGCATAGCCGCCATGGCCGTCGGAACCTTGCAGTTCCGCGGTGGCATTGGGCGGACCGGCCGGCATCGGCAACAGCGTCACCTGCCAGTGCGGCGTTGTCGCCGCCACCGGCGGTGCGGCGGACGCGGTCGCCAAGAGCGCTGCCGCGACGCCGATCGCCCGCCAACGCATGGTTTCCCCCTGACGCTCGAAAAAGTCACCCTAGCGGCGACACACCACCGCCTCCTCCGATGTTGCTGTTCGCCGGGCCGGACGCCTCACTGAGAATGGCGCCGTCGTCGTCGACGAACACGGGCACGGCGGTGATGATGCGTGTGGTTTCAGCCCGGCACAAAGCTTGCCGTCAGATCAGCCGCCACACCACCGGCCGGCCGCCCTCGTCCAGCGAACGGTCCGAGGCCACGCCGGCGATGGTCCCGTCCTCCCCGACAAACCGGCCGCCGATGGTCGGCAGCCCGTCCGGGGCCGGCAGCCGGCCCAGCTCACGGCCGCCCAGCCACACGGCCACGGGCCCGTGGATCGCGTTCGACACGTATTCCTCGCCCACGCTCAGGCCGTGGCTGTTGGCGTTGAGCGCGAAGGCCGAGTTCTCCAGCGGCTGCGGCGAGTCCGGCGACCGCCACAGCAGACCGGACCCGGCCGTTCCGTCCGCCGCCGCGGCGTCGCCGGCCACGACTCCACGGCGGATGGAGAACGCGTCCGAGTGCCCGTAGCCGGTCGGCACGGCCAGCTTGCGCACGACGCCCTTGCGCAGCAGGTAAGCGCCGTCGGCGTGGTTGAGCAACACCGTCGCGTCGTCGTCGATCGCCTGCGGAGTCGAGTTCGGCAGCGCCGCTGCCTGCACCAGGGGCTCCTGGCGCGACGACGGCCAGTACAGCACGACGGTCTTCGACGGATCGGCCGGATCGGTGGCCGTGCCGGCGAGATCACCGCGCGGACCGATCACCGACGCGAAGACGTTCGTGAACGAGCCCGTCGGCACCGGGTGGTACACGCCGGCACGGTCGAGCGTGAAAGTGCTGCCCTGCGACGACGAAACCAGGACGGTGTCGTCCCGGCTCTCCCCGTGCACGAACGGGAAGTCGTCGCCGTTCGGCCCGCCGTGCTCGACGACCTGGCCGTTGTTCCACGTCGTGACCGCGAGGCCGGTGGCGGTCATGAGCATTCCCGCGTAGCCGCCATGCCCGTCGGCCCCGAACAGGTATCCCTTGGTGTTCGGCGAATCGGCCGGCAGCGGTAACAGCGTCGCCTGCCAGTGCGGCGTTTCCGCCGCGGCGGCCGGCGTCACGGCTGCCGTCGCCGCGAGCACGGCCACGGCCGCGACGCCGAGCGTTCTCCACCCCATGTCTTCTCCCCTGATGCTCGAAAGAGCTATCCCTGGGGCGGGATGCTAGCCGCGGGGAACGATCTTGCGCTCAGTTTTCGACGAGCTCGGCGAGCTTGTCGTAGGAGTCGTTGACGCCGTGTTCAATCCCGCTGGCCAGCATGGCGTCGCGGGCCTCGACGGAGGGGAAGACGGAGCGGGTGCGCAGGCGGGTGCGGCCGCCGAGGTCTTCGTAGATCACCGTTTCCAGACTGATCCGGCCGGGAGCGCCCTCGTACTCGAAGGCACTCGTTCTTGGCGACGGTGTGGAACACGCCGCGGAAGCGGTACTCGGTGCCGTCGGCGTCGCGGTTGACGTAGCGGTAGGTGCCGCCGGGACGGCCGTCGCACTCTTCGATGTCCATCGACAGCGAACGCGGACCGAGCCACCGGGCGATGAGCGCGGGATCGGTGGCGGCGCGGAAGACCTGGGCGGGGGTGGCGTCGAACTCGCGGGTGATGTCGATGAACGGGGTGCCGGGCCGGGCGGTGATGGTGGTCGGGTTGCTCATGACTGCTCCTCCTCCTTGAGGGCCTCCAGCACGGCGTCCAACCGCCGGTGCCGCTGCTCGACCGCGAGCCGGTAGGTGTCGATCCACGCCGTGAGCTGCTCGAGCGCGCCGGCGTGACGCGCTCGGTATAGCGCCGGCTCGCCGCGCTGATGTGACGGGGAACGCTGATGATCAAGGCCTGGTGGCGAGAGCGGGTTTTCCGGCACGGTGGCTACACTCCGCACATGGACTGTCGCGCGGCCGCAGGTCGATCCGGGGACGCTCGGGCGTGACCGCACCACTGCGGGTGCAGCTCCTCGGCTCGGTCCGCGCCTGGCGCGGCGAGCAGGAGGTGGAGCTCGGCTCGGCGGGACGGCGCGCGGTGTTCGCGATCCTGGCCCTGGCCGCGGGCCGCGCGGTCACCCGCGAGGAGCTGGTGGACGGCATCTGGGGCGAACAGCCCCCGGCCCGCGCGGTCGGCATCCTGCACACGTACGTCTCCGACCTGCGACGATCCCTCCAGGAGCGGGTACGCGGCAGCAACCAGTCGACCGAACCGGTGCTGGAGTCCGTCGGCTCGGCGTACGCGCTGCGGGTCGACCGCGAGCAGCTGGACGTCACCCGGTTCGACGAACTTCGGGCCGCGGCGGACGATCTCGGCGGCTCGCTGCGCTCGGTTACGGCGGCTTTGGCGCTGTGGCAAGGCGAAGCCCTCGCCGGTCTGTCCGGGCCGTTCGCCGAGCTGCACCGGGCGCGGCTGGCCGAACTGCGGCTGGCCACGCTGGAACGCCGCTGCGCGCTGCTGTTGGCGCTGGGCAACCAGGACACGGCCATCGCCGAGCTGACCGGCCTGGTGCGGGACCATCCGCGCCGGGAGGGCCTGCGCGGGCTGCTCATGGTCGCGCTGCACCGGGCCGGCCGCCGCGACGAGGCGCTGGCCGAGTTCGACAGCGCCCACGAGGTGTTGGTCAATGAGCTCGGCCTGGACCCCGGCCCGGCGCTGCAGGACATCCATGACCGGATCGCGGCCGAACAGAAGGTGCCGATCCCCGGCATCGGCGCGCAGCACGACCAACTGGCCGCGTCGACCCGTCAACCCGAGGCGCCGGCCCAGTTCGTCGGACGGCCGCGGGAGGTGGGCTGGCTGCGGGCGCTGGTGGTGGCGCTGGCCGACGGCGACGGCGGCTGTGTGCTGGTGGAGGGCGAGCCCGGCATCGGCAAGTCGGCGCTGCTGGCGGTGGGTCTGGCCGACGCGCCGGTGGCCGGCTGCCGGGTGGTGTGGGCGCTGGGCGAGGACCTGTGCGGCGACGGCCCGCTGGCGCCGATCGGCCGGTTGCTGTCGTTCGTCGACCAGGCGTGCGCGGAGGCGCCGCTGGTGCTGGTCATCGACGACGTGCAGTGGTTGGACGAGGCCGGTCTGCTGGCCTGGCACCGGCTGTCCCGGCTGACCCAGCAGCTCCCGCTGCTGCTGGTCGGCGCGCGCCGCACGAATCCGACCGCGCACCACGTGGACCTGGCCGGCGGTCGCACGCTGGCCATCGGCGCGCTGCACGCAGACGACGTGCACGAGCTGGCCGCGCGTCTTGCCGGCGCGGCGGTCGGTCCGGTGCTGCGCGGCCTGGTCGGCCATGCCGCCGGCAATCCGTTGCACGTCCGCGAACTCGTCGACGAGCTGCGACGGGACGCCGTGCTGCGGACCAAGGACGGCGTCGCCGACATCGATCCGTCCAGCGGCTTCGACGTGCAGCGGGCGATGGCGGCGATGGCCACGCGGCGGCTGGAGTTCTTGTCCCCCATGGCCCTGGCCCGGCTGCGGTGGGCGGCGCTGCTGGGCGTGGAGTTCGACCTGGCCGACCTCGCGGCGATCGTCGGCACGTCGCCGGCCGACCTGGTCGGCGCGGTCGAGGAGGCCACCGACGCCGGCTTGCTGGTCGACGCCGGCAACCGGCTGGCGTTCCGGGATCCGGCCGTCCGCCAGGCGCTGTACGAGGAGCGGTCGGCGGCGGTCCGCACGACCCTGCACAGGGAGTCGGCCAAGGCCCTGGCTCACGCCGGCGTGCCGGTGGAACGCATCGCCGGGCAGCTGGCCGCGGCCGGCGAGTTCGACCACTGGTCGGTGCAGTGGCTGCTGGCCAACGTGGAGACGGTCGCCGGCCGTGATCCGGAGCTGGTGCTGGACCTGCTGGGCCGGGCCCTGGACAGCACCTCGCCGACGCCCGAGGAGCGAGAAATCCTGCTGGTGAGCCAGGTCCGCTGGCAGTTCCGGCTGGGTCGGCAGCCCGAGGCGGCCGCCCGCGCACTGCTGGACGTGACGCGGGATCCGGCCCATGCCGCCGAAATGCGCTGGACCCTGGCCTGTTTGACCTACCGGCGCGGCGATGTGGCGCAGGCGATCGTGGATCTCCGTGCGGCGGCGGCAGATCCGGCCGCGCCGGACTTCTGGGTGGCTCGGCACGACACGCTGCGGGCTCAGATCGAGCGCACCGGCCTGGACGACCTCGACACCGCCGAGGCCACCGCCACGGCGGCCCTGTCCCAGGCCAACGACGCCAACGACGCCCCCGCCATCGCCGCCGCCGAGCAGGAGCTCTGGTACGTGGAATCGGTGCGCCGCAACCATTCCGCGGCGCTGGCCCACGTGAACAACGCGCTGGCCGCGGCGACCGGCAACCAGCACCTGGTCGACCTCCAGATCAACCTGCTCGGCGCCCGGCTGTTCAGCCTGCAGAACCTGGACCGGCTCACCGACGGCACCGACACCGTGGCCCGCACGCACGCGATGGTCCGCCGCGCCGGCCGCCCGTCCGGGCGGGTCCACATCGGCGCGGCCGTGCACTACTACTGGCTCGGCCGCTGGGACGAGGCGCTGGCCGAGCTGGCCGCGATCGTCGGCAGCGAGCCCGAGATCACCGTCTTCGACCTGCGGTCGCGGGTTCCGCTGTTGCAGTACGGCACCGCGGCGCTGATCGCCGGGCATCGCGGCGAGACCGAGCAGCTGCACGCCCATCTGCGCACCGCCGGCTCGTACCCGGTGATCGCCGCCGGCGATCAGGAGAACAGCGATTTTTACCTGGCGGCCAAGGCGATGGCGGCCGAGCAGGACGGCGACCTGGCCGCCGCGCTGGCGGCCTACGAGCCGATCCTCGACCCGTCCTATGGTCGGATGACGTTGCGGCACCAGTGGTTGCCGGAGCTGACCCGGCTGGCCCTGGACGCCGACGCCATCGACGTCGCCCGGGCGGCCCTGCGGCTGGCCCAGGTCGAGGCCGCCTCGGAAGCCCTGCCGGCACGGGCATTCAACGCCGTCCGGCGCTGTGCCGCGCTGATCGCCGGCGACGGCGAGCCACTGCTCGATGTGGCCCAGCGCTACCGGGAATCCGGACGCCGCATCGAATTCGCGGTCACGAGCGAGGACGCCGCCGTGCTACTGGCCCGGCACGGCCAAATCGACCGGGCCCGCCGCACGTTCCAGCAAGCCATGCTCGTATATGCAGAACTGGGTGCCTCTTGGGACATCCGGCGCGCCGAGTCGCGGCTGCGCGAGTTCGGCATCCGCCGGGCCGGCGTGTCCACCGGACAGCCGACCGTCGCCGGCTGGCATGCCCTGGTGGGAGACGAGATCAGGGTCGCCGAGCTGGTCGCGCTCGGCCGGTCCAACCCGGAGATCGCGGCCGAGCTGGCGCTGTCCCGACGAGTCGTGCAGGCCCATGTCTCGCGGGTGATGCAGAAGCTGGGGGTGGACTCGCGGCCGGACCTGATGGGTAAGGTGTCCGGGCATTCGGGGCCGACCGAGACTGGGGAACGCAGTGGCTGAACAGGCCCGGGAACTGAGGGTCGAACTGCTGGGCCCGGTACTGGCTCGCCGGGACGCGGACGAGCGCAAGCTCGGCGCCCCACGCCAGCGCGCGCTGTTCGCGGTGCTGGCCTCCCGGCCGGACCGGGTGGTGTCGCGAGAGGACCTGATCACCGCGATCTGGGGCCAGGACCCGCCGCCCTCGGCCGACGGCAGCATCTACACCTACATCTCCGGCCTGCGCCGGGCTCTGGAACCGGGGCGTGACAACCGGGCTGTCTCGTCCGTGCTGCTCTCGGAGGGACCCGGCTACCGGCTGCGGATCGCGGCCGAGGACATCGACCTGCACGAGTTCGAAGCGTTGCGGCGCAAGGCCGAGCAGGCCCGTGCGGACGGCGACCAGGCGGCCGCGGTCGAGGCCGCCGACCGGGCGCTGGCCCTGTGGCACGGCGAGCCGCTGTCCGGTTTGCCCGGCCCGTGGGCGGCGAGCCTGCGCGACCGGCTGCTCACCCAGCGTCTCGACCTGCTGGAGATCCGCGCCGTCGGCGGCCTGGCCGCCGGCCAGCACGCGGAGCTGGTGGCCGAGCTGACCGCCCTGGTCCGGGAGAACCCGCTGCACGAGGGCCTGCGCGGGCTGCTGATGATCGCCCTGTACCGGGTGGGCCGGCAGGCCGACGCGGTGGAGCAGTTCCGGGCGGCGACCCGGGTGCTGATGGACGAGCTCGGCACGCTGCCCGGCCCGCGGCTGGCCGAGATCCAGCAGCAGATCCTGACCAACGACCCGGCCCTGGCCGCGCCGGCCCTCGCCGAGCCGGTCAA
Source organism: Kutzneria sp. (assembly GCA_036403095.1). Lineage (GTDB taxonomy): Bacteria > Actinomycetota > Actinomycetes > Mycobacteriales > Pseudonocardiaceae > Kutzneria. Next base: position 3,688 of record DASWRQ010000016.1, on the reverse strand, counting down.
GCAACGCCGTCGGCCGGCGTGGTGGGCCGCGCGTCCCCGTCCCCGCGCCCGGACCTTCGTCGCCCGGACGGCCGAGCTTTCCACGCTGCGGCAGGCGGTTCGCGGCGTGTCGGACGGCCTGGGCGGCGTGCTGCTGGTCGAGGGAGAGCCCGGCATCGGCAAGTCGGAGCTGCTGACCACCGGCCTGGCCGACTGCGAGGACCAGGGCGTGCAACTGGTCTGGGGCGCGGGTGACGAGCTGGCCAGCCGCTTTCCGTTGCGGCTCATGCTGGACTGCCTGGGCGTCGACGCCGACTCGCCGGATCCGGCCCGGGTCCGCGTGGCCGAGATGATGCGGCTTGCCCAAGATCGGACAGCGCGGGATCCGCTCGGTGGTGGCGATCCGACGCTGGCCGTGGTGAACGAGCTGGTCGCGATCGTGCGGGAGATGTGCGCCGACGGCCCGCTCACGTTGGTCGCCGACGACATCCAGTGGGCCGACGAGGCCAGTCTGCTGGTGTTCAGCCGGCTGGCCATGGAGACCGCCACGCTGCCGCTGCTGCTGGTCGGCGCGCTGCGGCCGGTGCCGCGGACCGCGGTGCTGGACGGCGTCCGGGACATCGTGGCCAAGCAGGGCGGCGCGGTGCTGCAACTGGCCCCGCTGGCCGGTGGCGAGGTCGCCGAGATGCTGCGCGGCATCGTCGGCGGCACACCGGGTTCGGGGCTGCTTGGGCTGGCCGACCGCGCCGCCGGAAACCCGTTGTACGTCGGCGAGTTGGCCGAGGCCTTATTGCGGGACCGCCATGTCGAGGTGTCGTCCGGGCAGGCCGAGGTGTGCGCCGGCGGGGACGTTTCCGTGCCGACCTCGCTGTCGTCGGCCCTGACGCACCGGCTGGGCTTTCTCAGCGGTGCCACCACGGAAGTGTTACGGCGCGCGGCTTTGCTCGGCACCGAGTTCGTCATCGCCGACCTGAGCGTGCTGACCGACCGCCCGGCCGCCGAGCTGCTGCCGGCGCTCGACGAGGCCGCCGCGGCGAAGGTGTTGCTGGCCAACGGGGATCGCTACAGCTTCCGGCACGCCCTGATCCGACAGGCGCTGTACGACGCCACCTCGCCGACCGTGCGCACGGTGCTGCACAGGCAGGCCGCCGAGCGGCTGGACCGGGCCGGCGCGTCGATGGAAACCGTTGCGCGGCAACTGGTCGCGTCGCCGGTGGCGGTCGACTCGTGGGTGATCGACTGGATGCTCCGGCACGGCGAGCGCATCGCCCACCGCGCCCCGGACATCGGGCTGGACCTGTTGCGCCGGGTCGCCGCCGTCTGCGAGCACGACGATCCCCGGCACGTGGACCTGACCGCGATGCTGGCCCGGGTGCTGTACTGGCGCGGTGAGCTGCCCGAGGACGAGGTGCGGTCGGTGCTGGCGCTGACCCGCGACCCCGATCTGTCCGGCGAGATGCAGTGGATCAGGGCCGTCATCCACTACCGCCGCGGCCAGGAGGACCACTCCGTTGCGGCGCTTCGGGAAGCCGCGTCGGCGCCGGAGGTCTCGCCGACCTGGCAGGCCCGCTGCCAGGCGCTGCTGGCCGTGCGGGAAGGCATGGGGCTGCTGGAGTTCGAGCGGGCCAAGGTCACCGCGCTGGCCGCGATCGACCGGGGCGAGAAGGCCGGCGACAACTTCGCGGTGGCCTTCGCCCTGCAGGCGCTGTGGCTGTTCGAGTCCATCGACCGCGACCACGCCGCCGCCCTGCGGCACGTGGACGAGGCATTGGCCGTGGTCGCCGAGGACGCCGGCCTCGCCCACCTGCACCTGAGCCTGCTCGACAACCGGGTGTTCAGCCTGCAGAACCTGGACCGCCTTGACGACGCCGACCACGCGCTGGCCGCCGTGCGCAGCCTGGTGCACCGGTATCAGCTGCCCGGCGGGCTGCCGATGTCCACCGCCGTGAACCACTACTGGGCCGGGCGGTGGAGCGACGGGCTGCTGGAACTGAGCGTCATCACCCGGTCCGGGCCGGAGCTGGCCTTCCTCGGACTGCGGGAAAGCAGCCCCATGCTGCTGCTGTCGCACGGTGTTGCCGCGTTGATCGCCGCGCTGCGGGACGACGGCGACGAGGTCGCCGCGCATCTCGCCGCCGCCGACGAGCTGCCCATGCTCACCACCGCCGACCGGGAGAACTGCGACTTCCTGCTGATGGCCGAGGCCCAGGCGGCCGAGCGGGACGGCCGCTTCGACCAGGCGCTGATCGCGCTGGAACCCGTGCTGGATCCCCGCTACGCGCCGATGATGCTGCGGCACCAGTGGCTACCCGACGTCGTTCGCCTTGCCCGGCAAGCGGGTTCCCCCGATGTGGTGGCCCGGGCGCTGGAGATCTGCGCCGGCGAGGCCGCCCGCGAGGTCGTGCCGGCCCGGGCCGCCGCCGCGCTGCTGCGCTGCCGCGGGCTGGCCGACGGCGATCCGGCCCAGGTGGCCAAGGCCGTTGCCCACTACCGCAACGTCGGCCGCCCGGTGGAATTGGCCCAGACGCTGGAAGATCTCGCCGTCGTGCTGGCCGGCGCGGGCCGGCGGGCCGAAGGTGAGGCGGCGTTGGCCGAGGCCGTCCGCCGCTACGAGGTCCTCGGCGCGGCGTGGCCGGCCCGCCGCGCCACGGCCCGTTTCGGCGGCCGCACAACGGGAGGTTCAGCGCAACGCGACGTGGGCTAGGTGTGGCCGCTTCGGCTGCACGAAGGGGAAAGCGCCGGCACGACATCGGCTAGTCTCCCGGCCATGGGGGCGCCGAACACCACTCGCAACACCGACTTCGCCAAACTCTGGGCGGCGGCGTCGACCTCGCTGCTCGGCGACGGCATCCGCACCGCCGTGCTGCCGCTGCTCGCGGCCGCCCTGTCGCCGACACCGGCGGCGGTCGGCATCGTCGCGTTCGCCGGCGAGGCTCCGCTCCTGTTGTTCTCGCTGCTCGGCGGCGCGCTGGCCGACCGGCACGACCGCCGCAACCTCATGTGGCGCATCGACCTGATCCGTGGCCTGCTGGTCGCCGCGTTCGCCGTGTGGGCCCTGACGAGCCTGCCGCCGCTGTGGGGCCTGGCCGCGATGACGTTCCTGCTCGGCAGCGCCGGGACCGTGTTCGACAACGCCTCGGGGGCGTTCATCGCCGACCTGGTCGAACCGGAGGGGCTGGCCAAGGCCAACGGCCGGCTGCAGGCGTCCCAGCTGATCAGCTTCCAGTTCCTCGGGCCGCCGCTCGGAGCGGCCCTGTTCGCGGTCTCGGCCGGCGCGCCGTTGGTGGTCGACGCGGCCACGTTCGTCGCTGCGGCGGGCCTCGTGTTCGCCATCCGAGCCCGGCACGCACCGGCGCGGGCCGAGGTGAGCACGACCATCCGCGCCGACATCGCCGAGGGCGTGCGGTGGCTGTGGCGGCACAAGGGCCTGCGCCTGCTGGCGTTCGAGTTGGGTGTGGCCAACCTGGCCGTGCAGATGGCGTTGACCATGCTCGTGCTGCTGATCGTGAACACCCTGCACGCCCCGGTGGCGGTCTACGGGCTCGTGTTGGCGATGGGCGCGGTCGGCGGCGTGCTCGGCGGCCTGGCCGGCGGCTGGGTCCGGCGGCACCTGCGGCTGGGCCTCGGGCTCGGCCTGGCCATCGGCACGATGGCCGTCTCCCTGCTGGTGGTGGGCGTCGCCTGGTCGATCCCGGTGGTCGCGGTCGGC
>DASWRQ010000015.1:0-4139 GCA_036403095.1 Kutzneria sp. | reverse complement strand
CATGAGAGCGACATGCTGCTGGTGCCCGACCCGACGACGGCGTTCCTGGACCCGTTCGCCGAGGTGCCGACCCTGGTGATGTACGGCGAGGCAAGCTTCGAGTTCATGCGCGACACCGCGCACGCCCTGGCCGCCGTCGTGCCGTCGGCGGAGCTCCGCAGCTTTGCCGGCCAGGGGCACGACGTGAGCCCCGAGGTGCTGGCGCCCGTCCTGGCGGATTTTGTCACCGGCGAGGTTGTCGGCGAGCTGGTTCGGGCGAGCGCCGGGGCATAGCGGAATGGTGTCGGGTTCATGACACCATGGCAGCGTGCCGCCCACCGCTGACAAGGTCGCTGAGAAGGCGATCGTCCCCCTGACCCTGGTCGTGGGCGACGAGGAGTTCCTGGTCAGCCGCGCGCTGGAGGACCTGCGGCACGCGGTGCAGGACGAGGATCCGGACGCCGAGGTGCACGAGGCCGAGGCCGGCGCGGTGGAGCCCGCCGAGCTGCTGCAGCTGCTGAGCCCGTCGCTGTTCGGCGGCCGCCGGCTGGTGGTGCTGCGCTCGGCCCAGGACCTGCCGGCGGCCCGGGTGCAGACGATCGTGCCGCTGCTGCTCGACACCGACCCCGACACCACGGTGGTGGTCCAGCACCTGGGCGGCGCCAAGGGCAAGGCGGTGCTGGATCAGGTCCGCAAGGCCAAGCCGGCCGAAATCAGCTGCGCCAAGGTCAGCCGGGCGGAGGACCGGCGGCTGTTCCTGCGCAACGAGGTGCGCCGGTTCCGGGGCCGGATCACGCCCGAGGCGGTCGCCGCGCTGATGGAGGCGGTTGGCAGCGACCTGCGGGAGATCTCGGCGACGGCGGCCCAGCTGGTCGGCGACAGCGGCGGTTCCATCGACGTGGACGCGGTGGCGGCCTACCACCGTGGCAAGGCTGAGGTTTCTGGGTTCGCGGTCGCCGACCAGGCGGTGGTCGGCAATGTCGCCGGGGCGGTGACCAACCTGCGCTGGGCGCTGAACGTCGGGGTTCCGGCGGTGGTGATCGCCGACGCGCTGGCCGACGGGGTCCGCACGGTGGCCCGGGTGCTGGGTGCCGGGCCGGGCGATCCGTTCCGGTTGGCGCCGGCGCTCGGCATGCCGCCCTGGAAGGTCAAGCGGGCCCGGTCCCAGGCCGGCGGCTGGACCGAGCCGGGGCTGCGGTCGGCACTCGGGGTGGTGGCGGCGTTGAACGCCGACGTGAAGGGCGCGGCTGCCGATCCCGCCTATGCGCTGGAGTCGGCGGTGCGCAAGATCGCCGCCGCCCGCGCCGAACGCTGAGGCTCGATTACTGGATGCAGGCAGCACACAGCCCGCGTCCGGCCGGAGCCGGTAACGCGGGCTGTTAGGTGCGGGCCGAACTAGAGCGAGCTGGCGCGGTGGGCCATCGCCGACTTCTTGTTGGCGGCCTGGTTGGCGTGGATGACGCCCTTGCTGACGGCCTTGTCGAGCTGCCGTGAGGCGTGCAGGAAGGCGGTGGTCGCCTTGTCCTTGTCGCCGGCGTCGGCGGCGGTGCGGAAGGACCGAACGGCGGTCTTCAGCGCGCTCTTGGTGCTCTTGTTGCGCAGCCGAGCCGCCTCGTTGGTGCGGATCCGCTTGATCTGGGACTTGATGTTCGCCACGAAGTTGCCTCGAATGCCGATCGTTGAGCCGAATGGGTACTACCGGTTCCGGCGCAGGTGCCGGACAACCTCGCCAGATTACCAGTGCGCTCGACCGGCCCCCAAATCGCCGCTACTCAGAGAGCCGGGGCCCGGCAGGTCACACCATGGGGCGCGAGCGGACGTTGACCAGCTCGAACCGGGTGTAGAGGAAGGTCCGGACCGCGTCGGCCTCGGACAGCACGTCGGTGACCGGGCCGTCGTCCTCGCCGTCGGCGCCGTAGGCCAGCGCCGCGCCGTCGGAGAAGTACACCGGGCTGTCCACCGGAGCGACGTCGGTCAGCCGGACGACCACGTACCGGTCGCCGATCTCGGCGATCAGCCGGGCCGCGTCGGCGTCGACGTCCTCGCCTGGTGTCTCGGCGGTGTGCACCGACAGCACCTGCTGCCAGTCGTCCTCGCCGCCGGGGGCGGTGTTCACCAGGTCACCGGCGAGCAGGGCAGGGGCGGCGATGCGGTACTCGGTGACGGCACGGACATCGGCAGGTGGCTGGCTCATGCCCCCATCCTCGCATCCGCCCCGGGCGTCCTAGGTGTAACCCGTACCCGGAGGTGCCCCAGTGCGTCCCAAACCCCGTTGCCTGTCGACCATTAGCCCGGGGCTTTCATGGGGGCGGCGCGTTGATCAACTGAAAAGTGCTCCAAGCCAACAAGAATCGGGGTTGCGAAGACCAGATTCACGCCGAGCGAGGAGCACCTTCAGGGTGAAGAATATCGGGTTGTATCCGCGTGTGCAGACCGACACGGCAGCGACCAGGGTGGTGTCGCACGCTGGGGCGGTGGCGTTGGTTGAGACGGTCCGGGCGTCCGGCCTGGACCGCGACCTGTCCCAAGCGTTGAGCCGCTGGCGCAAGCCGCTGGCTCGGCATGATCCTGGCAAGATCGTCACCGATCTGGCGTTGGCGGTTGGCGGGGACTGCCTGGCCGATGTCGCGGTGCTGCGCGTCGAACCGGCCGTGTTCGGGGCGGTCGCCTCGGATCCGACTGTGTCTCGGCTGGTCGACACCCTCGCCGCGGACGCCGACCGGGGCCTGAAAGCGATCGACACAGCCAGGGCGGTGGCCCGGGCCAGGGTGTGGGCCGCGGCCGGTGAGCACGCCCCGAACCACGGTGCCAGCGCTGACGCGCCGGTGGTCATCGACGTCGACGCCACCCTGATCACCGCGCACTCGGAGAAGGAGCTGGCGGCGCCGACGTTCAAGAAGGGTTTCGGGTTCCACCCTTTGCTGACCTTCGCCGACCACGGCCCGGACGGGACCGGCGAGCCGCTGTCCTTCGTGCTGCGCAGGGGAAACGCCGGCTCGAACACCGCCGCCGACCACATCGCGGTCCTCAAGGCGGCGTTCGCGCAGCTGCCCGGTCACCAGCCCGGCCGGCGGCAGGGCAGGTCGGTGCTGGTCCGCGCCGACGGCGCCGGCGGCACCCACGAGCTGCTGTCCTGGCTGACCTCCCAGCGGGTGCAGTACTCGGTCGGGTTCAGCCTGCCCGATGTCTTCGAAGACAAGATCGTGCTGCTGGACAAGGCGCAACTGTGGCAACCGGCCTACGACGGCGACGGCCAGATCCGGCACGGGGCGTTCGTCGCCGAAGCCACCGGCCTGCTGGACCTCACCGGATGGCCGGCCGGGATCCGCGTGATCATCCGCAAAGAACGACCGCACCCCGGCGCGCAACTGCGGCTCACCGACATCGACGGCAACCGCATCACCGCCTTCGCGACCAACACACCCCGCGGTCAGCTCGCCGACCTGGAACTGCGGCACCGCCGCCGGGCCCGCTGCGAGGACCGCATCCGGATCGCCAAAGAAACCGGACTCAGGAACCTGCCGCTGCACGACTTCGACCAAAACCGGATCTGGCTGGCCATCGTCTCCCTGGCCGTCGAGCTCACCGCCTGGCTGCAGATGCTCGCCTTCACCACCCACCCGGCCCGCCGCTGGGAGCCCAAACGGCTGCGGCTGCGGATCTTCTCCATCGCCGCCCGGATCGCTGACCACGGCCGAACTCGGCGCCTGCACCTGTCCACCCACGCACCCTGGGCCGCGCTACTCATCGCAGGACTCGACCGGCTCCAGCTGATCCTCGCGCCCGGCTGAACGCCACACGACCACCCCTGCGACCAGGAGACCGACCGGCCAGTGGAACCGGCGCACCGAGCGACCTCGGCCAAACCATCACACCCTCACGGCACAATCCACAACCACACAGGCCGCCGCCCCAGGCAACCGCGCCATGAAAGATCGGGGTTAGGCAGGCGTCGGGGGAATTCCTAATGCATCACTCACCGCATCGTCGATAGTCCGAAAGCTATGCAGGCCCCAGTCTCCGCAGGGCTCGATTGCTTCAGGTAATTCTTCTGCAAATTCATTGTAGTATTTACCGGCAAAGCTGCGGAAACAGTGCCGCTTCAGGACTTCGCCAGCGTTGAATGGTGCGTTCGAAATAGTTTGGAAGTACCCTCGAGA
>DASWRQ010000014.1:0-7129 GCA_036403095.1 Kutzneria sp. | reverse complement strand
ATGATCGAGTTCGGCCTGTTCGACCGGGCGTTGACGATCTCGCCCATCCCGGCCGCGCAGGACGGCGCGTTCGCCAGGACCACCGCCGAACAGGGCATGGTGCTGTTGAAGAACACCGGGAACCAGCTTCCGCTGTCCGCGGCTGCGGTGCACTCGGTCGCGGTGATCGGCCCGTACGCCGGCGCGGCCTACAACGGCGGTGGCGGCAGCTCGCACGTCACCCCGCTGTACACCGTGGCGCCGGTGGCCGGCATCCAGCAACGCGTGCCGGGCGCGGCGGTGTCCTATTCGGACGGTAGCGACCCGGCGGCCGCGGCCGCGCTGGCCGCGCGGTCCGACGTGGCGATCGTGATGGTCGGCGACAGCGAGACCGAGGCCGTGGACCGCCCGAGCATGGCGTTGTCGGGCAACCAGGACCAGCTCGTCGAGGCGGTCGCGGCCGCCAACCCGCACACCGTGGTGGTGCTCAAGAGCGGCGCGCCGGTGTTGATGCCGTGGGTGAACCGCGTGCCGGCGGTGGTCGAGTCCTGGTACCCCGGCGAGGAAGACGGCAACGCGGTCGCCGCCGTGCTGTTCGGCGAGGTCGATCCGGCCGGCAAGCTGCCCGTCACGTTCCCGGCCACGGCTGGCGACGTGCCCGCCAACACGCCACAGCAGTATCCGGGCGTGAACGACACCGCCGTCTACTCCGAGGGCCTCCACGTCGGTTATCGGTGGTACCAAGCCAAGAACGTGACACCGCTGTTCCCGTTCGGGTACGGCCTGTCCTACACCACGTTCCGGCTCAGCCACCTGACCACGTCCCAGCTGAACGGCCAGGTCACGGTTGGTCTGGACGTGACGAACACCGGCACGCGGGCGGGCGCGGACGTCGCCCAGGTCTACGTCGGCGACCCCACGGCCGCCGGCGAGCCGCCGAACCAGCTCAAGGGCTTCCAGAAGGTGTTCCTCCAGCCGGGCCGGACCACCCACGTGACCGTGCGCCTGGACCAGCGGGCGTTCTCCGTGTGGGACACCGCAACCCAGGCCTGGCGGACCACGCCCGGCGACTACCGGATCCGGGTGGGCGACTCCTCGGTGAACCTGCCCCTGGGCGGGACGGTCAGCCTCCGACCGTAATCGCGTCGACGTCGATCAGCACAGCCCGGGCAAGACCAGACCGAAGGAGTGGGCATGCGGTGGCCGCGGCAGTGGCGAACGCTCTCGGTGATCGCGGTCGGCATCGCCGCCGCCGCAACGGTTCTGGCCGTGCCACCCGATCAAGCAACGGCAGCGGCCGGTCTCGTTGCGCCGGATCAGCTCTGGACGCAGGTCGACCCGATCATCGGCACTTCCGGTGGCGTGGACACCTTTCCCGGCCCGGACGTGCCGTTCGGGATGATGCAGTGGAGCCCGGACACCTCGCCAACGCGGCCGATCGCCGGTGGCTACGACTACCGGGACGCCAAGATCAGCGGCTTCTCCCTGACCCATCTGTCCGGCGCCGGCTGCGGCGCGGAGGGCGACGTGCCGATACTGCCGTTCGTCGGCCCGACGCCCGCCGATCCCGCGGCCGCGACAACACCGTTCAGCCACGACTCGGAAACCGCGCAGGCCGGCTATTACGCGGTCACCACCGGAGCCGGTGACGGCGCCGTGCGGACCGAGCTGTCCACCACCGCCCGGGCCGGCATCGGGCGCTTCACGTTCCCGCCCTCCCAGCAGTCGCACCTGGTGGTCAAGCTCGCCGGCGGCACCTGGTCCGGCCAGCCCGTCGACGGCACCAGCGCCACCATCGTCAGCGACCACGAGCTGGCCGGCACCGTCAGCGCGGGCGGGAACTTCTGCGGACACGACTTCACGCCGCACGACTACACGCTGCATTTCGACATGATCTTCGCCGTGCCGTTCACCGCGGCCACCTACGGCGCCAGCGGCGGCGGCCCGGCCGGCGTGGTCCTCACCTTCGACACCACCGGCTCGCCGACCGTGCTCGGCAAGGTCGGGATCTCCTACACCAGCGCCGCCAACGCGGTGCTGAACCGCACCGTCGAGATCCCGGCATGGAACCTCGACACCGTCCGCCGCGCCGCGCGGGCGGACTGGAACCAGGTGCTCGGCAAGATCCAGGTCGGCGGCGGCACCGCCCAGCAGCAGACCGAGTTCTACACCGCCGTCTACCACGCGTCGCTGTTCCCCAGCCTCAACAGCGACATCAACGGCGACTACCTCGGCATGGACGAGCGGGTCCACCGGGTCGCGCCCGGTCATCAGGAGTACGCCAACTACTCCGGCTGGGACACCTACCGCAGTCAGATCCAGCTCGAATCGGTGATCGCGCCGCACCGGGCGAGTGACGCGATCACCTCGATGCTCAACGACTACGACCAGTCCGGCCTGTTGCCGCGCTGGGCCCTGCCCAACGGCGAAACCTATGTCACGGCGGGTGATCCGGCCGACGCCATCGTCGCCGGCGGCTATGCCTTCGGCGCACGGGACTTCGACGCCGGGCACGCTCTCGCCGCGATGGTGGCGCAGGCGACCCAGGCCAACACCGTGCGCCAGGGCGAGTCCGTCCGCGACGCCCACGGCTACCTCCCCTACGACTTCGCCTACACCGGCTGCTGCAACCTCAACCAGAAGTACCTCGTGTCCACCGACCTCGAGTTCGCCACTGCCGACCACGCCATCGCGGCGTTCGCCGCCGCCCTCGGCGACACCGACACCTACCGGCGCTTCGCCACCCGTGCGCAGGACTGGCAGAACGACTTCAACCCCGCCACCGGCTACGTCCAACCCCGACTCGCCGACGGCCAGTGGGTGCCTGGCTTCACCCCCGGCACCACCGCCGGGTTCGAGGAGGGCACCGCCGCCCAGTACACGCCGATGGTGCCGTTCAATCTCAAGGCGCTCATCGCCGCCAAGGGCGGCAACAGCGCCTACGTGACGTTCCTGGACGGCTTGCTGCGCAACCTCGACGATCCGGGTCCCACCAACGCCAACCTCAACGACGAGCCCAGCATCGAGATCCCGTGGGAGTACGACTACGCGGGCGCGCCCTGGAAGACCCAGGCGATCGTGCGGCAGGCCCAGCAGCAGCTGTACTTCGACGCGCCGGCCGGCCAGTTCGGCAATGACGATCTCGGCGCGATGAGCTCCTGGTTCGTGTGGTCCAACCTGGGTTTCTATCCCGAGGATCCGGGCGCCGACACGCTCGTGCTGGGCAGTCCGGTGTTCCCGACGGCCGTCATCCACCTGGACAACGGCCGCAGCATCACCATCACCGCGCCGCATGCCGCGCCGGACGCGCCCTACGTGCACGGTCTGACCGTCAACGGCGCCGTGCACAACCAGCCCTGGCTGACGTTCGGCCAACTCGCGCACGGAGCCAGCCTCGACTACGACCTGGCCACCACACCCGACATCACGTGGGGCGCCGCCGCGTCGGCGGCTCCGCCGTCCGACGGCTACGGCGAACGGGCGTGGACGACCGCGTCACCACATGATCAGGCGCCGGCGGGCACGGCCGGACGTGCGGTCCGGTGACCGACCACGGCCCGTGCGAACGCGCGGGATCAGGCCACGGTCGGATCGAGACCGAGCCGTTCCGGCACGGTGTCCAGCACCAGCGCTGCGGCGCCGCGTACTCCCGCGCTGTCGCCGAGTGCGCTGGGCACGACCCGCAGCGTCCGGTTCTGGGAGCCCATCGTGTTGCGCCCGAGCAGGCGGCGCATCGGTTCGAACAACGCGTCCCCCGCGACCACCAGATCGCCGCCGACCACGATCAGCTCCGGGTTGAGCATCATCACGACCAGTGCCAGCGCGCGGCCGACGGCCTCGCCGGCGTCCTCGATCAGCCGGAGCGTGCCGCGGTCGCCGTCGCGTACCAGCCCGGCCAGGTCGGCGATGCGGACCGGGTTCGGCCGGCCGCGACTGAGCAGCTCGACGATCGCGGTCGGGCTGGCCACGGTCTCCAGGCAGCCCCGGTTGCCGCACCGGCACGGTGCGCCGAGCGGCTCGACGGTGACATGCCCGAGCTCGCCGGCGAGACCGTCGCCGCCGTGCAGCATCCGGCCGTCGCACACCAGTCCGGCGCCGATACCGGAGGCGAGCCGCAGGTACACCACGTTGGCGCAGTCGCGGGCGGCGCCGAAGCGGCGCTCGGCCAGCACGCCGGCGTTGGCATCGTTGATGATCCGCACGCTCAGCCCGGTGCGCTCGGCCAGTTCGTCGGTGGGGCGCACGCCGACCCAGCCGGGCATGATGTTCTCCGCGTGCAGCTCGCCCCGGCCGGCCTCGACCGGACAGGCGATGCCGAGGCCGACGCCGAGGATCTTGTCCTTGCGCAGGCCGGTGTCGGCGGCGGCCCGGTCGACGAGTCGGGCGGCGGTGCTCAGCGCCTGTTCCGGATCCTCGTCGGTGACCAGCGCTTCGGTGGCGTCCCAGAGCGGCGTGCCGAGCAGGTCGGTGAGCATCGCGCGGACGTGGTCGTGGCCGATGTCGAGGCCGACCGCGTAGGCGGCGTCCGGGCGCAGCGACAGCAGTTGTGGCGGGCGACCGGTTCGGGCGCCGGTCGTCGCGGCATCGGTGACCTCGGCCAGCAGGCCGGCGCCGATCAGGTCGTAGACCACGGAACCCACGGTCGCCCTGGCCAGGCCGGTGCGCTGGACCAGGTCCGACCGAGACAGCCGGGGCGTCTCGGTGAGCGCCTGGAGCACGCGCACCCGGCCCAGGTTCCAGAGGTTGATAGGGGCCTCGGCGGCCGAACCGGTTGGCGTGGCGGACATGGCGCGACCTTACGCCCGACGCGAGCCCGCGACCGCTGACGGAACCCGGCGATCAGCACGTACTGACGGCATCCAACGACGGAGGCGACATGGCAGGGAACAGCCGGCACCGACGGCTACGCGGGACAGGAATGGCCGTCGCGGTCGTCGCCGGCCTGGCGATCGGCGCACCGGCGTCCGCACAGCTGACCGCATCGGACAGCGTGCCCATCTACCTCGACACCCACTACGACTTCGCGGCGCGCGCCGCCGACCTGGTGTCCCGGATGACCCTGCCGGAGAAGGTCGCCCAGCTCAGCACCAACAACGGCCCCGCGATCCCCCGGCTCGGCGTGCAGCAGTACACCTACTGGAGCGAGGGCCAGCACGGCGTCAACAGCCTCGGCGCCGACCAGAACAACGGTGGTCACGGCGGCCTGCCCAAGGCGACCAGCTTCCCCACGAACTTCGCCGCCACCATGTCGTGGGACCCGAACCTCGTCTACCAGGAGACGCAGGCGATCTCCGACGAGGCGCGCGGTTTCCTGGACAAGTCGCTGTTCGGCGTCGACCAGAACAACCTCGGGCCGAGCGCCGCCGACTACGGCAGCCTGACCTACTGGGCCCCGACGGTGAACCTGGACCGGGATCCGCGCTGGGGCCGCACCGACGAGGCCTTCGGCGAGGATCCCTACCTCGTCGGCCGGATGGCCGGCGCGTTCGTCGACGGCTACCAGGGCAACACCCCGTCCGGCCAGTCCCAGACCGGCTACCTCAAGGTCGCCGCCACCGCGAAGCACTACGCGCTCAACGACGTGGAGAACAACCGGACGGGCATCTCCTCCGACGTCGGCGACACCGACCTGCGCGACTACTACACCGCGCAGTTCGGCAGCCTGATCCAGGACGCGCACGTGTCCGGCCTGATGACGTCCTACAACGCCATCAACGGCACGCCGTCGGTCGCCGACACCTACCCCGCCAACCAGATCGCCCAGCGCACCTACGGGTTCGACGGCTACGTGACCTCCGACTGCGGCGCGGTCGGCACCACGTACCAGACCTTCCCCGGCGGCCACGACTGGGCGCCGCCGGGCTGGACCACCGACCACAAGGGCGGCAACGGCGTCTGGACCAACACAACCACCGGCGCCACCGTGCCGGCGCAGGCCGGCGGCCAGGCGTACGCGCTGCGCGCCGGCACCGACCTCAACTGCCCGGGCGGCGAGAACACGCTGGCCAACATCCAGGCCGCGATCAAGGCGGGCGCGCTGTCCGAGGGCGTGCTCGACACCGCGCTGGTGAAGGTCTTCACGGTGCGGATGCGGACCGGCGAGTTCGACCCGGCGGCCCAGGTGCCGTACACGAAGATCACCAAGGCGCAGATCCAGAGCCCGGCACACCAGGCACTGGCCACCACGGTGGCGGACAACTCCTTGGTGCTGCTGAAGAACCAGCCGGTCGCCGGCACCGCCAAGCCGTTGCTCCCGTTGTCGGCCGAGCAGACCGGCAAGATCGTGGTCGTCGGCGACCTGGCCGGCACGGTGACGTTGGGCGACTACTCCGGCGACCCGTCGCTGCGGGTCGACGCCGTACAGGGCATCACGGCCGCGGTCCAGCAGGCAAATCCGGCCGCCCAGGTGGTCTTCGACGCCGCCGGCACGTCCACCACCGCGACCGGCGCCGCCACGCTCAGCGCCGCCACCAAGGCGGACATCACGGCCGCCGACGCGGTGATCGTGTTCGTCGGCACCGACAAGAAGATCGCCGACGAGGGCCGGGACCGGCCCTCGATCGCCATGCCCGGCAACTACACCTCGCTGATCGACCAGGTCAGCGCGATCGGCAACCCCAGGACGGCGCTGGTCGTCCAGTCGAACGGCCCGGTGCAGATCAACACCGAGCAGGACAAGTTCCCGGCCGTGGTGTTCAGCGGCTACAACGGCGAATCGCAGGGCACCGCGCTGGCCGACGTGCTGTTCGGCCGGCAGAACCCCGACGGGCACCTGGACTTCACCTGGTACGCCGACGACTCGCAGTTGCCGGCGATGTCCAACTACAACCTCGCGCCCGCGCAGACGGACGGCCTCGGCCGCACCTACCAGTACTTCACCGGCACGCCGACCTACCCGTTCGGCTACGGCCTGAGCTACTCGAACTTCACCTACTCCGACGTCCGCGCGGACAAGTCCACGGTGGACGCCAATGGCAGCGTCCAGGTCGGCGTGACCGTGCGCAACACCGGGACCACGGCCGGCAGCACCGTCGCGCAGCTCTACGCGGCGACGCCGTTCACGGTCCCCGGCATGACGCTGCCCAAGCAGCGGCTGGCCGCCTTCCAGAAGACCGCCGTCCTGCGGCCCGGACAGAGCCAGCGGGTCACG
>DASWRQ010000013.1:0-12535 GCA_036403095.1 Kutzneria sp. | reverse complement strand
ACACTCGTGGTCAGGAGATCGCCGCCGCCTGCGGCCAACTCGCCGCCGAAGGCTGAGGTTCTGGGGTGCGGCGATCACCGCAGACCAGCAAGTAGCAGTTCCCCGACGAGCGCGACGGTATCTGACGTAGTGTCGGTGCCTGCCTGGGTTGTCCGCACCAGACGTAGGGTTCGGCTCGCGTTGTCGGCGAACCAGGTCTGTACGTGTAGGGCGGCGTCACGCCTTAGTTGGCTGTCGGAGATTGCCAACTGCGTACGAACTGCGGGTCCGGTCTGCGGGTCGAGAGCGAGCCGGATGATGTCGAGGATGTCCGTGGCTTCCTTGATTTTGGAACGGTTCGGCAATGCCTGGAGCTTCGTGGCGATGAGTGGCCCCGGTTCGGCCACCCTGACGGCGTGTTCGAAGGCCGTTCCACCTGCGGAGGCGCGGATCTGGAGCGGTGTCGCGGTCCTGAGTGCCCAATCGTGAGCGAGAGCGTAGAGCCGGTCCGTCGGATCCTCGGACAGGTCGGCAAGTTCCCGTTCGCTGATCTCAAGAACGTCGATTCGGACTTCGCCGGACGCAGTGGTGATCATTGCGCCGGCTCCGTCGATCGCAGTCGCGCCACTGGCGAGCAGGACCTCCAACTGTCCGCGTTCGCCGTCAGCCCGACGGCTGACCGTGTCGACGTCAGTGGTGACCCGATGGGCCGCAGTTCCGAGGCGAGACAGCACGGCCAAGCCGCCAACGAGCGTGACCGGTCGGCCCACGCGGCGTTCGACCTCGGGGATGGCTTGCAGCAGCGCGAGTGTGACCGGACCGAACAAATCGACCCGGTCGAGGAGCGGATCACCAGACACGAGGCACGTCCACGGGAGGAGTCCAACCGTCGAGGATCTCGCGTCCCCGCCCGGGGTCAGAGGCCAGATCTAGCGCCACGAACAGTGGATGGGCCAGTGGCCAGGGTGCCTCGGTGTCCAAGGAGGGACGGCGGGTTGCACACGCTTGGCGCACTGGCGCCACGCGCAGAGTCGCGCCGCGAACCTCCTCGGACATCGGAACGCCGAGCATGGTCGCGGCTCTGTGGGCCACAGCCTCGTCGGGCACATAAAAATCCGGCGGATAGTGGGCACGGACGCCCGCCGGTGCTCCGTACGCGGCTGCCGCCAACGTGTCCGTGAGGGCCCAGCCGCTGCCGCCGGGCACATCGTCCCAGGCGGTGCGCAGGACCTCGGCGATGGTCGGGTCGCGAAGCAGGTCAACTCGGCTGACCGTGATCGTGACCGGTCGCCATGCGTCAGCCATCTCCCAGAACAGGTCCGGCACGATCGGAAGATTCCGGTCGTCGACGAGTTGAGCGTTCTGCAACGTGGTGACCGCGGCGGAAATGCTGCTGGGAGAGCGATCGAGCTCGCGAGCCAGTCCGCGAACTGAGACAGGCCGGCCGGGCGCGAGCAGCATGGACGCGGCGACCTCAAGGACAACCTTGCCGCTGAACACATGCCGGGGCCGCTTGGGCTGTGAAATCGCTGGCACAGCCGTGTCGATATGAACGCCCCGGCTGGACAGGTGCAGATGTCCCCGCAGATCGAGCCAGCCCCAACCGTTGTCCGTCAAGAGCTGTCGAGCGCCGGCGACGACCCGGTCGGCGATGACGAGGCGACCGTTCTCTGCCGGGGTAACCGGCGGCGTACGGAGCCATTTGGCCATGTTTTCCGGCGTGGCCGTCGCGACGACCTTGATGTTCACGGGCAATGGCGTTCCGTGGACATCAAGGACCAGGTCGGCTTGGGAGGCCGATGCCGTCGATGGCGTGGCATTGATGCCTACGGCAGCGAACGCCACTACGGCGGCGTCCAGCGCGGCTCGCGGATCGGTGGGCACAGTCCGATGTTCGTTGGCGTTCGGTGTTCTGTCAATACCGAACACCGAACAGTCATGCGGTCGCGCGTCAGCTGGCCCTGACGCACAAGGACAGAGCAAAAGAGTAGGCCGCGTCGCAGGGGCGCGGCCTACTCGAAGACTGGGTCAGCGACGCCAGGCAGTGCGGCTGCGGATGCGGTCCCAGATCAACGCGATCACGATCGCCGCGGCGGTGCCGATGAGGTAGACGTCCTCGATGTGCCCGCGGTGGTTGCCGATGAGCATGAGCAGCAGGACCACGGCGGTGAGCCAGCCGGCGACGCGGGTGGCCTTGGGGAAGGTGCCGTGCCAGCCCCACTCGGCCGACGGCTCGTCCTGGGGGTCGACGCTGGCCGGACGCTTCTCCAACTCCGAGGACGCCACGATCGCTCCTGGTACTAGGGGTGCTGACGTCGTCATGTTCGCACACCGCAGTGACATGGCACCCGGGCGGGTGGCCGCCCGGGCGCCACGTCGGGTAGCGGCCTATGCGCGGGACCTGCGGCCCGTCACCAGCCGGAAGATGGCCAGCACGACGACGGCGCCGACGATGGCCAGCAGCCACGTGCGCAGGTCGAAGAACCCGCCGAGGTCGACGCCGAACAGCGCCTTGCCGATGATGCCGCCGAGGAAGCCGCCGACGATGCCGAGCACCGCGGTCAGGATGATGCCGCCGCCGTCGCGGCCTGGCATGACCGCCTTGGCGATGATGCCGACGATCAGGCCGAGCACGATCCACGCGATGATGCCCACTAGGGTCACGCTCCTTGTTCGGGGTACGGTCCGGCGTCTCCGGTCCGTCTCGCTGCACAGATGTACCCCCATGGACGATCATCACGCACCTTTTACCAACTCGTTATCATCCGACGGTGGTGTCCGCGGCCGCCCGGAATCGGTGAGAATGGCTGGTGATGGACACCGCGAACCCGCGGGTGCTCGTGCTCGGCTCGACCGGCTCGATCGGCACCCAGGCCCTTGACGTGATCGCCGCCAACCGCGACCGCTTCCGCCTCGCCGGCATCAGCGCCGGCGGCTCCGACCCGGCGCTGCTGGCCCGCCAGGCCCTCGACCACGGGGTCGAGGCGGTCGCGCTGACCCGGGCGACGGCCACGGAGGACCTCCAGCTCGCCCTGTACGCCGAGGCCCAGCGCCGCGGCTACAACCGGGGTGACTTCCGGCTGCCCCGCATCCTGGCCGGCCCGGCGGCGAACGAGGAGCTGATCGGCTCCACCCCGGCCGACGTGATCCTCAACGGCCTGCCGGGCTCCCAGGGCCTGCAGCCGTCGCTGAAGGCGCTGGCCACGGGCGCCCGGCTGGCGCTGGCCAACAAGGAGTCGCTGATCGCGGGCGGCCCGCTGGTGCTCAAGGCGGCCAAGCCGGGCCAGCTGGTCTCGGTGGACTCGGAGCACTCGGCCCTGGCGCAGTGCCTGCGCGGCGGCACCGAGGAGGAAGTGGCCCGCCTGGTGCTGACCGCCTCGGGCGGCCCGTTCCGCGGCCGCAGGCGCAGCGAGCTGGCCGAGGTGACGGTCGAGCAGGCGATGGCCCACCCGACCTGGTCGATGGGCCCGTTGATCACCACCAACTCGGCCACGCTGATCAACAAGGGCCTGGAGCTGATCGAGGCCCACCTGCTGTTCGGCGTGCCCTACGACCGCATCGACGTGGTGGTGCACCCGCAGTCGATGATTCACTCGATGGTGACCTTCGTGGACGGCTCGACGCTGGCCCAGGCCAGCCCGCCGGACATGCGGCTGCCGATCTCGCTGGCCCTGGGCTGGCCGGCCCGGGTGCCCGGCGCGGCCGCCGCCTGCGACTGGACCAAGGCGGCCAGCTGGACGTTCGAGCCGCTGGACAACGAGACCTTCCCGGCGGTGGAGCTGGCCCGCTCGGCCGGCACGGCCGGCGGCTGCCTGCCGGCGGTGTACAACGCCGCCAACGAGGACGCGGTGGCCGCGTTCCTCGCGGGCAACGCTGCCTTCACCTCCATCGTGGACACTGTTGAGCGGGTGCTCACCGAGGCCGACCAGTGGCGCGGGGAACCCAGCGATGTGGCCGAGGTGCTGGCCGCCGAGGACTGGGCCCGCGCGCGAGCGCGTGAGCTGGTCGCACGGCCGGTCGGCTCGGGAAGGGACTGACAAACGGTGCTGTACGTCCTGGGTGTGGTGCTGTTCGCGCTGGGCATCGGCATCTCCGTTGCCCTGCACGAGTTCGGCCACCTGCTGACGGCCAAGGCCTTCGGCATGAAGGTGACCAGGTACTTCATCGGCTTCGGGCCGAAGATCTGGTCGTTCCGACGTGGCGAGACGGAGTACGGCTTCAAGATCATCCCGGCCGGCGGGTTCTGCGAGATCGTGGGCATGACCGCGCTGGACGAGGTGGCGGCCGAGGACGCGCCGCGCGCCTTCTACCGGCAGAAGACCTGGAAGCGCGTCATCGTGCTGTCCGCGGGCTCGATCACGCACTTCATCATCGGCCTGCTCATCGTCTACGTCGCCGCCATCTCGCTGGGCCTGCCCAACAACCAGGACCTGGCCATCGCCGGCGACATCAGCCCGTGCGCGCAGGCCACGCAGAGCCCGAGCACCGGCAAGTACAGCGACTGCACCGCGGCCGACCCGGCCCCGGCCAAGGACGCCGGCATCCAGCCGGGCGACAAGGTGCTCTCGGTCGGCGGGCACCCGATCTCCACCTACACCGAGATGGTGAAGGTGACCCGCCCGCTCAGCGGCCCGACGCCGTTCGTGGTCGAGCGGGGCGGCCAGCAGCTGACGCTGACCGTGGACATCGCCACGGTGAGCCGCATCCTGGACTACACCAAGCCGTTGGGCCCGAACGACCCGGTCGGCAAGGTCGGCGCGATCGGCATGGGCCAGGCGTTCACCATCACCTACAGCCCGGTCGCGGCCTTCGGCGCCACGGGCGTGTTCACCGGCCAGTTGTTCGTGGGTGTGTGGGAGGGCCTCAAGGCGCTGCCGACGAAGATCCCGGCGCTGCTCAACGCCGTCGCCGGCGGCGAGCGCGATCCCAACGCCCCGGTCAGCGTGGTCGGCGCCAGCCTGATCGGCGGCCAGGCGGCCGACCGCGGGCTGTGGTGGTTCTTCGTGGCGCTGCTGGCCAACCTGAACTTCTTCGTCGGCGTGTTCAACCTGCTGCCGCTGCTGCCGCTGGACGGTGGCCACATCGCGGTCAACCTGTACGAGCGGGTGCGGGACTGGGTGCGCAAGCTGCGGGGCAAGCCGGCCGGCCTGCCCGTCGACTACGTGAAGTTGCTGCCGCTGACCTATCTGCTGGTGCTCCTGGGTGGCGCGTACACCCTGTTGGCCATCACGGCCGACATCGTGAATCCCGTCAAGCTGGGGTGACCGCGCTGGGTCGATCAAGGGTTGACGCTGTGTAATGGTTCGTCGCATCACGTAGCCGTGGTGCGCCTCCTGGTCCGTTCAGACGGTAAGTTGGTGGCGTAGAAGGCCCCCACGATCTGAATGGATCAGCATGGTTGTCAGCCTTGGTATGCCTGCGACGCCGCCTCCCGTACTGAGCGAGCGGCGGCGGACCCGGCAGCTGCACGTCGGCTCGGTCGGCGTCGGCAGTGACTTCCCCGTCTCGGTCCAGTCCATGACCACCACCCTGACCGCCGACGTGAACTCGACGCTGCAGCAGATCGCGGAGCTGACCGCGGCCGGCTGCGACATCGTGCGGGTGGCCTGCCCGTCGCAGGACGACGCGGACGCGCTGCCGGCCATCGCCCGCAAGTCCTCCATCCCGGTCATCGCCGACATCCACTTCCAGCCCAAGTACGTGTTCGCCGCGATCGAGGCCGGCTGCGCCGCGGTGCGGGTGAACCCGGGCAACATCAAGAAGTTCGACGACAAGGTCCGCGAGATCGCGCAGGCGGCCAAGGACCACGGCACCCCGATCCGGATCGGCGTCAACGCCGGCTCGCTGGACCCGCGGCTGCTCCAGAAGCACGGCAAGGCCACGCCCGAGGCCCTGGTCGAGTCGGCGCTGTGGGAGGCGTCGCTGTTCGCCGAGCACGACTTCTACGACGTGAAGATCTCGGTCAAGCACAACGACCCGGTGGTCATGGTGCGGGCCTACGAGCTGCTGGCCGAGTCCTGCGACTACCCGCTGCACCTCGGCGTGACCGAGGCCGGCCCGGCGTTCCAGGGCACGATCAAGTCGGCGGTGGCCTTCGGCGCGCTGCTGCGGCAGGGCATCGGCGACACGATCCGGGTCTCGCTGTCGGCGCCGCCGGTGGAGGAGATCAAGGTCGGCACGCAGATCCTGCAGTCGCTGAACCTGCGGCCCCGCAAGCTGGAGATCGTGTCCTGCCCGTCGTGCGGGCGGGCGCAGGTCGACGTGTACAAGCTCGCGGAGGAGGTCACCGCCGGCCTGGAGGGCATGGAGGTGCCGCTGCGGGTGGCGGTCATGGGCTGCGTGGTGAACGGCCCGGGCGAGGCCCGCGAGGCCGATCTGGGCGTGGCCTCGGGCAACGGCAAGGGCCAGATCTTCGTCAAGGGCCAGGTCGTGAAGACGGTGCCGGAGGCCCAGATCGTGGAGACCCTGATCGAGGAGGCCATGCGCATCGCCGAGGACATGGAGCCGGTCGACGGCGCGTCCCCGGTGGTCACGGCCTCCTGAATCACCGGATCTGAGCACGAGCCGGGCGGCGCCGCCCGGCTCGTCGCATCCGGTGCCTAAGATCCGCTAAGTGGGTGCTCATGCGCGCAGGTTGCCTGCGTTATCTGGCAGGCTGGGAAGCGTGTTGAGGCTTGCCGGAGCCCGGGTCCTCGACGACCGGGACGTGTCGGCGGTGCGCGCGGTCCTCGACGAGGACCCGGTCGCGTCCTGCATGGTCGCCGCGCGCGTGGAGGTCGCCGGGGCGGACCCGTGGCGGCTGGGCGGCGAGCTGTGGGGCCTGGAGTCCCGCCCGGCCCGCAGCGGCCGGCTGAACGGGCTGTGCTTCTCCGGCCCGAACCTGATCCCGCTGGCCGGCAACCGGGCCGCGCTGCGGCACTTCGCCGACCGCGCGCTGCGCCGGCACCGCATGTGCTCCTCCCTGGTCGGCCCGGCCGACCTGGTGATGGGGCTGTGGCAGGAGCTGGAGCCGGTGTGGGGACCGGCCCGCGAGGTGCGGCCGCACCAGCCGCTGCTGGCCATGGGCGGCTCGCCGACGGTCCGGCCGGATCCGCTGGTCCGCCCGGTTCGGCCGGACGAGCTGGACATCTACCTGCCGGCCGCGGTGGCCATGTTCACCGAGGAGGTCGGCGTCGACCCGCGGCTGGACGACGGCGGCGCGGGCTACCGGGCCCGGGTGGCCGAGCTGATCGCCACCGGCCGCGCGTTCGCCCGGTTCGAGGCCGGCCAGGTCGTGTACAAGGCCGAGATCGGCGCGCTGTCGGAGCGGGTCGGGCAGATCCAGGGCGTGTGGGTGCGGCCGGATCGGCGCGGCCAGGGCCTGGGCGCGAGCGGCACGGCGGCGGTGGCCGACCGGCTGGTCCGCGGCATGGGCCGCACGGCCAGCCTCTACGTCAACGGGTTCAACGCCCCGGCGCGGGCGGCCTATCGCCGGATAGGCTTCTCGGAGGTCGGCCGGTACGCCACGGTGTTGTTCTGACCCGGTCCGACACCACGTACGGCCATATCGCGCGAAATTGTCGGGCCTGGTTGGCATACTGCGGCCGTGCCGAGAAAGCTGCCGCTGGTCTTCGCGTTCGCACTGGTTCTGCCACTGGGCGCGTGCGGCCTGTTCGAGTCCAAGCCGAGCCAGGACGACATCGCCAAGAACTTCCTCGCGGCCTTCGCCAAGGGCGACACCGCCGCCGCGGCGCAGCTCACCGACGACGCGAACGGGTCGAAGGCGCTGCTGGACAAGGTCCGCACGGCGCTCAAGCCGAAGTCGGTGACGCTGTCCGCGGGCGCCTCGCAGCCGCCCAGCGGCGACAACGCCACCGTGCCGTTCAACGCCAGCTGGAACCTCGACAAGGACCGGCTCTGGACCTATCAGGGCTCGTTGGCCATGACCCAGTCCAGCGGCGACTGGAAGGTGCACTGGCAGCCCGAGGACGTGCACCCCAAGCTGTCGGCCCAGCAGTCGCTGGCGCTGACCGTGCTCCAGCCGGATCCGGCCCCGGTGCTGGACCGGGACGGCGCCCCGCTGCTCGCGCCGACCCCGGTGATCGGCATCGCGGTGGACCGCAAGCAGACGCCCGACCTGAACGCCGTGGCCACGGCGCTGGCCGCGGCGCTGAACAAGTTCGACAACACGATCACCGCCCAGTCGATCATCGACGGGGCCACCAAGACGCCGGACGGCCAGGCGTATTCGGTGATCAACCTGCGGGACTCGGACTACCAGACGGTGCGGGCGCAGATCCACGAGCTGCCCGGGGTCACCTTCGCCACCCAGAACCAGCTGCTGGCCCAGAACAAGTCGCTCGGTCCGCAGTTCCTGTCCTCGCTGCGCGCCGCGGTCAACGCCCAGGTGGCCGGCGCGGCCGGCTGGCAGGTGGTGACCAAGGACGCCGCCGGCAACACGGTGGCCGACCTGGCCGGCAAGCAGCCGCAGGCGGCGACGTCGCTGACCACCACGATCGGCACCGGCACGCAGGCCGCCGCGCAGGCCGCCATCGCCGGCGTGCAGCAGCCGGCGGCGATCGTGGCGATCCAGCCGTCGACCGGCGAGATCCTGGCCGTGGCCCAGAACGCGCCGGCCGACGCGCAGGGCCTGATCGCGCTGACCGGGCAGTTCCCGCCCGGCTCCACGTTCAAGATCGTCACGGGTGTGTCGGCGCTGGAGGCCGGCAAGGTGACCGTGGACGGCCCGCTGCCGTGCCCGGGCAAGACCACCATCGACGGCCGGGTGATCCCCAACGAGAACGAGTTCGACCTGGGCACGGTGCCGCTGCGCACCGCGTTCGCGCAGTCCTGCAACACCACGTTCTCGCAGATCGCGGCCGGTCAGCTGACCAGCCAGCAGCTGGCCGACACGGCCAAGCAGCTGGGCATCGGGGCCGACTTCACCGTGCCGGGCGTGGTCACGGTGACCGGATCCGTGCCGGTGCCGACGTCCACCGTCGAGCGGGCCGAGGACGGCTTCGGACAGGGCAAGGACCAGGTCAGCCCGTTCGGCATGGCCCTGGTCGCCTCGACCGTGGTGAAGGGCTCGATCCCGACGCCGATCCTGATCCGCGGCACCCAGACCAAGGTCAACACGCCGGCGCAGCAGCCGGTGCCCGGGCCGGTGCTGGACTCGATGCGGCAGATGATGCGCGCGGTGGTGACCGACGGCACGGCCAAGGCCATCCGCGACATCCCGGATGTGGCCGGCAAGACCGGCACCGCGCAGTTCGGCGACGGCACCAACTCGCACGGCTGGTTCGTCGGTTACCGCGGCGACCTCGCGTTCGCGGTGCTGCTGGTCGGCGCGGGCACCTCGTCGCCGGCCGTGGTGGTGGGCGGAAACTTCCTGCGCGCGGTGCACTGAGTCAGTAGCTGCGCGTCGATGTGTAGAGCAGGTCGAAGGCGGTGTCGGTCGACGTGCCGGCAGTGGTGTGGCAGCCGACGTTAGACGTTGGTGTCGTCCTGGTGGCTGTAGTCGTTGAAGTTCGTGACGATGCAGTAGCGGCCGATGCCTTCGGCGGTGACGTGCATGGTGCTCGGGAAGTAGCCGTTGCCGAAGCGCACGTGGTACTGCCCGGCCGAGGTGCGGACGACCGTCGGGCCGCTGGCCCACTGCGTGCTCGGGTCGCCGGCGGTCACGAGATAGTCGCCGACGGGCTTTCGCTTGTCGTCCAAGAAGTTCTGGTTGTTGGCGACGCCGGCGGCGAAGGCGGTGTCGACGGCTGTGCCGTGGCTGTCGAAGCACGCCAGGTCGACGGAGTTGCCGTGCCGGCCGACGACCGAGCAGTGGCTCGGGTCGGCGCCGATGGCCGTCAGTTCCACCACTCCCGTTGCGGCGCCGGCAAGTTCGGCGGTGTAGCGGCCGACACCGGTGCGCGTGACGCCGCCGGCGTTGCGCCCATGCTGCCAGTCCGGCGTGAAGACGCCGGCGCCCGGCTGGTCGTCGACGACGTACGAGCGGGTGCCGCCGCCGGCGATCGGGTTGGCGCCGCTGCCGGCGGCGAAGAACACGAAGACCCGCATGTTGGTGGGAGCGCCGGCTTTCGTGAAGCAGCGAACGTCGATCACCTCGTCGACGCCGCTCTGGCCCCAGCTCGACGGCTGGCAGAACGCGCCGGCCGCGCTCAGGTCGAAGGCCGTGGTGATCACCGTGCCGCCGCGGTAGCCGACCTGGTCGGCCAGTCGCCGCATCCGCTCGGCGGTGGAGTCGTCGACGGTGTCCAGACCGTCGCCGAGCAGGGCCGTGACCAGTTCGAGGGCCTCTTCGCGCCGACCGTCGGCGTACTTGCGGGCGGCCAGCGAATAGCGGAAGTACCGCTGGTCGGGCCGCGACTGCGCGCCGATCGCGGCCCGCAGCCCGAGCGGCAGGACCCGCCCCCAGGCGTCCCACTGCCGGGTCGCCGCCAGCTTGGTCGCCGCGACACGGGCCAGTGCCAGCGCGACCTCGTGCTGCTCGGCCCGGATGGTGACCAGCAGCTCCTGCTCGATCACCGTGATCTCGGCCGTGATCTCCGCCGCGGCAACGGTTTCCCACACCCAGTCGGTGATCCGCTCCGTGACCGCGACCACATCGGTCGCCACGTGCTCGACGACGCCGGCGGCCAGTCGGTAGCGCTGCTTGCCGACCACCAACTTGCTGTCCCGCAAGGATTTCGCCGTGCGCTGGGTCGGGATTTCGGCTACTGCGGCCAGAATCGGCCAGCCCCACTCGGCTTTGTCCAGTGCCGCCAAGGCGAGCACCGCGGCGCGGGCCGGCTCGTCCAGCCATTCGACCAGGCGCGGCACGATCAGCTGGGCCTCGTCGGTGTCGAGGGTCGGGACCAGTTCGCGCTGCGTGCGGGCGGTGGCCAGATACCGGCCCAGCCGGACGACGTCGCCCGGGTGGTGCCCGTAGCCCTCGCACAGCTGCTCGACCCGCCGGCGGGTCGCGGCCGGCAGGCGGCCGTTGAACTGCGACCGCAGCACCTGCCGGCTGGCCCGCACCGGCAGGCCGGCCAGCAGGATGTCGACGTCACAGGCGAGGTCGGTCCGGTCCGTGGTGACGACGAAGACGCTGCGCCGCATCGCACCCAGCACCTCGGCCAGCTCCGCGGCCGTGCACTGCGGATCCTCGACGATCACCAGCGCCCGCAGACCGGTCATCGCCCGCCGGAGCACCGGCGCCGGGACCGGGGGACGTTCCGGCGGGTACTCGGCGCACCGGTCCAGCACCGCGTGCAGGATCTGGTCGGCGTCGGGCAGCCGCGGCGGTGTCCACACGACCGCCTCGATGTCCGGGATCGTCAGCCGGCCGAGGTGCGCGGCGTGCCGCAGCAGCGTGGTCCGGCCGATGCCGGTCGGGCCGCGCAGCCGCACGCTCAGGCCCCGCTCGAGCGCCTCTTCCAGGCGGGCCAGCTCCTTCTCGCGGCCGACGCACTGCGGTTCGCCGACGTCGAGCGTGCGGGGGAGATCGGTCCGGAACCGGATGTCGCCGACCTCGAGCGGCCCGTCGTAGGCCCGCTCGATATGCACGTAGTCGATGCTGCGGGCCTGGACGACATTGCCCTTGTTGGTGCCGGTGAACGTGTTCCGCTGGCCACCCACGGCCGGTACCCCCTCCCGGTCGAGTGATGCATCGCACACCGGGGTGAGCCCGTTACGTCCCGTCAACACCGGTCCGGCGCCCGGCGCGCGGGCGTGGTCGTAGGGTGATGGGCATGCCCGTGCGTGCCGCTCTCAAGCCCGGTGAGTTGTCTCCCCGGCGTCCCGTCCCCGCCCATATTCCGCGTCCCGAATACGTGGACAAGCCGGCGCCGACGCGCAACACCGACCCGTGGGTGCAGCCGCCGGAGATCATCGAGGCCATGCGGGTGGCCTCCCGGATCGCCGCGCAGGCGCTCCTGGAGGGTGGCAAGGCGGTCGCGCCGGGCGTCACCACCGACCACATCGACGCCGTCGTGCACGAGTTTCTCTGCGACCACGGCGCGTACCCGTCGACGCTGGGCTACCGGAACTTCCCCAAGTCGTGCTGCACCTCGCTGAACGAGGTCATCTGCCACGGCATCCCCGACTCGACGGTGATCGAGGACGGCGACATCGTCAACATCGACGTGACCGCGTTCATCGGCGGCGTGCACGGCGACACCAACGCCACCTTCCTGGCCGGCGAGGTCAGCGAGGAGGCCCGGCTGCTGGTCGAGCGCACCCACGAGGCCACCATGCGGGCCATCAAGGCGGTGCGGCCGGGCCGGCAGCTCAACGTGGTCGGCCGCGTCATCGAGGCCTACGCCAACCGCTTCGGCTACGGCGTGGTGCGTGACTTCACCGGCCACGGCATCGGCCGGTCGTTCCACAGCGGCCTGGTCGTGCTGCACTACGACGAGCCCAGCGTCACCACCGAGCTGGAGCCGGGCATGACCTTCACCATCGAGCCGATGATCAACCTCGGCACCATCGAGTACGACATCTGGCCGGACAACTGGACGGTCACCACCAAGGACCGCAAGTGGACCGCCCAGTTCGAGCACACCATCGTGGTGACCGACAGCGGCGC
>DASWRQ010000012.1:0-31346 GCA_036403095.1 Kutzneria sp. | reverse complement strand
TCCAGCGTGAGCCGTTCGAGGAGGTCGTCGATGCGCTTGTCCAGTGGTAGCGCAGGGTCGCGGTACGGGAGTCGATCGGTGGCGGACACGGACGCGGAACTCACGTGGCAGACCCCTCGTCGAAGACTGAATTCAAGCGGTTCGAACCGTGACATGTGATCACGGGCCTGTCAACGCCGCTGGTAGTGGGGTTTTCGGACTCATCGAAATGTTTGTCGAACGCGGATGTGTGTCGCTAGTCTCACGTCCAATTCAAGCGCTTCGACACTTCAACGGAGAAGGATCGCCGCCACCATGGGTAACGAGCTGAACCGCAGACACTTCCTGGGTGCCGCCGCCGCCGTCGCGGGGACCGTGGCGGCGGCGCCGCTGCTGTCCGCCTGCGGCGACGGGGCGCAGCAGACGGCCGGCGTGAACAACGCGGCCGGCCTGAAGGCCGCGTTGCCCGCCTACGTGCCGAGCACCCCCGTCAAGCCGGACATCCCCTCGATCGCGGGCGGCCCGGACGTGCTGACCGACCCGGGCTTCCTCAGCTATCCGGCCAACCCGGTCGCCACCGTCTCCGGCAAGCCGGGCAAGGGCGGCAGCTACACGGCGGTCACGCCGCTGTGGGGCACCGTGCCGAGTGCCGGCAACTCCTTCTACCAGGCGATGAACGCGGCGCTGGGCGTCAGCCTCGCGGTGAAGCCGGCCGACGGCAACAACTACGCCACGATCATCCCGACCATGACGGCGGCCCGGAAGCTGCCCGACTGGATCCAGCTGCCGAGCTGGTGGAACCCCAACTTCAACGTCGGGGAGCTGGCCGGCACGCAGCTGGCGGACCTGACGCCCTACCTGGCCGGCGACAAGGTCAAGAAGTACCCGAACCTCGCCGCCATCCCCACCGGCGCCTGGCGGGCCGGCGCCTGGGGCGACAAGATCTACGGCATCCCGTCGTTCTCCAGCGGTTTCGCCATCGCCGGCACGGTGTTCTACCGCCGGGACATCCTGGAGGCCAAGGGCATCACCGCCGACCAGGTGCGGTCGGCGGACGACCTGATGAACCTGGGCAAGGAGCTGACCGACGCCAAGCGCGGCGTGTGGGCCTTCGACGACGTGTGGACCTACATGTTCACGTCCTGGAACCTCCCGCTCAAGTGGACGGTCGACAACGGCAAGCTGGTGCACAAGTACGAGATGCCGGCGTTCCTGGACGCGCTCGAGTGGCACTACAAGCTCGCGACCGCCGGCTACCTGCACCCGGACGCAGCCGCCGGCGACAACGCCAACGCGAGTACCCGGTTCTACGCCGGCAAGACGCTGATCGGGGGCGGCGGGACCGGCGCGTGGAACCTCCCCGACCACCAGTCCGGCGTCGCCGCCAACCCGAACTACCGCCGCGGGGCGTTCAACGCCATCGCCGCGGACGGCAAGTCCACTCCGCGCATCTTCCTCGGCCCCTCCACCAGCGAGGTGAGCTACCTCAACGCGAACCTGAAGCCCAACCAGATCGAGGAGCTGCTCGCGGTCGCGAACTACCTCGCCGCGCCCTACGGCACGGCCGAGTACACGATGGTCAACTTCGGCGTCGAGGGCGTGCACTACACCCGGCAGAACGGGGTGCCGGTCGCCACCGACGAGGGCAAGAAGGAGGTCCAGGCGCAGACCTACCCGTTCCTGGCCTCGCCGGCCGCGGTGATCAGCAACCCGGGCGGGGAAGTCGTCACGAAGGACTACACGAGCTGGCAGGCCGCCAACGTGAAGGCCCTGACCAAGCCGGTCTTCTGGAGCATGAACTTCAGCATGCCGCAGTCGCTGGCCACCGCCGACGCCGCGCAGGCCGTCGAGGACACCATCAAGGACTGCTACCACGGCAAGAAGAAGGTCTCCGACGTGCAGGCCGCCATCGCCACCTGGAAGCCCAGCGGCGAGCGGCTCAAGCAGTGGATGACCGACAACGTGCTGAACAAGTACGGCACCGGCCAATGAGCACGCAGGCCCCGCCCCGGCCGGCCCGGTCGGGCCGCCCGGCCCGGCTGGGCTGGCGGATCAGGTTGCGGCGTGATCGCACGCTGCTGCTGATGGCCGTGCCCGCGGTCGTGCTGCTGCTGGTGTTCAACTACGCGCCGCTGTTCGGGTTGCTCACCGCGTTCCAGGAGTACGACCCGTTGGTGGGCGTCTGGCACAGTGAGTGGGTCGGCCTGGACCAGTTCACCCAGCTGTTCGGCGACCCGCTGTTCTGGGGTGCGCTGAACAACACGCTCTACCTGAGCTTCGTGCAGCTGGTGCTGTTCTTCCCGATTCCCGTGGCGCTGGCGCTGCTGCTCAACTCGGTGCTGTCCGAGCGGCTGCGCAACTTCGTGCAGTCCGTGGTCTACCTGCCGCACTTCTTCTCGTGGGTGCTGGCGATCACGATCTTCCAGCAGATGCTCGGCGGCGCCGGCGTGCTCAACCAGTTCCTGCGGGTGCACGACCTGGCCACCTGGGACGTCATGACCAACCCGAACACCTTCGCGCTGCTGGTCACCTCCCAGGCGATCTGGAAGGAGGCCGGCTGGAGCATCATCGTGTTCCTGGCCGCGCTGGCCGCCATCAACACCGACAACTACGAGGCGGCCGCCGTGGACGGCGCCGGCCGGTTCCGGCGGATGTGGCACATCACCCTGCCCGGGCTGCGCGGCGTGATCATGCTGATGCTGGTGCTCCGGCTGGGCAACGCGCTGTCCGTGGGGTTCGAGCAGTTCCTGATCCAGCGGGCCGCGGTCGGCCACGACGCGGCCGACGTGCTGGACACCTTCTCCTTCTACTACGGCATCGCCACCGGCAACTACAGCTACGGCGCGGCGGCGGGGCTGTTCAAGAGCGTCATCTCACTGCTGCTCATCTGGGGCGCGAACAAGCTGGCGCACGCCTTCGGCGAGGACGGGTTGTACCGGAAATGACCGACGCACTGACCATCGAACGCCCATCCGCGAAGACCACCGCGCCGGCCCGGACCGCGCGGCGGGGCCGGCGCGTCACGCGTCCGGCCTGGGAGGAGCCGCCGACGCCGGTCGGCCAGGCGGCCAAGGGCCTGACGCTGACCGGCATGCTGGCCATCGTCATGGTGCCGCTGTGGATCATCGTGGTGACCAGCTTCTCCACCCCGGGCGCCATCAACCGCGCGGGCGGCCTGGTGATCTGGCCGGACGGGCTGACCATCGAGCCCTACCGGGAGATGCTCACCGACTCGACCGTGAGCTCGGCGCTGGTGGTCAGCCTGGGCATCACGCTGGTCGGCACGGCCGTGTCGATGGCGGTGTCGATCCTGTGCGCCTACGGCCTGTCGCGGCCCCGCTCGCTCGGGCACCGGTTCCTGCTGGTGCTGCTGATCATCACGATGTTCGTCAACGGCGGCCTGATCCCGACCTTCCTGGTGGTCACCGGCCTCGGCGGCTACGACCAGTTCTGGGCCCTGATCCTGCCCAGCGCCGTGTCGGTGTTCAACATCCTGGTGCTGCGCTCGTTCTACTCGAGCACCTCGGCCGACCTGATCGACGCGGCCCGGATGGACGGCGCGGGCGAATGGCGGACCCTGTGGTCGGTCGTGCTGCCCACCTCGCGAGCGGTGACCGCGGTGACCGCGCTGTTCTACGCCGTCGGCTACTGGAACTCGTTCTTCAACGTGATGCTGTACATGCCGACCGACAGCGTCAAGTGGCCGCTGCAGTACGTGCTGCTCACCTTCGTCAACCGCGGCAACGGTCTGCCGGGGTCGGTCAACGCCGGCTTCGGCACCACCGGGGCGCAGACCGCGCCGCTGTCGCTGCAGATGGCCGTGGTGGTGTTGACCCTGGTGCCGCTGCTGATCGTGTATCCATTCGTGCAGAAGCACTTCCGCGCCGGTGTGCTCACCGGCGCGATCAAAGGCTGATTCGAGGAACCAGGAGCACCACCGATGGCGACACTCGCAGATGTGGCCAAGCACGCGGGCGTCTCGGCGAGCACCGTCAGCTATGTGCTCAGCGGCAAGCGCTCGATCTCCGAGCAGACCCGCCGCCGGGTCGAGCAGTCCGTGGTCGAGTTGGGCTATCACCCCAACGCGGGCGCCCGGGCACTGGCGGCTCGGCGCTCGCACATCGTCGCTTTAGTGGTGCCGCTGCGCGCGGACGTGTATGTGCCGATCATGATGGAGATCGCCATCTCGGTCACGATGGCGGCCCGCCAGCACGGCTACGACGTGCTGCTGATCACCAACGACGAGGGCGTGGACGGGGTGCGGCGGGTCGCGGCGAGCGGCCTGGCCGACGGCGTGATCCTGATGGACGTCGAGCTGGACGACGAGCGCATCCCCGCGCTGCGGGCCCAGGGCACGCAGGCGGCGCTCATCGGACTGCCCGACAACACGGCCGGGCTTTCCTGTGTCGACCACGACTTCACCGCCGCGGGCGCGCTCTGCGCGGACCACCTTGGCGACCTCGGCCACCGTGAGATCGCGTTCATCGGCTACGGGGCCGGCGTCTACCACCGCCACGCCGGCTACGCCGAGCGCACGCTCACCGGCTTCCGCGCCCGGGCCGAGCAGCGCGGCCTGCGGTTCCTGCACCGATCCTGCGAGGGCACCTACGAGAGCACGGCCGGCACGCTCGCCCGAATCCTGGCCGATCGTCCCGACACCACCGGTTTTGTGGTGCAGAACGAAGGCGCGATCGGGCCGCTGCTCAACCTGCTGCGCAGCAGCGGCCGCACGGTGCCGGAGGACGCCTCGGTGGTGGCGCTGTGCCCGGAGCAGCTGGCGGAGCAGTACTCGCCCCGGTTGACCGCGGTGACCGGGCCGACCAAGCAACTCGGCCGCGTCGCCGTCGAGCAGGTGTTGGGCCGCATCGCCGCCGCCGGTCGCGGCGACCGGCCCGACGACGAGCTCGTCCTGCTCACCCCCGTCCTGACCGTCCGCGAGAGCACCGGTCCCGCACCGCGCTAGATCCGCACCGCAGGACCGTGCCGGCCGCACGGTCTGGTTCCGCGCGCCTTGAACAAGGAGCTCCACATGCACTTCCGCGACCTCGGCGACGCCCTCGAATGGCGGGCCCACGGCGAGACCCTGCGCATCGAGGCGTGGGGCCCGGACGCCGTCCGGGTACGAGTCGCATACGGCGGCCCGCTCGTCGACGACCTACCTGGCGCCCTGCTCGACGCCCCACCCGACGGCGGCAAGGCGCAGATCTCCGTCGACGAGCACCACGCGACCCTGGCCAACGGCGCCATCGCCGTGCGTGTCGACGCCGGCACCGAGGGCCGGCTCACGCCCGACCTGCCCGCCGCCGCCGGCCGGCTGACCTTTCTGCGCACCGAGGACGGCAGCGAGCTGCTCGCCGAGCAGCCGGCCCACTTCTGGTGGCCCGGCCCGCGCCTGGCCACCGCGACCGGCAACGGCTACCACCGCCTCGAACAGCGCTTCCAGGCCTATCCCGGCGAGCGGCTCTACGGCCTGGGCCAGCACACCCACGGCCGGCTCGACCAGAAGGGCGCGGTCGTCGACCTCGTCCAGCGCAACGGCGAAGTGACTATCCCGCTGCTGGTCTCCGACCGTGGTTACGGGCTGCTGTGGAACTCGCCGGCCATCGGCCGGGTCGAGCTGGCCGAGACCGGCACCCGCTGGGTCGCCGACAGCGCCCGCCAGATCGACTACTGGATCACCGCCGGGCGGCCCGCCGACGTGCTGCGCCGCTACGCCGACGCCACCGGCCACGCCCCGGAGCTCCCCGAGTGGGCCGCCGGGTTCTGGCAGTGCAAGCTCCGCTACCGCACGCAGGAGGAGCTGCTGGCAGTGGCCCGCGAGTACAAGCGGCGCGGCCTGCCGCTGTCGGTGATCGTCAGCGACTTCTTCCACTGGACGCACCTCGGCGAGTGGCGCTTCGATCCGGCCGAGTGGCCGGACCCGGCGGCCATGGTCCGCGAGCTGGACGAGCTGGGCGTGAAGCTGATGGTGTCGGTCTGGCCCTCGGTCTCCCCGGGCAGCGACAACTTCCACCCGATGCTCGACCAGGGTCTGTTCATCGGCACCGAGTACGGCCCGGTCGCGCACGCGGACTGGCCGGACAAGGGCCTCGGCGCGTACTCCGCGCAGGTCGCCTTCTACGACGCGACCAATCCCGACGCACGGAGCTACGTCTGGGACCAGCTTCGGCGCGGCTACCACGATTTCGGCATCACGGTGTTCTGGCTGGACGCGAGCGAGCCCGAGCTCAAACCCGGCCACCAGAACGGCCTGCGCTACCACGCCGGCCCCGGACTGGAGGTGGGCAACCTCTATCCACGGGAGAACGCCCGCATGGTGCACGACGGTCTGCGGGCCGCCGGGGAGACGGAGATCGTCTCGCTCAACCGCTCCTCCTGGGCCGGGGCCCAGCGCTACGGGGCGGCGCTGTGGTCGGGCGACATCGGCACCGACTTCGCTTCGCTGCGTACCCAGATCAAGGCCGGCCTGAACGTGATGATGTCCGGGATCCCTTGGTGGACCACGGATATCGGCGGCTTCCACGGCGGCGACCCGGACGATCCGGCCTACCGCGAGGTGCTGGTGCGGTGGTTCCAGTACGGCGCCTTCTGCCCGCTGTTCCGTCTGCACGGCTTCCGCGGCCCGGCCCAGGTGCTGGAGCCGGCGATGACCGGCCGGCCCAACGAAATCTGGTCCTACGGCGAGGAGGCCTACGAGATCCTGGCCGCCCACCTCCGCCTGCGCGAGCGTCTGCTCCCGTACGTCATGGCCCAGATGCGCGCCACCACCGAGACCGGCCTGCCGCCGATGCGCCCGCTGTTCCTGGAATTCCCCGACGACCCGGGGGCCTGGCTGGTCGAGGACGCCTTCCTGCTCGGCCCCGATCTGCTCGTCGCGCCGGTCACGGCGGCCGGTGTGCGGGATCGGGCGGTGCACCTGCCCGGCGGCGCTCGCTGGACGGACGCGTGGACGGGGGAGGAGCACGAGGGCGGCCAGATGGTCACCGTGGCCGCTCCGATCGAACGGATCCCGCTGTTCCTGCGCGACGGGGCCCGGCTCCCGATCCGGGAGGAGTCATGACGATGCGACGTCTGGTCGACCGGCTCGGCGGGCTCGCGTTCGGCGGCGACTACAACCCCGAGCAGTGGGACAAGGCGGTGTGGGAGGAGGACGACGAGCTGATGCGCCGGGCCGGGGTCAACCTGGCCACGGTCGGCGTCTTCTCCTGGGCCCTGCTGGAACCGGCGGAGGGCCATTTCGACTTCGCCTGGCTCGACGCCCACCTGGATCGCTTGCACGCCAACGGTGTCGCCGTCGACCTCGCCACCCCGACCGCCTCACCGCCGCCGTGGTTCACGCTGGCCCATCCGGATGCCCTGCCGGTCGGTCGTGACGGGGCCAAGCTCGTGCACGGCAGCCGTGACACCTACTGCCTGGCGGCCCCGGCCTACCGTGGCGCGGCGCGCCGCGTCGCCTCGGTGCTCGCCGAGCGCTACGGCGACCACCCGGCGGTCGCGCTGTGGCACGTCCACAACGAGTACACCACGCTCTGCTGGTGTGATCACACGGCCGCGGCCTTCCGTGTCTGGCTGCATGCCCGGCACGGCTCGCTCGATGCCCTGAACGAGGCCTGGGGGACGGCTTTCTGGAGCCAGCGCTACACCAGCTGGGACCAGGTGCTCCCGCCGCGCGCGACGCAATGGCACCACAATCCCGGGCAGGCCCTGGACTTCAGCCGGTTCTGGTCGGACGAGGCGCTCGCGGCGTACATCGACCAGCGGGACGCCATCCGCGCGCACAGCGACCGGCCGGTGACCACCAATCTGATGGTGCCGCACTACCAGAACCTCGACCTGTGGGCCTTCGGGCGCGAGG
Source organism: Kutzneria sp. (assembly GCA_036403095.1). Taxonomy (GTDB): domain Bacteria; phylum Actinomycetota; class Actinomycetes; order Mycobacteriales; family Pseudonocardiaceae; genus Kutzneria. Next base: position 23,512 of record DASWRQ010000012.1, on the reverse strand, counting down.
TCGACGTCGTCGCCATCGACCACTATCCGGCCGTGCCCGGCCTCGGCGCCGCCGCCGACACCGCCTTCGGCGGCGACCGCGCCCGGTCGTTCGGCGGCGGCCGGCCGTGGCTGCTGATGGAACAGGGCACGAACACCGTCTACGCCGGCGATCGGGTGCTGGCCAAGCAACCCGGCGAGATCCTGCGCCACAGCCTCGGGCACGTCGCCCACGGCGCCGACGGCACGCTGTTCTTCCAGTGGCGCCAGTCCAAGGCCGGCGCCGAACAATGGCACTCGGCGATGGTGCCGCACGCCGGCCCGGACAGCCGCATCTTCCGTGAGGTGACGGCGCTCGGCGAGGCACTCTCGCGGCTGGGCGAGTTGGCCGGGTCGACGGTGCGGGCGCGAGTCGCGGTGCTGCACGACTCCGACTCCTGGTGGGCGATGAACGGGGACGGCCTGCCCTCGTCCGAGCTCGACTACCACGCCACGCTCGGCCGCGCCCATCGCGCGTTGTGGGATGCCGGCGTCACAACGGATTTCGCCCGCCCCGAGGACGACCTGAGCGCGTATCGTCTCGTGCTCGCACCGGCTCTGTTCCTGCTCTCCGACGCCGCCGCCGAGAATCTGCGCCGGTACGTCGCCGACGGCGGCACGCTGCTGGTCCAGCCCTTCAGCGGCGTGGCCGACGAACGGCTGCACGCACGACTCGGCGGCTGGCCCGCCGCGCCGGTCCGTGCGGCGCTGGGCATCCGCGTCGAGGAATACCGTCCGCTGCGCCGAGACGAGCGCGTGGTCCTCTCCGACGGCTCCCACGGCACGGTGTGGAGCGAATCCTTGCGCCTCGAAGGGGCGGAGAGCATCGCCACGTACACCACCGGCATGCTCGCCCGCGCCGCGGCGCTCACTCGCCATCGGTTCGGCGACGGCCACGGCTGGTACCTGTCCACCCGGCTGGACGACGCGAACTACGCCGTGCTGATCGACCGGCTGCTGGTCGAGGCCGAGGTGGAGCCGGACCTGCCGGGGCTGCCGTTCGGCGTCGAAGCCGTCACCAGGCACGCCGAGGACGGCCGGCGGTGGCACATCGTGCTCAACCACACCGCCGACGCCGTGCCGCTGCCGGCACCCGGCCACGACCTGCTCACCGCCGGCCCGGTACGGGAACTGCCGCCCGGCGGTTGCGTCGTGCTGCGTGCGCCCTGACTCGCGAGGAAGACTGCCGTGACCGACGAACACCGGACGATCCGGTGGGGCCACAAGGCTCTGCCCCTCGAACTCGATATCGCGCCGGACGGCGCCGTCAGTCTCGGCCGGCCGGGGGACGGCCAGGCCGGCGCGCCGCTGCCGCTGGTGGAGGTCACGGCGGCCGGCCACGGTCGGCTCTGGTCGAGCAACCGCCTGGTGGACACGGCCATCGGCGCGCGGTTGCGGCACCTGACCCATCGCACGTTCCGGGACGGCGACTGGCACGTGCTCACCGTCGACCTCCGCGATGTGCTGACGGGCCTGGTCGCGCAGGTGATCCTCCGTTCGCCGGACGGCATTCCGGTGCTCCGCGGCGAGGTCGTCCTCCGCAACACCGGGGAGACCACGCTGCACCTCGAGTCGGTCACCTCCTTGGTCATTGACCAAATCGCCGGCACCGTGGAGTCCATGGACGTGCTGTGGGCGGAGAACGACTGGCTCGCCGAATACCGCTGGCAGCGCCGGCCGCTGCGGCAGGCCTCGCCCGTGCTGGGCGGCCGCGTTCGGTACGACAGCGGCAAGGGCGCCTTCGCCCAGGCTGGTCGGGGCACCTGGTCCGGCAACGGCCGGCTGCCGATGGGCGGCCTGACCGACCGCCGGTCGGGCCGCACGTGGCTGTGGCAGATCGAGCACAACAGCGGCGCCTGGCACTGGGAGTGCGGCGACCGCCGAGATCGCGTCTACGTCGCGTTGAGCGGGCCTTGCGACCGGGAGCACGGCTGGCGGCACCCGCTCGAACCCGGCGCCGAGTTCCGCACCGTGCCGGTCGCCCTCGCCGTCGGCGACGGACTCGACGACACGGTCGCCGCGCTGACCCGCTACCGCCGGGCCATCCGCCGGCCGCATGACGACCACCGCGACCTCCCGGTCGTTTTCAACGACTACATGAACTGCCTGATGGGCGACCCCACCACCGCGAAGCTGCTGCCCTTGGTCGACGCCGCCGCCGATGCGGGCGCGGAGTACTTCGTGATCGACGCCGGGTGGTACGACGACGGCGACGGCTGGTGGGACAGCGTCGGGGCCTGGAAACCGTCCGGCACCCGCTTTCCCGGGCCGCGCGGCATCGACGAGGTGCTGGACCGCATCCGGGACCGCGGCCTGGTGCCCGGTCTGTGGCTCGAACCCGAGGTCGTCGGCGTCCGCAGTCCCGTCGCCGAGTCCCTGCCCGAGGAGGCGTTCTTCCGCCGCGACGGCGTGCGCGTGGTCGAAACCGGCCGCCACCACCTGGACCTGCGCCACCCGGCCGCCCGGGCCCACGTCGACGAGGTGGTGGACCGCCTCGTCGACGAACACGGCATCGGCTACCTCAAGCTCGACTACAACGTCGACGCCGGCAGCGGCACGAGCAGCCACCCCGGCGAGACACCGGGAGCGGGGCTGCTGGGCCACAACCGGGCCCACCTCGACTGGCTGGACGGTGTCCTCGACCGTCACCCGCGGCTGGTGCTGGAGAACTGCGCCTCCGGCGGTCTGCGACCGGACTACGCACTGCTGTCCCGATCGCAGCTGCATTCCACCAGCGACCAGCAGAACCTCCTGCACTACGCGGTCATCGCCGCCGCCGCGCCCACTGCCGTCACGCCCGAGCAAGGCGCCGTCTGGGCGTATCCGCAGCCTGAGGACTCCCTCGACGAGGTGGCCTTCACCATGGCCAGCGCGCTGCTCGGCCGTGTTCACCTCTCCGGGCTGCTGCCGGATCTGCGGCCCGAGGCACGCGCCCTCGTGCACGAAGCGGTCACGGTGTACAAGGCCATCCGGGCCGATCTTCCGCATGCGCTGCCGTCCTGGCCACTGGGCGTTCCGGCGTGGGACGACCCCTGGCTCGCGCTTGCCCTGAGGGTGCCCGGCACCACGTACGTCACCGTCTGGCGGCGGCCGGGCGGGGAATCCACGAAAACCCTGCGGCTGCCGCACCTTCGGGGCGCGGCCGCCCGGGTCGACGTGCTCTACCCGGCCACCAGCAGGGCCGTCACCGCCTGGCAACCCAACCCGGCCGAGCTCGAGCTCACGCTCGTCGATGTGCCGTCGGCGGTTCTGCTCTGCCTGACCTGACTATGCGACGTCGATGGAAGGAACTGAGCGGGTGGACGACCAGCATCGACCGGGCAGCACCAATCCCGTGATCCCCGGGTTCCACCCGGATCCGAGCATTTGCCGAGTGGGCGAGGACTACTACCTCGTGTGCTCGAGCTTCGAGTACTTCCCCGGGGTGCCGGTCTTCCACAGCCGGGACCTGCTGCACTGGACGCAGATCGGCAACGCCCTCGACCGCCCGAGCCAGCTGTGCCTGCCGCTCGACACGCCGTCGTCCGGCGGCATCTACGCGCCGACGCTCCGGCACCACGACGGCCGGTTCTGGCTGATCGTGACCAACGTCAGCGACGGCGGCAACCTGCTGGTCACTGCCACCGACCCGGCCGGGCCGTGGTCGGACCCGGTGCGGCTGCCCGACGTGCCGGGCATCGACCCGGACCTGGCTTGGGACGCCGACGGCACCTGCTGGTGCACCGTCGCCGGCGTGCACCAGGTGCGCATCGATCCACGCACGGGCGAGGTTTTCGGCCCGCCGCAACAGCTCTGGTCCGGCGCGCCCGGCGCGAAAGCCCCGGAAGCACCGCACCTGTACCGGATCGGCGAGCACTGGTACCTGATGATCGCGGAAGGCGGGACCGAGCGGGGCCACGGCGTCTCGGTCGCCCGTGGCCCCGCGCCCACCGGGCCGTTCGAACCGTGCCCGAGCAACCCGATCCTCACGCATCGTGGCACCGATCACCCCGTGCAGAACACCGGCCACGCCGACCTGGTGCAGGCGCACGACGGGGCGTGGTGGCTGGTGCTGCTCGGTGTGCGTCCGGGCGGCGGCACCCCGGGCTGGCACGGGCTCGGCCGGGAGACCTTCCTGGCCCCGGTGAGCTGGACGGACGGCTGGCCGGTCGTCGGCGACCTGGTCAGCGGGCCGGCGGCCACCGGCTCGCACCGGGACGACTTCGAGCTGAGCGAGTTGCAGCCGTGCTGGATCTCGCTGCGCGACCGTTCCCCTGAACACTGCACCACCAAGGAACGATCGGGTTGGCTGACCCTGCGCGCACGCGGCGGTTCCCTCGACGAGTTGGACGTGGTGTTCGTCGGCCGCCGGCAGCAACACCCGGCGTGCCGGGCCCGCACCGTGATCGACGCCGCCGAGGGCCGCGGCGGCCTGGCCGTGCGGCTCGACGAGGAACACCACTACGAGATCGAGGCCGCCGCCGGCCAGGTCCGGGTCATCGCCCGCATCGGCCCGCTGCGGACCGTGGTGGCATCCCGGCCGGTGCAAGAGAACCCGGTCGTGCTCGGCGTCGACATCGAGCCGCGCGCGGCTCTCGACCCCCGTAGCGGACCCGACATGATCCGACTCGGGGTGGAAGCCGATGGCGTCTTCACCGCGCTCGCCGAACTCGACGGCAAGTACCTGTGCACCGAGGTGGCCGGCGGCTTCACCGGCCGGGTCATCGGCATGTACGCGGCGGCCGGCGCCGTCCACTTCGACCGATTCGACTACGACTTCTGAGGAAGGGAAACGACATGCCGAGAACACAGGCACGATCCCGCTGGGCACGATCCCGGTGGGCGGTCACCGTCCTGCTGGCGATCGCCGTCGCGGGCGGTTTTCTGCCCGGCACGAGCCTGGCCGCGCCGGCGATTCAGTCGGCGCCCGCGGATCCGATGAAGGCCGTGGCCGCCATGCAGCCCGGCTGGAACCTGGGCAACACCCTGGACGCCATCCCCGACGAGACGTCCTGGGGCAACCCGCCCGTCACCAAGGCTTTGTTCGACACCATCCGGTCCCAGGGCTTCCACAGCGTCCGGATTCCCGTGACGTGGAGCGGGCACGACTCGGCCACCGCGCCTTACATGATCGATGCTCAGTTCATGGCCCGGGTCAAGCAGGTGGTCGACTGGGCGCTGGCCGACGGCCTCTACGTCGTGCTCAACGTCCACCACGACTCGTGGCAGTGGATCGCCGACATGGCCTCCAACCATGACCAGGTGCTGGCCCGCTTCGACGCGATCTGGCAGCAGATCGCCGCCGAGTTCCGGGACGAGCCGACCAAGCTGCTGTTCGAGAGCGTCAACGAACCCGGCTTCAACAACGCCACCGACGCGCAGAAGACCCAGTTCCTCAACGAGCTCAACACCTCGTTCCACACCATCGTGCGGGCCTCGGGCGGCGGCAACGCCACGCGCCTGCTGGTGCTGCCCACGCAGAGCTGCACGCCGAGCCAGCCGCTCATGGACGGCCTGGCCGCCACCATCAGCTCGCTGCACGACCGCAACCTGGTCGCCACCGTGCACTACTACAGCTTCTGGCCGTTCAGCGTGAACATCGCGGGCTACACCACGTTCAACGCCCAGGTCCAGAAGGACATGACCGACGCCTTCGCCCGGATGCACGACACGTTCGTGGCCAAGGGCATCCCCGTCTACCTCGGCGAGTACGGCCTGCTCAGCGAGCCCACCTCGCAGACCGTCGAGCGGGGCGAGATGCTCAAGTACTACGAGGAACTCGGGTATGAGGCGCGGATCAGCGGGGTCACCAGCGTGCTGTGGGACGACGCGAACTTCCTCAACCGCGACACCCTGCAGTGGCGCGACTCCGACCTGATCGCACAGATCAAGTCGAGTTGGCGCACGCGCTCGGGGACCGCCTCCTCGGATCTGGTCTTCGTGCCGAGATCCACCTCGATCACCGACCAGAAGCTCACCCTCAACCTGAACGGCACCACGTTCCGGGGCCTCTGGCAGGGCAACACCCGACTCGTCGAATGCCGGGACTACACCGTCTCCGGTGACCAGCTCACGCTCACGGCCGCCGGCCTCACCCGGCTGACCGGCAACCGGGCCTACGGTGTCGACGCGACGATCGAGGCCAGGTTCTCGAGCGGAGTTCCCTGGCGGCTCAAGGTGATCACCAATGACCCGCCGGTGTTGTCGGCCGCCACCGGCACCACCGCCTCCTTCGCCATCCCCACCCAGTTCCGTGGCGACGTGCTGGCGACGATGGAGGCCAAGTACGCCGACGGCAGCGGCGCCGGCCCCGACAACTGGACTTCCTACAAGCAGTTCAGCTCCGTCTTCGCGCCGGACTACACCGCCGGCGGCATCACCCTGACCCCCGCCTATTTCAACGGGGTCAACGACAATGTGCGAGTGACGCTCACACTGCACTTCTGGAGCGGCGCCACCGTGACCTATTACGTGACCAAGTCGGGGAGCTCGGTGACCGGCTCCACGTCCTGACCGAACCGGCGGCCGGGACGCACCATCCCGGCCGCCCTTTCCCGGAGGTCCCGCATGGCCGACCGCGTCCTGTTCGGCGCCGCGTACTACCACGAGTACCAGCCCCACGATCGGCTCGAGACCGACCTGGATCTGATGGCGGCGGCGAAGTTCACCGTCGTCCGCGTCGGCGAGTCGGTGTGGTCCACCTGGGAGCCCGAGAACGGGCGGTACGACCTCGACTGGGTGCAGCCGGTCCTCGACGGCGCTCACGAGCGTGGCATCGCGGTCGTGCTGGGCACGCCGACGTACGCGGTGCCGCCCTGGCTTTCCCGGCAGTATCCGGAGATCGCCGCTGAGCAGGCCGGTGGCCGGCGCATCGGCTGGGGCGCCCGCCAGGAGGTCGACTTCTCGCACCCGGCATTCCGCTACCACGCCGAGCGGGTGACCCGGGCCATCCTCGCCCGCCACGCCGGACACCCGGCGGTGATCGGCTTCCAGGTCGACAACGAGCCGGGGCTGCGGCTGCCGCACAACCACGGCGTGTTCCAGCGGTTCGTGGACCACCTGCGCACCCGGTACGGCGACGTCGAGACCCTCAACCGTGAGTGGGGCCTGGTCTACTGGTCCCATCGCCTGTCGACCTGGGCCGACCTGTGGACGCCGGACGGCAACGCCCAGCCCCAGTACGACGTGGCCTGGCGGGCGTTCCTGGCCCGGCAGACCACCGAGTTCGTGGCCTGGCAGGCGGACATCGTGCGCGAGTACGCCGGCTCGGAGCAGTTCGTCACCACCTGCCTCGCCTACGGGCACCCGGCGCTGGAGGACGACGAGCTGACCGACAGCCTGGACGTGACCGCCGGCAACCCGTACTACGACATGCAGGACGGCCTCGAGCTGCCGGACCCCACCCCGGACGGCCACGAGCAGCAGTGGAAGACCACCGGCGTGTGGGCGCTGTTCGAGAGCGCGGACCGGATCTTCTCCTCCCGCCAGGAGCCGTTCCTGGTCACCGAGACCAACGCGCAGGCCATCAGCGCGCCCTGGGACAACCGGCCCGGCTACGACGGTCAGTGGCGACAGGCGGCCTGGGCGCTGGTCGCGCGCGGGGCCAGCATGATCGAGTACTGGCACTGGCACACGCTGCCGTTCGGCGCCGAGACCTACTGGGGCGGCGTCCTGCCGCACAGCGGCCGCCCCGGCCGGGTCTACGCCGAGATCGCCCGGCTCGGCGCGGAGTTCGACGCCGCCGGCGCGCTGGTCGCCGGCATCCGGCCGGACGCCGACATCGCACTGGTCTACTCGATGCCGAGCAAGTGGCTGATGCAGAAGCACCCGCCGCTGGCCAAGGCCGACGGCGGCCCGGACCCCGCCGCGTATCACCGCATCTTCGACTCGTTCTACCGCGGCGCGTTCGATGCCGGCCGTCAGGTGCGGATCCTGCATGCCCGCCGGCTCACCGAGATTCCGCCCGACCACGCCGTCCGCCGCCACCCCGTGCTGATCGCGGCCGGGCTGTACCTCGCCGACGATGCCACGCTCGACTGGCTCGTGGCATATGCGGCCGCCGGTGGCCACCTGGTCCTCGGCCCCCGCACCGGCTACGCCGACGAGGAGGGGCGGGCCAGGCGGGAGTCACGCCTGGCCGACGCCGCGGGCGCCTGGTACGACGAGTTCAGCAACCTGCCCACCGACCTGCCGGTTCGCCCGACGCCCGACAGCCCGCTGCGGCTGCCGGCGGAGGCGACGGGGACCCGGTGGCTGGAGGGCCTGACCGCCGTCACCGCCGAGGTGCTCGCCGAGTACGACCACCCGCACTTCGGGCGGTGGCCCGCGGCGACCACTCGCCGGCACGAAGCCGGTCGGATCACCTGCGTCGGCACCGTGCCCGGACGCGGCCTGGCCCGGGCGCTGGCCGGCTGGCTGGCGCCAGCACCGGTCAGCGGCTGGCTGGCGCTGCCCGCGTCCGTCACCGTGATGACGGGAACCGGCACGGACGGCCGCCGGCTGCACATCGTGCACAACTGGAGCTGGCAGGCCGCCCTGGCCCAGGCTCCGACGAGCCTGACGGACGTGCTGGACGGCAGCTCGGTGCCGAGCGGCGCCGCCGTGCGGCTCGGCCCCTGGGACGCCAGGGTTTTCGTGGCCGGCTGAGCAACACAGGCTGGGCACCGTCACGCTGGGCACCGTCACGCCGAGGCGCGTAGCACCAGCTCCGTGTCGAGCACGATGCGGCGGGGCGCGGACGGACCGTCGACGATGAGGCCGAGCAGTTCGCGGGCCATCCGTGCGCCCATCTCCTCGACCGGTTGGCGCACGGTGGTCAGCGGGGGATCGGTGTGCCGGCCGATGGGCAGGTCGTCGAAGCCGATCACGGCGACGTCGTCGGGCACCCGTCGGCCGGTCCGGCGCAGGGCCCGCAGCACCCCGACCGCCATCAGGTCCGAAGCGGTGAAGATGGCGTCCACGTCGGGCCGGCGCTCCAGCAACCGGGTCGCGGCGTGCTCACCGGAGGCCTGGCCGAAGTCGCCGAAGAACACCAGGCCGTGGTCGGACCGCTCCGCGTCGACCATGACCCGGCGGTAGCCGGCGAGCCGATCCAGTCCCACGGTCATGTCGCGGGGCCCGGCCACCGTGGCGATGACCGAGCGGCCGCTGTCGATGAGGTGTCGCACGGCCCGCGCCGCGCCGCCGACGTTGTCCGCGTCGACATAGGAGAACTGCTCGTCCCCACCGCTGTGCACCGGCCGGCCGCCGATGACCACCGGGACGTCGATCCGGTCGAAGTCCAGCGGACTGCGGCCGTGCATGCTGACGAACAGCGCACCGTCGACGTGACCGCCGCCGAGGTAGTTCATCGCCGGTTCCTGACAGTCCCTTGTGGACGGCACGGGTAACAGCACCAGTTGCATGCCGGCGGCGGACACCTCGCGGCTGACGCCGGCCGCGATCCGGCCGAAGTACGGATCGGAGAACAGCCGCAGGCCCTCCTCGCACACCACGAACGCGATCGACCGGGTGCGCGGCGCGGCGGTCGTGCGGGCGGCGCGCTGGCGTTCATAGCCCAACGCGACCATCGCCGACTCGACCTGTTGCCGGGTCTCGGCCCGTACGCGCGGAAAGCCGTTGAGCACACGGGAGGCGGTCGCCGAGGAAACCCCGGCCACCCGCGCCACATCCGCGAGCGTCGGGCGAACAGGGCAGGGCAGGACTGCGATCACACTCCACCTCACAAGACGGCGTTGTCCAGCGGAGGACCATACGTGACCTCAGTGTTACCGCAAACATTCCATGTGGGCAAGGAAGGAACGTTCACTCATGTCATCGCGGGCGTGACCGCGTTTAGACCGGCCAGGCCAGGTCGGGTCGCAGCCGCCGGCCGAGGACGAGCAGTCGTGACCGGACGCGCTACGGGCCGACGAGCTTCTCGAAGAAGAACTCGTGCTTGAGGAAGGAGGTCTCGTGCTCCGCCCCGGGATACGGGGGAATGAGCTGCGCCGCCTGGAACAGCCGCCACCCGTCCGTCAGGGCGGCGACGCCCGTTCGGTACGGCGGTTCGTCGCTGTCCCCGGTGGTGGGGCGGGTCCGGCCGGTGCCGTCGTAGCGGGCCCAGCCGACCACCGGCGAGTCGAGGCCGGAGTTGTTCAGGTACAGGACGAGAACCTGCTGCCTCACGGCGGTCATGGGTGGCTCCTGTGCGTGGGTCGGTTGGCGATGCGGGTGGCCCAGTGGTCGACGTCGAACTCCGGATCGGCGGTCAGCGCGCGCCACACCCGGATCCGGTTGTGGATCTCCAATCGGCCGGACGCCTCCTCGTACCAGGGGAACCGCGTGCGCAGCTCCTCGCGGACCGTCGGGTCCGCCAGGTCGGCGGTGTCCCACAGCCGAACCTGCGGCACGGTCGGATTGAGCCGGATCTTGTACATGTGCCGGACGGTGTCGCTGTCGTTGCGCCGCCCGCCGTGCCAGATCCCGTGGTGCAGCAGCAGGACCGTGCCGGCGGGACAGCTGAGCCGGAGCTGGCCGAGCAGGTTCTGGTAGCGGCCCGTGTCGGATTCGTTGGTGCGGCGCAGATGGCTGCCGGGCACGAGGAGCGTGCCGCCCATGTCCTCGGTCACGTCCTGCGGGAAATACATGAGCTGCACGTCGAAAGCATCGAATCGCAGGTCGATCAGGGCATCGGCGTGCAACGCCTGCGCGCTGCCCTCGCGCGGCTGTCGGGTGTGCACGAAGTGGTGGTCCACGGTCGGTTCGGGCCCGACCAGGCTGTCCAGGGCGCCGGCGATCGCGGGCAGTTCGACCAGCCGGCGGGCGAAGCTGCCGGCGGGGAACGCCTCGGACAGGGCCGTGCCGTACGGCACGGCCGGCAGCCCGGCGGCGAACACGCCGAGCGCCTCCTGGTTCATCTCCGGTGGCACGACCCCGTGCAGGCGGAGGAAGCCGTGCGTCACGAACCGTGCCACCTGGCCGGAGTCCAGCAGCTGTCGAGTGGTTGGCATGCTGCAACCCTAGGAAGCCGCGGCGCCGGTGTCGTGGGCCGGAATCCGCGACCACTGGTAGCTTTTCGCCATGGCCCCGTTCGTGGAGCTGGCGCTCGACCGGCCGCCGCAGGTGGTGAACGCGGGCGTCGGGGTGCACGGGTTCGTCGCGGCACACGAGGTGTTCCGGCTGCCGGAGCTCTGGCAGCTGCACGTGTACAACTACTCGGGCACGCTGACGTTCGACGGCTGCCGGCACCCCATCCGTCCCGGGCACGTCAGTCTCGTCCCGCCGGACACCGAGGTGCATTTCGACTACGCCGCGCCGCGCTGCGAGCACCTGTACGCCCATTTCCGGTTGCCCGGCAACAACGATCGTCATCGACTGCCGGTGATGCAGAGCGCCGGCGCCGAGATGTCCGTGCTGCGTGGGCTGTTGCGGCACACGATCGCCGCGAACACCCAGTCGCCGGCCCGGGCCGCCGCCGAGCTGTGGACCGCACTGTGGCGCACCACTGTGCTGCCGGGCGCGGAACGCGGCCCCGGCCACCCCGCACTGCGCGCCGCCCTGGCCCATATCGAGGAGAACCTGGCCGCGCCGTTGAGTGTCCCGGCGATCGCCGCCGTCGCCGGCGTCTCGCACAGCCAGCTCACCCGGCTGTTCCGTGACGGCACCGGACGCACCGTCGTGGGCCACATCCGGCGGCGCCGGATGGAGCGGGCTCGTCACCTGCTCGTCGCCTCGACGCTGGCCATCCCGGCGATCGCGGCTGCTGTCGGCATCCCGGACCTCCAGGCGTTCAACAAGATCTGCCGCAAGGAACTGGGCGCCGCCCCACGGTTCGTGCGCGCGGCCGGCTAGCCGAACACGCGGCGCTGGATCTCGCGGCGGTAGTCCTCGAGCGTGTTGTCGATGTGCAGCGCGGCCGCCTGCGCCGCGGCCTCCGGCTCGCCGTCCCTGATCGCCTGGTAGATGGCGGCGTGCTCGGCGACGGCGTCCTCAGCGTGTCCGCCGATGGTGCCGTTGAGCCCGATCACGCTGGACTGGTGCTGGAGCCGGCGCGCCTCGCGGACGGCGATGACCAACAGCGGGTTGTGCGACGCGGTGGCGATCCCGACGTGGAACGCGTCGTCGCCCCGCTCGAAGACCGTCACCTGCCCGGTGAGATGGCCGTGGCGGCAGGTCTCCACGGCGGCCTCCACGGCCCGCAGCTCGGCCGGGGTGGCCCGGGTGGCGGCCAGCCGGCTGGCCTCCATCTCCTGGATCCGGCGGAACTCGAAGAGCATGTAGACGTGGTCGAGGTCGGTCGGCAGGAAGAAGCCGCCCCACCGGGCCGTGCCGAGCATGCCCTCGTCGTCGGCGACGTAGAGGCCGCGGCCCTTCTGCGCCCGCACCCGGCCGATCGCGGAGAGGATCTTGACGGCCTCCCGGACCACGGTGCGGCTGGTGCCCAGCCGGGCCGCGAGCTCGTTCTCGGTCGGCATCCGGTCGCCCGGCCGCAACCGGAGGTCGGCGATCAGCTGCAGGATCTGCTCGGCGACGAGCTCGTAGCCGGGACGGTAGGCGGTCGCGGCGCGGTCGGTCCCGGTCTTCTCGACGGCTACCGGCTCCCTGGGCAGTGCGTCCACCGCGTACCTCCGTGGTCGTGGGCGACGGGACACCGAATGGCCGGTCCGGACCACCCAGATGAGCGTACTCCACTGCAACCAAGGCTTGAATAAGTACGACTCATTTCATCACATGACCACGACGAAGAACGTCATATACTCGGCAAACCAGACGCAAACAAGCCGATCGGCCGGCGTCCGGGTCGGTATAAGTGGGCTCTTGGTCTTGACGCGGAGTCAGATTGGGGGCCTAATTTGGCGTCGCCGGCACCGCCGGGCTCACCCGTCGCCTCGACCACCAGGGCCGGGCGCCACACCGTCGTGGAGCAAGCCATGATCCGTAGGACCCTCACGGCGAGACCTCGCCGGACCGGCGCCCTGTTAGCCGTCGGCGTCGCCCTGGCGCTGGCTGCCACCGCCTGCGGCGGCGGCGCGAACGCCGGCGACACCAAGGACGGCTTCACGCAGGCGCCGCAGTCCGACGGCCCGCTGACCGTGTGGGTGGACTCGACCCGACTGGCCGCCGCCCAGCTGTACCAGAAGCAGAACCCGACGGTGAAGATGGACATCGTCACCTACGACGGGGACGCCAACGGCTCGAACTACCTGCAGACCAAGGTGAGTCTGTTCAACCGCACCGGAAACGGCTGGCCGGACGTGGTGTTCAGCTCCCAGAACAACGAGGCGACCTGGGCGGTCACGGCCAAGTTCGCCGCCCCGCTGAACAAGGGCCTGCTGCCGCAGTCCCTCCTGGACGGCTGGGCCCGCAACGCGAACCAACCGTGCACTGTGGACGGCACGGTCTACTGCCTGCGCAACGACCTGGCACAGACCGTGCTGTGGTACGACGCCACGCTCATGACCCAGTGGGGCTACCAGGTGCCCACCACGTGGGAACAGTACGAGGCACTGGGCAAGAAGGTCGCCGCCGAGCACCCGGGCTATCTCGTCGGCGCGGCCGGTGACACCTTCACCCCGGAGATCTACCTGTGGGCGAGCAAGTGCGGCGCCAACAAGATCACCGGGCCGAAGGCGGTCACGGTGAACACCAGCAGCGCCGCGTGCACGCGCATGTCCTCCTTGCTGGACAACCTGATCGCCGCCAAGAGCATGTCGGCCAGCAGCGTCTTCTCCTCGGACTTCGACAAGAACGAGGCCGACAAGATCCTCATGATGCCCGGTCCGTCCTGGTACGGCGGCTCGCTGTTCCAGGGCACCTTCAAGACGCCGAAGGGACGGATCGCGGTCGCGCCGATGCCCCAGTGGTCCGACGACCCGAGCCCGTCGGTCGGCAACGTCGGCGGCGGCACCTGGCTGCTGTCGGCGCACTCGGCGCATCTCAAGGCCGCCACCGACTTCCTGACCTGGGTCACCACCTCGGACGACTACCAGGGCAAGGTCGCCGTCGGCTACCCGGCCTATGGCGCGGCGGCCAAGACCTGGCTGGCCGCCCAGTCCTCCGCCGGCTACTACGCGAACGACGTCACCGCGCCGTTGCAGGCCGCGGCCGGCCAGGTGTGGCCCGATTGGGGCTACGGCCAGTTCAGTCAGGAGGCGATCTGGGCCGCCACCGTCACTCCCGGGCTGACCGCCGGCAAGACGCTCGTGTCGATGCTGCCGGCGTGGCAGAAGTCGATCGCCGACTACGCCCGCTCCGACGGCTACCAGGTGAGCCAGTGACCACTGCCGAATCGCGCCCGCGCCGGAGCCGGGCCGCGCCGGGTTTTGTCGCCGGCTACGTGATTCTGCTGGCGGCGTTCGGGATCGTGCCCACCGTCTATGCGATCTACTACGCCTTCACCGACTCCGGCGGCGCGTTCGCGGGCCTGTCCAACTTCGCCGTCGCCGCGGCCGACTTCCGCTTCCTGTCGTCGATCGCCCATGTCGCGCTGTACCTCGTGTGCTGGCTGGCCGCTCTGGTCGTGTTCGTGGTCGGCCTCGCCCTGCTGCTGCACCGGCTCGGCGCGCGCGGCGTCGGCCGAGCGCTGCGCCTGCTGTACTACCTGCCCGGCGCGCTCGCGGGGGCGGCCGGCGTGCTGGTCTGGTTGTTCGTGCTGGACCCGGCGGTCAGCCCGGTCGGCTTTCTGTTGCGGGCCGCCGGTTATCAGACCTTCGGCCAGGTGATCGCGCCGGGCAACCTGCCGGTGCTGTTCGCCATGATCGCCTTCTGGACGGGGGCGGGCGGCTGGATCGTGGTGATGTACGGGGCGCTGAACACCATCTCCCCGGAGGTCCTCGAGGCGGCCCGGATCGACGGGGCCGGCGCCTGGCAGACCGCGCGGCGCATCCAGCTTCCGTTGCTGCGCAAGTGGATCGTGTACATGGTCATCCTCGCGTTCGCCGGCGGCACCCAGCTGTTCGTCGAGCCCCAGTTGCTCTCGCAGGCCAGCGTGGGCGTGGCCGGCAGGGACTACTCGCCCAACCAGTTGTCCTACGACTTCGCCTTCCAGAACGACAACATCAACACCGCCGCGGCGATCTCGGTCGAGCTGCTGGTCGTCGGGCTGGTGGTCGCCGCCGTCTTCGTGGTGCGGTCGGGGTTCTTCGATGCGGACTGAGACCCGGCGCGCGATCCCCAACCCACTCGCGGCGCTGGTGCTCCTGCTGTTCGCGGTCTTCTTCGTGCTGCCGGTGGTCTGGCTGGTGCTGGCGGCCACGAAGACCGACGACCAGCTCGTGCACGACAACCCGTTGTCGTTCGGCTCGTGGCAGGCGCTGCGGGCCAACTGGGACGCGCTGACCGGCTACCAGAGCGGCGCGATCCTGTTGTGGCTGCGCAACTCCGCCGTGTACGCGTTCCTGGCGCTGGCGATCACGCTGTGCGTGGCCATCCCGGCCGGTTACGCCCTGGCGGTGACCGAGTTCCGCGGCCGGCGCACGCTGCTGGTCGCGACGCTGGTGGTCATGCTGATGCCCAACGCGACCCTGGTCGTGCCGCTGTTCCTCGAAGTCAACGCGGTGCACCTGATCGGCTCGATGTGGTCGATCATCCTGCCGTACTCGTGCTACCCGTTCGGGGTGTACCTGGCCTACATCTACTTCGGCGCCGCGCTGCCGCGGGAGCTGCTGGACGCGGCCGAACTCGACGGCTGCTCGCAGTTCGCGGCGTTCCGGCACATCGCCCTGCCGCTGGCCGCGCCGATCGTGGCGCTGGTGGGCTTCTTCAGCTTCGTGGCGAACTGGACGAACTACTTCCTGCCGTACGTGCTGCTGCCCGGCAGCGACCAGGTCCCGGTCCAGGTCGGCCTGGGCACGCTGCTGGACAACGTCCCGCAGTTCAACCCGACGGCCGGCGCGCTCGCGGTGCAGCGGCCGGAGGTGGCGCTGGCCACCCTGCTGGCGATCACCCCGGTGCTGCTGGTCTTCCTGTTCTCCCAACGTTTCCTGGTGGCGGGCCTGCTCGCCGGCGCGACGAAGGACTGACCTCATGCATCCCGTGATCACGGCTTCGGTGCCGCTGCTCGAACCGCCCGGCTGGGCGGTCGCCCAGCGGGGCCTGTTCGACCTGCTCGACCAGGCCTGGCGGCAGTTCGCCCGCGACTACACCGGGCCGGACGGGCGGCTGGCCTACCGGGACCGGCTCACCTCCCGGGACGGGGTGGACGACTTCTACGAGTCCTTCTTCAACTGGCCACAGCTCTACCTGCTCGGCGGCGCCCACGATCTGCTGGCCGAATCCGAACGCCACTGGCACGGCGTCACCCGCCAGCTCACCGAGCTCGGCATGCTCGAGGACGAGTACGAACGCGGATACGACTGGTTCCATCAGGGTGAAAGCCTGCTGCTGCTCTACTTCCTGTGCATGGCCGCGCCGGACCGATGGCAGGAGCGCGCGCTGCGCTTCGCCGACCTGTACGTCGACCCCGAGCACGGCAACTACGATCCGAAAAACCGCATCATCACGCGCCCGCACAACGGATCCGACGCCGCGCGCGACGGACTGTTCGACGGCGCTTGGTATCCATGGCTGCCGCAGGAGGCGGCAACGTACGGCTTTCCGCTCACCTGGCTGCTCCCTCCCGGCGTCGACGAGCCGCCGCGCGACCAGGATCCGAGGCTCGGCCGCGAGATGGCCGAACGGCTGGGCGTCGGCGACACCGCGGTCAACCTGGCCGCGACCGGGCTCGTGCACAACGCGCTGCTGCTGTCGGGGGAGCGGAAGTACCGGGAGTGGATCGCGGAGTACGTCGGCGCCTGGCGGGAGCGCGCCGCGGCGAACGGCGGCGTCCTGCCCGACAACGTCGCACCGGACGGCACGGTCGGCGGGATGCTCGAGGGCCGCTGGTACGGCGGTCACTACGGCTGGTCCTGGCCGCATGGCTGGTACAGCGTCGGGTCCGCCGCGTTCGTGGCCGCCGTCGCCGCCGTCGCCGCGACCGGTGACGAGAGCCATCTGGACCTCGTGCGCCCGGCGCTGGACACGATCATCGCCAACGGCAAGACGATCGCGTACACCGAGTCGGACTCCAGCCTGCGTTCCAAGTGGACGGTGCAGCTGGGCGACGAGGTGAGCACGCCCACGCTGCACGTGCCCTTCCGGCACGACGACCGGGGATGGTTCGACCACAACCCGATGCTGATGGCCGTGCCCACCGCGCTGTGGCACCACAGCGCGGCCGACGCCGACCGTTGGCGGCTGTTACGGCTGCGTGCGGCGAGCGGCCACGACTGGTGCGCGGTGCGCTCGTTCCGGAGCAAGGAGGAGGCGGGGCACGAAGAACCCTGGCTGGCCTACCTCGCCGGTGACAATCCCGACTACCCGGAACGGATCCTGGCCGCCGCGCAGGCGCAGGTGCGCCACCGCCTGGCCCGGATGGCGCGGTACCAGGGCCAGGACGTGCCGGAGGCCGATATCCATCTGTGGCAGCAGTCCAATCCCGTGGTCACCGAGGCGTTGGTGCAGCTGACGTGGGGCGCACCACAGGTGATCTACAACGGCGGTCTGCCCCAGGCCCGGTTGCGTTACTACGACGCCGATGCGCGTCGCCCCGGACTGCCGCCCGCCGTCGCGGCGCTGGTCTCCGGCATCGAGCCGGACGCGACCGTCGTCGAGCTGGTCAATCTCGACGCGCAGCAGCGGCGCACGGTGATCGTGCAGGCCGGCGCGTTCGCCGAGCACGTCATTCGCCGGGTGCACCACACCGTGTGCCGGGACGGGGCGTGGATCGGCGGCCTCTACGACTACGGGCACGGGCGGCCACAGGTCACCGAGGAGTCGCTGGTTGTCTACGGCCCATGGCTGGCCGTCGAACTGCCGCCCTCCACTCGCATCCGACTGACCCTCGCCCTCACGTTGCGCGGCAACACCGCCAGCTATCGAACGCCTTTCGACGAGTGCGTCTAAGGGGCGCAGTGAAAATTTCACCCTCGACGGATGTCGTCGCACGCCGTTGACCTGCTGTCTTGCACCGGTGGGAAACCGAGGGCCACGACGCGGAGCATGTGTCGGACCGCACTTGGAACGATGTGCCCGACACATTGACGCGCCCAGCCGATCGGCGGGCGTTTTTCCCATGGTGACAAGGAGCTGCGGATGCGACGACACCGCACATCGGCACGGGCCCCCGGGTGGCGGCGAGTGGCCAGGCTCGTCCTGGCGGCGCTGGTCGGACTGGTCATCCTCACGCCGGCCGCCACGGCGGCGGCCGCCACGGCGCCGGCCCCGCACGCCGACAGCAATCCTTATCAGCGCGGGCCCGATCCGACCATCGGCATGGTCGAGGCCAATCGGGGCCCGTTCGCCACCGCGTCGGTGAGCGTGTCGCCGGGCAACGGCTTCAACGGCGGGATGATCTACTACCCGACGGACACCAGCCTGGGCACCTGGGGCGCGCTCGCGATCGTGCCCGGCTACACCGCGCTGTTCGCCAACGAGGAAGCCTGGATGGGCCCCTGGCTCGCGTCCTTCGGCTTCGTGGTGATCGGCGTCGAGACCAACAGCCGGACCGACTACGACACCGCACGCGGCACCCAGCTGCTGGCCGCGCTGGACTACCTGACGACCAAGAGCCCCGTGCACGACCGCGTCGACCCGAACCGGCTGTCGGTGCTCGGCCACTCCATGGGCGGCGGCGGAGTCGTCTACGCCACCGAGCACCGCCCGTCGCTCAAGGCCGCCGTCGCGCTCGCGCCGTTCTCCCCGTCCCAGAACATGGCGACCGACACCGTGCCGACCATGGTGATCGGCGGGCAGAACGACACGGTGGTCACGCCGTCCTACGTCGACAGCCTGTACGCCAGCCTGCCGGCCACCACGCCGAGCGACTTCGCGCAGATCGCCGGGGCCGACCACGTCTACTACACGCATCCCAACAACGTCGAGATGAAGCTCCTGATCCCGTGGCTCAAGACCTTCGTCGACAACGACACCCGCTACACCCAGTTCCTCTGCCCGACACTGCCCGACCCCGGCACCATCTCGGCCTACCGGCCCAAGTGCCCGTACGTGCCGGGTGGCGGCACGACTCCGCCCCCGCCCGGCAACACCGGCCCCCTGCACGCCGTCGGCGCGGGCAAGTGCCTGAATGCGGGCGCATCGGGCAGCCAGGTGCAGATCCAGGACTGCACCGGCGGGGCGAGCCAGGTCTGGACCCACAGCGACACCAACCAGCTCAGCGTGACCAACGGCTCCCAGCTGTGCCTCGACGCCAACGGCCAGGGCACGAGTCCGGGCACCAGGGTGATCACCTGGGCCTGTAACGGCCAGGCCAACCAGCAGTGGCGGATCAACGCCGACGGCAGCGTCCGCGGCGTCCAGTCCGGACTGTGCCTGGACGTCAGCGGCGGCGCCACCGGCAACGGCGCACTGGTCCAGCTGTGGACCTGCAACGGGCAGCCCAACCAGCAGTGGCGGCTCGGCTGAGCGTGCCTGGAAGGAGCAGCATGAGACTCAGAAGGATACTGACGGCGGTGGTGGCGGCGGCCACCGGCGCCGCCCTGTGTGTGGCCGCGCCGGCCGCCGCCGCGCCGGCGGCGTCGCTGACCCAGGTCACCAACTTCGGCAACAACCCGTCCAACCTCCAGATGTACGAGTACGTGCCCAACAACGTCCAGCAGCACCCACCGATCCTGCTGGCGCTGCACGGCTGTCAGGGATCGGGCCCGTACCTCTACTCGAGCACCCAGTTCGCCGCTCTCGCCGACCAGTACGGCTTCGTCGTCATCTACCCGTCGGTCACCCGCAGCTACGACTGCTGGGACGTGTCCTCGCCGAGTTCGCTGACCCACAACGGGAACAACGACCCGGCCGGCCTGGTGTCCATGATCAGGTACGTCGAGCAGCACAACAACGGCGACGCCGGCCGGGTCTACGTGACCGGCGAGTCCTCCGGCGCGATGATGACCAACGTCATGCTCGGCGACTATCCGGACGTGTTCAAGGCCGGCGCCGCGTTCATGGGCGTGCCCTTCGGCTGTTTCGCCACGACCGACGGCTCGCAGTGGAACTCGCAGTGCGCGCAGGGCAAGGTGAGCAAGACGCCGCAGCAGTGGGGCGATCTGGTGCGCGGGGCGTACCCGGGTTACAGCGGGCCGCGGCCGCGGATGCAGCTGTGGCACGGCACCGCCGACACCACGCTCTACTACCAGAACTTCGGCGAAGAGATCAAGCAGTGGACCAATGTCTTCGGCCTGAGCCAGACCCCGACCGCCACCGACAGCCCGCAGTCGGGGTGGACCCGAACCCGCTACGCGGACGGCGGCGGGACCGTCGACATCGAGGCGTACAGCATCTCGGGTGTGGGACATGCCCTGCCGCAGAACGGCATGGCGGCCTACGCTATCCGTTTCCTCGGCCTGGACAACGGCGGCGGCCAGCCGACCAACGGCGGACTGCACGCGGTCGGCGCGGGCAAGTGCCTGGACTCGTCGACCACGGCCGGCACACAGGTGCAGATCCAGGCCTGCACCGGCGGGGCGAGCCAGGCGTGGACGCACACTGCCGCCAACCAGCTCACCGTCACCGCCGGCGGCTCGACGATGTGCCTGGACGCCTACGGCAACGGAACCTCGGCGGGCACCAAGACCGTGGTCTGGTCCTGCAACGGGCAGGTCAACCAGCAGTGGCAGGTCAACGCCAACGGCGCCATCACCGGCGTCCAATCGGGTCTGTGTCTTGATGTCGCCGGCCGCTCCACGGCCAGCGGCACGCTCGTCCAGCTGTGGACGTGCAACGGCGGCTCCAACCAGCAGTGGACCCTCGGTGGGTCAGGGCAAGGACTCCGACGCTGACCCGGACCGACTCCACCTGCTGACGCACGACAAGCGGTGATCCCCCGTCCTCGGACGGGGGATCACCGCTTCCGGTTCGCCATCATCGAAGGTCTACGTGACCCACCCCGGGAACAAAGGACCGGGCACGGCGCGCCCTGCGCGCCGTGCCCGGTTTCGGTCCCCCGGGAGCACCGCCCGTTCTCTCCCGGACGACCGGTCAGGGGATCAGCCGATTGTCCACTTCTGACTCGGCTGTCCGTTGCAGGTGGACAGTTGGACGAGGGTGCCGTTGGTCGTGCCGGAGTTGACGAGGTCGAGGCAGAGTCCGGATTGGACTCCCTTGATGGTGCCGTCGGCGTTGACGGTCCACTGCTGGTTGGTCTGGCCGTTGCAGGTCCAGATGATGGCCTTGGTGCCGGGGGTGGTGCCCTGGCCGCTGGCGTCGGCGCAGCGCATGCTGGAGCCGCTGTAGACGCTCAGTTGCCCGGAGGGGTCGCGGGTCCAGGACTGGTTGTTGCCGCCGTTGCAGTCCCAGATCTGGAGCTGGGTGCCGGTCGTGGTGGTGTTGCCGTTGACGTCCAGGCACCGGTTCGACGCAGTGTTGTGCACGGCGCCGCTGGTGCCGCCGCCGCCGGTGCCGGCCGAGTAACCGGCGGCGACGATGTCCGCCTGCACGGCGGTTTCCGTGGCATCGGAGGGGAAGCCGGAGGTCACCGCGCCCTCGAAGAACTCGCCGACGCCGCCGTTGCTGTTGTCGCCACCGGTGCCGAGCAGGATCGACGCCTCGGTCCGCATCGGCGAGTAGCCCCTGGGCAGCGCGCCCGAATACGGGGTGGTGAGGCCGCCGCTGGTGGCGTTGCCGTACTTGAGGGTGAAGTTGCTGGTGCCGTTGTTCTTCTCCCACGCGCTGACGAACGGGAAGTGCACGCCGGGATTGTTCGGGTCCTTGTTGGAGCCCGTTCCGGTGTGGTACATGCCGTTCTCCAAGTCGGCCTCGACCCACGGGCCGTTGCCGACGCAGCCGCCGAACCAACACGCGGTGCCCCACTCGATCGCGTTCATGGTGGCGTTGCCGGTGTCGTTGTGCGAGGTCTCGCCGCTGCCGTAGTCGAAGCAGCACTGGTTGTTCACGTAGTTCGACGAGGTCACCATGTAGACGCCCTCGGGGTGGGACCCGGTCGGCGCGTTCTTGGCCACGTCGATCCGGTACCCGGTGCCCGGCGTGTTCCTGATGCCGTACGCCGGATGGCCGCCGACCGTCACCGGCAGCGCCATCGCGTTGGCCCCGACGTCCGAGCCGTTGGGCCCGGGGCCGTGCCAGAAGCCGCCCCACGAGACCGGCAGGTCGTTGTGGTTGGTGCTCTGGTCGTAGATCTTCGTGATGGTGCAGGACGTGCTGGCGCAGAACGTGACCTGCGGCGCCGAGTCGGCCACGCCGCCGGCGGCGAGCAGGCCGATGTCGAGGTACTTCTTGTCGGACGTGCGCTGGATCTGGTACAGCGGACCGTTGTAGGCCGCGAACAGCGCCCGGGTGGTGCTGTGGGCCGCGATGCAGGGCGTCCCGCCGGCGGCGTAGATGTCACAGGCCAGGCTGGTGGCGGCGCGGGCCGGCGCGGGCGCGGAGTTGACCGCGAACAGCGCGCCGAGCACGAGCGCGACGGCCAGTCCGGCTCGGAGGAGCAGCTTGCTTGCCATGTGTCTCCCTGGGGTCAGACGGCTGCGATGGTCCACTGGTTGTTGGTGTTGTTGTTCGGAGCCCACAGGACCGCGGCGTCGCCGACCGTGCGGTCGCCCGCGCCGTCCAGCGCGGTGCCGGTGCCGCGATTGATGATCTGGTAGAGGCCGTTGCCCATGCTGTTGAGCCGCCACTGCTGGTTGTTGCTGCCGTTCCACGTCGTCTGCACCGCGGTGGCGCCGTTGGCCGGGTTGCCCCCGCTGTCGATGACCAGGCCGTTGGTGCGGTTGACGATGCGGTAGTAGCCGCCGCCCGCGTCGACCAGCTGCCACTGGAGATTGTTGCTGCCGTCCCAGTTCCACTGCTTGACCCGGGAGCCGGCGGCCACGCTGCCGCCGCCGTCGAGCACCAGACCCGTGGTGCCGTTGGCGATCCGTGCCCAGCCGGTGGGCAACGGGCCCGAGCCGGAAGTCGGGATCGGGCCGGCGAAGGTCAGCTTGACCACGTACGCCAGCGCGTCGAACGGGGGATTGGTCGAGGGCATGGTGATGTGCAGCCCCGAGCCGTCCTGGGTGCGGGTCGG
This sequence comes from Kutzneria sp., assembly GCA_036403095.1. Lineage (GTDB taxonomy): Bacteria > Actinomycetota > Actinomycetes > Mycobacteriales > Pseudonocardiaceae > Kutzneria. The sequence goes on along the minus strand of DASWRQ010000012.1, from coordinate 469 downwards.
CAGGTCGACGTAGGTCCCGGCGGTGGAACCCAGTAGCTGCACGGACTTCAGCGAGGCCAGGCTGACCTGGTTGGAGCCCAAGGTGGTGATGGTCAGGGTGCTGCCCTGCCAGCCCAGGACCGTGGCGTACAGGACCGTGTTGTCCTTGCTTCGGGTGAAGCGGATGTCCCGGCTGGTGCCCTCCTTCGGGCCGCCGCCGCCCATCTGGGTCGGGCCCTCGCCGTAGACGGTCCAGGCGCGGGTGGCGTAGATCGACTCGCCGAAACGCCTGAGGTGGTCGCCGATGCCGAGCAGGATCGTGCGCTGCTGGTCCGGGATGGTGCCGTCGGCCATCGGGGCGATGTTCAGCTGGAGGTTGCCGTTCTTGCAGACCCGGTCGACCAGCGAGTGCAGCAGCGACTTGGTCGAGTAGTAGCTGAGGCCGGCGGTGTAGCACCAGCTGGTGGGGGAGATGCTGTCGTCGGTCTGC
>DASWRQ010000011.1:0-43622 GCA_036403095.1 Kutzneria sp. | reverse complement strand
TCTCGTCACGAGACGAGGAGCTCAAGGAACTGTTGGCGGGCACGGCAAAGATCGGCCGAACGCTGACGGACCGGGACGAGCAGTTCCAACGGCTGATCGGCGACGGGGCGCAGCTGCTGCAAGAGGTGAAGCAACGCCGGGAAGCGATCGGGGCGCTGCTGACGGGCAGCGTGGCGCTGGCCGAGCAGCTCAAAGGCATGGTGGCGGACAACAACACCCAACTCGGTCCGACGCTGACCCAGCTGGACCAGGTCGCGGCGGTGCTGCAACGCAACCAGCAGAACCTGGACAAGGGGCTGTCCCTGCTCGGCCCGTACTACCGCCTGCTGGACAACGCGATGGGCAACGGCCGCTGGATCGACACCTACCTGTGCGGCCTGGTGCCGGCGACCCCGGGCCGCGACTGCGTGCCGCCGGGCGCGAGGGGGAACTGATGAACCAGTTGATGAGCATGCTTCTGGTCATCGCCAGCACGGTGTTCGGACCGCTGCCGACCCGGGATCCGCTGCACGTGACGGCGTACTTCACCGAGGCGGTGGGCGTGTACGCCGGCTCGGACGTGCGGGTGCTGGGCGTCAAGGTCGGCACGGTCGACGAGGTGCGGCCGGCGGGCACGCAGGTCCGGGTCCGGCTGACGGTTGAGCCCGGCGTGCCCGTTCCCCGCGGCGCGAAGGCCGTGATCATGGCTCCCAGCCTGGTGTCGGACCGGTTCGTGCAGCTCGCGCCGGCCTACACGACCGGCCCGGAGCTGCCCCAGGACTCGACGATCGGCGAGGACAACACCGCCACGCCGGTCGAGCTGGACCAGCTGTACGGCAGCCTGAACCAGCTGGCCACCGCGCTCGGCCCGACCGGCGCGAACGCCGACGGCGCGCTGTCCGACCTGGTCAGGACCGGTGCCGCGGTGCTCGACGGCAACGGCGCCAAGCTGAACGACACCGTCAGGCAGCTGGCCTCGGCCGCCGGCACGCTGTCCGGGTCCAAGGACGACTTCACCGGGACGGTCGACACCCTCCAGAAATTCACCGCGATGCTGGCCGGCAGCGACGACCAGGTCCGGGACGTGACCGACCGGCTGGGCGAGGTGTCGGCCTTCCTGGCCCAGGATCGCGACGACCTGGGGGCGGCGCTGCGCGAGCTGGCCGGGGCGCTGGCCGTGGTGAAGCAGTTCATCCAGGACAACCGGGGCCGGCTGGCGTCCACTGTGGACAAGCTGGCGCAGGTGAGCCAGGTGCTGGCCAAGGAGAAGGCGTCGCTCGACGAGGCGCTGAAGGTGGCGCCGCTGGCCCTGGGCAACGTGCTGAACGCCTACGACCCGGCGACGAAGATGCTGTCCGGCCGGGCCGACATCCGCGAATTCGCGCCGGGCCAGCAGCCGGTGCTGCCGCTGCCGGGGGTGGGCTGATGCGCAACTACTTAGTCCTGTCGGCAATCCTGCTCGTAACGGCCTGTGCGTTACCGGGCGGGGCCGACGTGGGCAGCCGGCCGTACCACGTGACGGCGCGGTTCGGCGATGTGCTCGACCTGGTGCCGCAGGCGGCGGTGCGGGTCAACGACGTGCCGGTCGGCCGGGTCGACTCGATCAGGCTGGCCCCGGACGGCTGGACGGCACTGGTGGCGATGACCGTGAACGGCGACGTGCGACTGCCGGCCGATGCGCACGCCTACCTGCGGCAGTCGAGCCTGCTGGGCGAGAAGTACGTCGAGCTGGCCGGCAATCCCGGGCCGACGTCACTGGCCGACGGGGCGAGCATCCCGCTCAGCCGCACCAACCGAAACCCGCAGGTGGAGGAGGTGCTGGGCGCGTTGTCGATGGTGCTCAACGGCGGCGGCGTTGCCCAGCTCCAGACCATCACCCAGCAGGTGAACCTGGCTCTGGGCGGCAACGAGTCCAATGTCCGCGACCTGCTGTCCAAAGTGGACAACTTGGTCACGAACCTGGACAGTCACAAAAGTGACATCGTCAAGGCGTTGGACGGCATCGCCAAGCTGGCCAAGACCCTGGACGACCGCAAGGGGCAGATCACCGGTGCGATCGACGGCCTCGCCCCGGGGATCGCCGTGCTGGCGCAACAGAAGGACAGCCTGACGACCATGGTCGATGCCCTTGACCGCCTCTCGCGGACGGCCGTGGACACGGTCAACCAGAGCCGGGACGACCTCGTCGCCGACCTGAAGGCACTCCAGCCGACGTTGCAGCAGCTGGCCAGGGCCGGCGACAACCTGCCGAAGGCGTTGCAGGTGCTGGTGACCTTTCCCTTCACCGACGAGGTCCTGAACGACATCAAGGGCGACTACCTCAACGTCTACCTCAAGGACCACTGATGCTGACCAGCGGAGTCCGACTCAAGGTGGCGGCGTTCCTGCTGGTCGGCCTGACGGCGGTGGCCTTCGTCGCCGCCCGGTACGTGGGCCTGTTCGGCACCGGTGGCTATACCGTCACGATGAAGCTGGCCGACGCCGGCGGCATCTTCCCCAATGCCGAGGTGACCTACCGCGGAGTCCCGATCGGCCGGGTCCAAACGGTCAGCCTGAGCGACGACGGTGTGGACGTGGCGCTGAACCTCGATCAGTACGACATCCCCGAAGATGTCGACGCGGTCGTGGCCAATCGATCGGCCGTCGGCGAACAGTACGTGGACCTCAGGCCGAGAAGGCCGGACGGTCCGACCCTGCACCAGGGGTCGGTGATCCCGCAGCAGGCGACCAAGGTCCCGCTGCCCGCGCAGACCCTGCTGACCAACATCGACAGCCTGGTCCAGAGCGTGCCGGCCGACAAACTGACCAGCCTGGTCGACGAGCTCGACACGGCCACCCTCGGCACGACCACCGATCTGCAAACCCTGTTGGACAGCACGCATTCCTTCGTCGACGCGGCCACCCAACACATGCCGCAGCTGACCCAGCTGGTTGCCGACTCCACCACCGTCCTACACACCCAGAACGACGAAGCCCAAGCCCTCACCCAGTTCGGCGCCAACGCCAAGCTCATCGCCGAGCAGCTGGCCGGCTCCGACGCCGACCTGCGCAGCCTGATCGGCACCGTGCCGCAGCTGTCGACGCAGGTCAGCCAGCTGATCAGGGACACCGACCCGAGCCTGGGCGTGCTGATCGCCAACTTGCTGACGACCTCGACCGTGGCCCTCGGCCGGCACGACGCCATCCAGCAGCTGCTGATCTCCACCCCGCCGGCGATCGCCGCCGGCACCGGCGCGGTGGCCGACGGCACGGCCAACTTCGGACTGTCGCTGACCTTCTTCGACCCGATCGGCTGCACCGCCGGCTACGACGGCACCGACCGCCGAACGGGACTCGACACCACGACCACGCCGCTGAACACGCAGGCCCGCTGCACGCTGCCGCCGAGCTCCGGCACGGGCGTCCGCGGCGCCCAGAACGCCCCGAACGGATAGGAGCCGAGATGAAGATCGTGGTGATCCTGGCGGCGGTGTTCGCCGCCTGGGGCGGCTGGTCCTGGTGGAGCGCCGCCCACGACGACGCGCGGCTGTTCGCGCTGGACCGGCAGGCCGTCACGCAGGCCGCCCAGCACGACATCGCCACGCTGAACACCCTCGACTACCGCCGGATCGACGACGGCCTGAAGTCCTGGCTGGCCGTGTCCACCGGCTCCCTGCACGACCAACTGGCGCAAACCGGCACGGACAGCCGGAAACAGTTGGAACAGGCCAAAACCGTCACCACCGCCCAGGTCGTGGACACCGCCGTCACGGCGCTGGACCAGCGCGCCGGCACCGCGAAGCTGATCGCCGCCGTGCAGCTCGACGTCACGCCGGAGACCGGCCAGAAAACGTCCAAGCGCACCCGGTTCCAGGCCGACCTCACCCGCACCGCGCAAGGCTGGCAGGTCAGCGCCCTCGCCCCCGTGCAGGTGCGGTCGTGAAATACCTCATCACAGCGACGATTGCCTTGGTAGCACTGGGAAGCTGGTTCCGTATCGAGGCGGTTAACCTGTGGGACGAGCCGGCCACGGCCAACCAGGCGCTGGTCGACCCGGCGGCCACCAGCAAGGTCATCGGGGACGTGAACTCCGCGCTGGGCCAGGTGTTCTCCTATCGGTACGACAACACCGCGGCCACCGAGCAGGCCGCGAAGCAGAACCTCAAGGGCAACGCGGAAAACCAGTACAACGACCTGTTCGCGCAGGTGAAGCAGCAGGCCCCGGTGCAGAAGCTGATGCTCACGACCACGGTCGTGGACAGCGGCGTGACCCTGCTCCAGGGTGACCACGCCCAGCTGCTGGTCTTCCTGGACCAGTCCGCGACCCGGGGCGACAACAACCAGAGCAGCCTGGCCGCGGCCGAACTCACCGTGACGGCCCAGCACCAAGGCGACCGCTGGGTGATCACGGACCTGCGCACGAAGTAGGGAACCGTTGTCCCAGTACCTACCGGTCGGTAGCATGGCGGCAATGAGCGCGACCGAGCAGTCTGCGGCCCATCGGATCGGCCTGGCCGACGTGGTGCGGGCCCTGCCCGGCCTGGCGCTGGACGCGCCCAGCCTGCTGCACGGCGCGTTCGGCCTGGCCACCATCGGCCCGACCAGCCGCGACTCGGTCGGCCACGTGTTCCAGCGGGCCGCGCACCGGCACCCGGACCGGCCGTTCCTGCGCTTCGAGGACACCGAGCTGACCTACGGCCAGGCCAATCTCTGGGTCAACCGCTACGCGGCCGTGCTCAACGCCCACGGCGTGCGGCCCGGCAGCACGGTCGGCATCCTGGCCGAGAACCGGCCGGAGACGCTGCTGGCCGCGCTCGCGGTGGTCAAGCTCGGCGCCACCGCCGGCATGCTCAACCACCACCAGCGCGGCGATGTGTTGAACCACAGCCAGAAGCTGCTCGACAGCACCGTGCTGATCTTCGGCAGCGAGTGCCTCGATGCGCTGAAGTCCGTGCCGGCCAACGACATTCGCGGCACCGTGCTGTGCCTGCCGGACGGCGACACCGCGCCCGTCGGCTACCTGGACATGGACGAGGCGGCGATCAGCGCCGACGACCACGACCCGGTCCAGACGCCGCTCATCCACGCCCGGGACAAGGCGTTCTACGTCTTCACCTCCGGCACCACGGGACTGCCCAAGGCCAGCTCGATGAGCCATTTCCGGTGGCTCAAGGCGATGACCGGCCTCGGCCACCTCGGCGTGCGGCTCACCTCCGGCGACACCCTGTACTGCTGCCTTCCCCTGTACCACAACAACGCGCTCACGGTCTCGCTGTCCTCGGTGCTCGGCGCCGGCGCGACCTTCGCGCTGGGCCGCACCTTCTCGGCCTCGCGGTTCTGGGACGACATCCAGCGCACCCGCGCCACCGCGTTCTGCTACATCGGCGAGCTCTGCCGGTACCTGCTCAACCAGCCCGTGCGGCCCAACGAGCGCACGCACCGGGTCCGCGTCATGGTCGGCAACGGGCTGCGGCCGGAGATCTGGGACGAGTTCACCCGGCGTTTCGGCATCGGCCGCGTCGCCGAGTTCTACGGGGCCAGCGAGTGCAACCTGGCCTTCATCAACGCCTTCAACCTCGAGCGCACGGCCGGCATGTGCCCGCTGCCGTTCGCCGTCGTCGCCTTCGACAGTGACACCGGGCAGCCGGCTCGCGGCGCCGACGGCCACCTGCGCAAGGTCGGCGCCGGCCAGGTCGGCCTGCTGATCACCAAGGTCACCGACCGGGCCCCGTTCGACGGCTACACCGACGCCGAGGCCACCGAGAAGAAGTTGGTGCGCAACGGTTTCCGGCGCGGCGACAGCTGGTTCAACACCGGCGACCTGGTTCGGGACCAGGGCTGGGGCCATGTCGCCTTCGTGGACCGGCTGGGCGACACCTTCCGCTGGAAGGGCGAGAACGTGGCCACCACCGAGGTCGAGGGCGCGCTGGACGAGTGGCCGGCGATCGAGCAGGCCGTGGTGTACGGCGTCGAGGTGCCGGGCGCGGACGGCCGGGCCGGCATGGCCGCGGTCAAGCTGCGCGACGGCGCCGAGCTCGACGGGGCCGGCCTGGCCCGGCATCTGGCCAAACGCCTGCCCGGCTACGCGATTCCGCTGTTCCTCAGGGTGGTCGACGAGGTCGAGCAGACGTCCACGTTCAAGAGCCGCAAGGTGGCGCTGCGCGAGCAGGGCTACACCGGCGGCGGCCCCGTGCACGTGCTGGCCGATCGCGACGCCGGCTACGTGCCGGCCTACGAGGGCTACGCGGCCGAGGTCGCCGCCGGTCAGGTCAAGGTCTAGGCGACTTCGGCCTTCTTGCGCAGCTCGACCCGGTAGCCGACGACAACCGTGCAGATCAGCGACAGCGAGATCAGCGCCTCGGCGATGAAAAACGCGGCGAAGTCGATCACCGAGCCGATCGGCGGGCCACCGGGAACCGCGTTGCGCAGCGGCACCAGCGCGAACAGCAGCGCGCCCATGAAGCTCATGGACGGCCACAGCAGGCCGTGCCGGCCGGCGATGGCGAAGGTCGCGGCGATCACCGCGGCGATGCTCAGGCACCACATGAACGCCATGATGAACAGGGCGAAGGCGAACATGCCGACGGTGCGGCTGGTGTCGGCGGAGAAGCTCAGCACGCCGTCGTCGACCTTGGTGGCGCCCGGGTGGATGGCGAAGAAGGTGTCGCCGCTGGCGAAGGTGACGGCCACCGGCGCGGCCTCGCCGTTGCTCTCGGCCAGGAAGCCGAAGTCGATCTGGTAGCCGTCGAACGGGTAGTCGGTGATGACGCCGTCGGACAGCGGCACCTGCACGTCGTTGATGCCCGGGTTCTTGCCGGCCTTGAAGGTCAGCGTGTCGCCCTTGATCGCGGCCACGTGCAGGACGACGTCCTTGGCCGGGGCGCCGTCGGAGTCGGCGTAGCGGCCCTTGGGGTCGATGCTGACCTGGGCCGACAGCATCTGGCTCTGCGGGTCGAGTTTCTGCACGTAGAACAGCACTTCGACGCGGTCGGCCGGGCTCGCGTCACCCAGCACGGTCTCGGTCTGGCTCTGCGCGCGCTCCGCGAAGTACACGCTCAGGCTGGCCGCGGTGACCACCACGAGCACCACCGGCGCCACCAGCCACAGCCGGCGCCGACGCGGCCGGGCCGCGGTCTCCTCGCTCATTTCCGCCCTCTCGAGGTCGCGCTCCATCGCACCTGGTGACCAGCTGGGGATCAGGGCGGAGAGCAGGGAAAAAGGCCTGCGCCCGGCCACGCGTAGCCGCTGAGCGCCGAGGCCGGGAACAGGGAAAAGCCTTGCCGGATAGTGGCCACGCGTGTCCGAAAAGTCAAGGAGTCTTGGGGGCAAGGGCAATTCGCTTTGCCCATCCATTCTGGACGCTCCAGATACGTGACGGGCCTCACTGAGCTGATATGTGCAAGTGGCACGCAACTTGGTTACAGTTGCCGATGCGTGCAGATGGCACGCAAGCTGATTTGAGGAGGAAGCCATGGGTAATCAGCCCGTCAGGCCGGAAGATGTGCTGCCCGACGGCGCCGAGGGCACGGAATTCGGCGGCGAGTACGTGCGCAAGGGATCGGTTGCGGCGTTCATCGGCAATGTGCACGCGCTGGCCGAGGTCGAGCCGAGCAGCGCTCAGTGGGAGGCGATCGTGCGGCAGCTGCGGGAGTTGAAGCCGGCACTGGTCCGCATCGGTGTGCTCGACGTGTTCGAGATTCGGGATCCCGCGGTGCGGGCACTGGTCGACAGCCTGTGATGCGGGCCACGAAACCGTGAGTTCGTGCCAACTCGGACGGACGAAAGGCCGCTTTCGCGATCACCGTCTTATGGAATGCCTAGAGTAGTTGACGGGGGAAACCACGTTGAAAGAAGGCATTTCATGGTGGACGTTGCCATGGGCGCTGCCGTTTATTCCCGGCCGCGACGGAAAATGGGTGACACCGGCACGGTGTTCACCTCTTGGCTACCCTTCCAGCGGCGTGCCGGCCGCGGCGCGGCACGGTGAGTCGTCGTGAGCCAGTGCACCGAGGCGATCGTCGGCCTGACCGTGGCCGAGGCTGCCGAATACCGCTCCGAGATCGAGAATGCCCCGTCTGAGCAGGGGTTCTACCGGTTCCGTCAGGCCAGGGTGGCCGTGGTCGGCGAGGGGGCGGTGCTCGGCGCCGTGCTGCGTGCCGGCCTCGGCACCGGTTGGCGGCAGGCTCGGGTCTTCACCACCGGTTCCGTGCCGGAATACGCGGCACGCGACGAATTTCAACACGTCTTGACCGATCAGGTCGACCGAATCGGGACGTATCTTGCCGAGACCGATCTGGTCGTGCACGTCTCGTCCGATTTCGGCGAGCTGATCGAGATGGGCCGGCGCTGCCGGGACGCGAACGTGTCGCTGACCCAGGTGTTCATCCGCGGCCGCGACGTCTGGATAACGCCTGTTCACGCCCCGGGCGGGCGGCCGACCGAAGCCGCCTGGCGGCGGTTGGCGCCGGAGGAGGAACCGGCCGTATTGCCCAAGCGCGTGCCGGGCGCATTGATGGCCGCGGCTTATGAGGGCCGACTGGACGAATCGGGCGCGCTGCTGCTCGAAGCCCGCCCGAAGGCCGAGGTGGAGCCCGTCACCGCCGCGCTGATCGGGGCGCAGACGGCGCTGACCTGCTTCCGCTACCTCACCGGCGCCGCCTCGGCCGCGGAGCCGACGTTGCTGCGGCTGGACCGGGACACGCTGGAGATCACCGAGCACCGCTACCAGTGGGGCGGCCCGATCGGGGCGGCGCCGTCGGCCGAGCCGGTGACGCCCAAGGAACTGTTGGACCGGCTGCCGGCGTTCGTTGACCGGCATGTCGGCCTGCTCTCCGCCGTCGAGCAGGCCGGCGTCGTCAGCTGGGCCACCGTGGCCGACCCGTTGCGCCGCTGGCCGGCGCACCGGGTGCTGGCCTGGGCCAAGGATCCCGAGACCGCCAGGGTGCGGGCCGTGCTCGCGGCGATGGCGAGCTACGGCGCGTTGGCCGCCGGCCGGGGTTGGGCCTGGGGCACCGACCTGATCACCGGCGCGCGCCGCCGGGTGTGGCTGGAGCAGTCCTCGCCGCACGCCGAGGTCGGCGTGGCCGCCGGCTTGTGTTGGCGCGACGCCGTGGCCGCCGGCTTGCAGGCGCATCATGAGCAGCACCTCGATCCGATGACGCCGGTGCGGCGCTGGGCCGAGGAGACCACACCGTCCGATGTGGACCTCGCGGCCAAGAGGCTGGCCGTCGCGACCGGGCGGACGCCGGTCGCGGTGCCGCTCGACGCCGACCCGGCCGCCGCCCGACTGTTGCCCTTCGTCACGCAGATCGTCCTGCTGCCTTGACGGGAGGGGTCTTTCCTCGACCCGGGGTCGCGGAGTAACTCGCTCCAAAGCGGTGAAGGGACCATTCCTCCACTCCGAGTGGAGGAATGGTCCCTTCCGAACTTCAGGCTTTGAACAGGAGGGTGAAGGTGTGGGAGGCTGGGTAGTTGGCGTACTGGGGGAGGACGTCGGGGCCGCAGGCGGCGGAGCCGAGGCCGTGCTGGGCGTTGTCGACGAACAGGTAGACGCGGTCGCTGGCCGGCAGCTCGTACGGATGGGCAACGGCGGCGATCTGTTGCGGGGTGTGGCGGGACAGGCTGAAGCCGGGACGATGGCCGGTCCGATCGGGCACGGTGTCGATCCGCAGCCGGCCGTCGAGGTTCAGCGACCGCAGTTGCGGGCGGTGCCCGGTCTCCTGCGGCTTGGAGTAGATGACGTTCAGGTCGTCGACGGAGCTGTCGAACCGCCCGACCCGTGCGGCGGTTGAACTGTCCGAATAGGACTCCAAAGGCCCGGTGCCGAACCACGAGACCTGGTCCACGGCCGGCAGTTCGAACCGGACGCCGAGGCGCGGCCAGGTGCAGTCCCAACCCTGGCTGGGCACGGCGTCCACGCGTAGTGCGACGCCGTCCGAGACGCCGAACCAGTGGTAGGTGACCTCGATGCACCGGCCGGCGGTGGCGGCGGCGACGCGAACCGACACGGTGACGGAGTCGTCGTCGATCCGCACGTTCCGGATCCGGTGTTCGAGCCGGTCGAGGCCCCGCTCGTGCCACAGCCAGCCGCCGGCTCGGATGTCGTTGTCCGTGGGTGCGCGGAACAGCTCCAGGCGTGGACCGGAGATGTCCACGTTTCCGATACGCAGCAACGAACCCGTGCGGGGATCGAAGATCGCGCCGCCGAGATTCTTGGCCGGCGCGAGGGAAACGCGCTCCGGTGAAGACAGCTTGTACTGCCGAAAGCCGACGACGTGACCGGAGACGGCCTCCAGGGTCAGCCAGGTCTCGCCCTCGACGGCGACGTCGAGAGCCTCCGGCGGCAGCTCGAAGCGGCCGGATCCACCCGGCGGCACCGGATTTAGCTCGATCTCGTCCGTGCCGACCTCGACCCCGTCGACCTCGCGCCGCCAGGTGAACCGCACGGCCGAGGTGTCGATGCTGTGGTACCGGCTGCGCAGCGTGCCGGGCTCGTCGCCGAACACGATCGGCGCGATCACGGCCGCGTACTCGGCCAGCCCCGGCGACGGTGTGCCGTCGGGCAGCACCATGCCGTCCATCACGAAGTTGCCGTCGTGCACGACCTCGCCGAAATCGCCGCCGTAGGCGTAGAACGGGATTCCGTCGGCGGTCTTGGTCAGGATGCCGTGGTCACGCCATTCCCAGATGAAGCCGCCGTGCAGCCGCGGATACTGCTCGTACACGGCCTGGTAGTCGGCCAGGCTGCCCGGGCCGTTGCCCATGGCGTGCCCGTACTCGCAGTGCACGAACGGCCGATTCCGTTGCCGCACGGCCTCTTCCGGACGCAGGTTGCCCTCGGACGCGTTGCCGGTGGTGGCGATGGCCGCCAGCTCCGCCAGCGTGGCGTACATCCGGGAGTGCATGTCGGTGTACGCGCTGGCGTGGTCCCGCTCGAAGTGCACCGGCCGGCCGGGATCGCGCTCGTGTGTCCACTGGGCCATCGCGGCCATGTTCCGGCCGGTGGCGCATTCGTTGCCCAGCGACCAGATCACGATCGACGGGTGGTTCTTGTCCCGCTCGACCGTCCGCTCCATGCGGTCCAGGAACTGGTCCCGCCAGCGCACGTCCTCGGACGGATTGTCCACAATGGAGTCATCGAACTCGAAGCCGTGCGTCTCCAGGTCGCACTCCAGCATGACCCACAGGCCGAGCTCGTCGCACAGTTCCAGCACGCGTGGGTCCGGCGGGTAATGGCTCGTCCGGATGGCGTTGATGTTGTGCTGCTTCATCAGCAGCAGGTCCCGCCGCGTGTGGTCGAGGTCGAACACCCGGCCCAGCACGGGATGTGTCTCGTGCCGGTTCACGCCGTAGAACATCACCTTGTTCCCGTTGACCAGGAACTGGTCGCCCTCGATGGCCACCGTCCGGAAGCCGAGTCGCAGGTGGACGGTCTCGGCCTGGGCCGAAACCGTGCAGTCGTACAGGTGCGGCGACTCCGCGCTCCACGGCTCCACCACGCCGACCTCAAGCGGCGAAACATCAGCGGCCGACTGCCACGTCACCGAGACGTCCAGCGCCGGCACGGACAGGGTGATCGGGAAGGTGCCGGTCACCTCCGGGTGGATGACCCCGCTGCCCCGGTGGTACTCCGTCCGCAGCCACACGTCGTCGATGCGGGCCGACGGCCGGCCCAGCAGGGTGACGTCACGGAAGATGCCGGGCAGCCACCACTGGTCCTGGTCCTCCAGATATGTCGCCGCCGACCACTGGTGCACCCGTACCAGCAAGGAGTTCTTGCCCGGCGCCAGCAGATCCGTCACGTCGAACTCGGTGGCCAGCCGGCTGCCCTTGCCCACGCCGACCTCGGCGCCGTTCAGCCACACCTTGTACGTCGACTCGACGCCGTCGAAGCGCAGCACGTACCGGTCGACGTCCCAGTCCGGCCGGGTGAACACCCGGACGTGGTCCCCGGTCGGGTTCTCGTCCGGCACGTACGGCGGATCGACCGGGAACGGATACTTGATGTTGGTGTAGATCGGCCGCCCGTAGCGGCCGTCGCCGTGCAGCACCCAGTGCGACGGGACCGGCAGCGTGTCCCAGTCGGCCAGGTCTTCGTCGGCCGGTTCCGCCGGCGGGGCGTCGGCGAAGGGCCACAGCTTGAACTTCCAGTCACCGTTCAGTGACAGCGTGGGAGCGCTGGACCGCACCCACGAGCGTGGCGGCAGCCGGTTGGCGCCGGGGGAGAAGTCCTCGTAGTACGTCACGCCGTCAACCCTTCACAGAACCATCTGTCAGGCCGCCGCGCCAGTACCGCTGCAGGAAGACCATGGCGATCGCCAGTGGGATCACCGACACCAGCAGGCCGCCGATGGTCAGCTCGTAGAACTGCGGCGACCGGTCGACCTGGCTGCGCCAGGCGTTGAGCCCCAGCGTGATCGGGTACAGCTTGTCGTCGGCCAGCATGATCAGCGGCAGCAGGAAGTTGTTCCAGATGCCCACCAGCTGGAACAGGAACACGGTGACCAGCGCCGGGGCCATGCTGCGCAGCACCAGGGAGTGGAAGATCCGCAGCTCGCCGGCGCCGTCCAGCCGGCCGGACTCCAGCACCGAGTCGTCCACGGTGGCCTGCGCGTAGATCCGGCACAGGTAGAAGCCGAACGGCGAGACCATCGCCGGCAGCAACACGCCCCAGTACGTGTTGGTCAGCCCCAGCTTGCTGAACAGCAGGAACAGCGGCAGCGCGGTGGCCGTGCTGGGCACGAGCACACCGCCGAGCACGGCGCCGAACACCAGGTTGCGGCCGGGGAAGTCGTACTTGGCGATGGCGTAGCCGCCGGCCGCGGCCAGGTAGGTCGCGCCCAGCGCGCCGACGCCGGCGTAGAGCACGCTGTTGAGCAGCCAGCGCAGGTAGATCCCGTCGGAGGCGGTGAACACCTCCACCACGTTGTGCCACAGCTGCACGGTGCGCCCGAACCAGAAGCCGGGCGTGGTGAACAGGTCCCCGGACGACTTGGTCGCGGCCACGACGACCCAGTACACGGGCACCAGGAAGTAGATCGCGACGATGGTCAGCAGGCCGGTGACCACGATGGTCCAGCCGGTGTTCCTGGTGGTCATGACCGCCCCCTCCGGTTGGTCCAGGCGAGAAAGCCGAACGACAGCACGAAGGCGGCGATCGCGATGATCACGGCCTCGGCCGAGGCCACGCCGTAGTCGTTGTAGGCGAAGGCGTTGTTGTAGGCGCTCAGGTTGGGCGTGTACTCGGTGACGATGGCCGGCGCGACCGTCCTGAGCACCAGCGGCTCCACGAACAGCTGGAGCGTGCCGATGATGGAGAACACGACACTCAGGACGAGCGCCGGCCGGATCAGCGGCAGCTGGATGGAGGCGGCGATGCGCAGCGGTGACGCGCCGTCCACCTTGGCCGCCTCGTAGATCTCGGACGGGATCGACTTCAGCTGGGCCACGATGACCAGCATGTTGTAGCCGGTGTAGGTCCAGGTGACGATGTTGGCGATGGACCACAGCACGGTGTTCGGGCCGAGGAAGTCGATGTCCAGCCCGACCAGCTTGCCCACGTCGATGATCGGGCTCAGGCCCGGCACGTACAGGAACGACCACAGGATGGTGGCGATCACGCCGGGAATGCCGTACGGCAGGAAGTAGGCGGCGCGGAAGAACGCCGGCCAGCGCGCGGAGGCCGACTCCAGCAGCAGGGCCAGCACGGTGGCGAACACCGTCATCACCGGCACCTGCACGATGCCGAACAGCAGCACCCGCCCGATCGCGCCGAGGAAGTTGCCGTCCGACAACGCTTCCGCGTAGTTGGCGAAGCCGGCGAAGCCGCCCGACACGCCCTTCTCGCCGAACAGGCCGGCCCGGCTGATGTGGGTGAAGCTCTGCACCACGGCCAGGATCACCGGCACGAGCACGGTCAGCGCGAACAGGGCCAGGAACGGCGCGAGCAACAGCCAGGGTGCGCCCAGTAGCTTGCGTCGGTGCCGTTGTGGGGCATTGGTCTTCACGGCGGTCGGCTGGGCCGTCGCCGGCGCGGTCGTGGTCACTTCGCCTCCAGCACGGTGAGACCGATCTGCCGCATGGTGTCCACAGTGGTCCGCTGGGTCAGGTGCAGACTATCCACAAGGGACTGACCGGCGGTGATCTTGCGCCGGAAGTTGTCCGACAGCGCGTTGAGGGTGCGCTGGGTGATCGGTCCCCAGCGCCAGTCCTTGGGCTGCTGCTCGGCCGCCGGCACGAAGATCTCGGTGTTGTAGTTCTGCCCGCTGAAGAACTCGCTGGGCTGCTGGCGCTGCGCGCCGATGTAGTCACGGGCCGGCGACCAGCCGATGCCGCAGTACTTGATCAGCGCGTCGATCGCCTCCGGGCTGGTGGTCATCCACACCGCGAAGTCCAGCGCCTCCTTGGGATGGCGGCTGTTGGCCAGGATCGCCGCGCTCGACCCGCCCAGCGCCGTCGAGCCGGAACCGGTGGGCCACTTGGGCATCGGCGCCACCCGCCACTTGCCCGCGCCGGTGCCGATCGTCTCCACCAGGGCGTCGCCCCAGGACGCGCCGGTCAGCGCGGCGATCTGGCCGTTGCCGGCGGCGGCGGTCCAGCCCGGGCTGTACGGGTCGTAGCCGGTCTGCACGTAGCCGCTGTCGATGGCCTTGTCGAAGAACCGGGCCGCGGTCAGCGTCGCGTCGTCGGTGAGGTTGACGATCCAGCCGTTCTCGGTGGGAGTGAACCACTTTCCGCCGGCCTGGGCCGCGTACGCCATGAACGGCGACGCGTCGGCCACCGAGAAGGCCTCCAGGTACACGCTCGGATCCCGCTTGTGCAGCTCCTCGGCCAACGAGGCCCATTCGTCCCAAGTGGTCGGTGGCTGCCCGCCGACCTTCGCCAGCACCGCGGGTTGGTAGTACCAGGCCATCGGGCCGGTGTCCTGCGGGATCGCGAACACGCCGCCGTTGAAGGTGACCTGGTCCCACGCCGCCTCGTCGTAGCGCGACCGGTACTGCTCGGCGCCGTAGCGAGCCAGGTCGACCAGGCCGCCGACGAGCATGAACTCCGGCACGCTGCGAAGCTCGACCTGGGCCAGGTCGGGACCGCCGCCCGCGGCCAGCGCCGAGTACATCTTCTGGTAGCCGCCGCTGTTGCCGCCCAGGCTGAACACCGCCTCGACCTGCACGTTCGGGTTCTTGGCGTTCCAGATGTCGGCGACCTTCTGCAAATCCTTGAGCCAGGCCCAGTAGGTCAGCGTGATCTTCTCGCCCGGCCCGGCCGCCGGGATCGTCGGTTCGGCGTTCACCGGATTCGCGCCCGGCGGCGCGCAGCCGGCCAGCGCGGCGGCGCCGAGTGCGCCGAGTCCCAGGCCCAGCAGGCGACGGCGACCGATGGTCACGCGCAGTCCCCTTCCCATCACGCGGCGGCGGCGAATTTGTTCACACAATCATAGATTTGGCTCCCGGACCACCACGAACAGTGCCGGTACGATCACCGATCCATGACCAGGATGCTGATCGTCGGGGGCGGTGTGGCCGGACCGGTGACGGCGCTGGCGTTGCACAAGGCCGGCATCGACGTCGGGGTGTACGAGGCCTATCCGGTCGGCGGCGACGACGTCGGGGCCTTCCTGACCATCATGAACAACGGCATGGACGCGCTCGCGGCGGTGGACGCGGCCGACGTGGTCGAGGCCGTCTCCTTCCCCGCGACGACAGTGGAGTTCCTCAGCGGCACCGGCCAGGTGCTCGGCCGACAGCACATCGCCGGCCAGCTCCAGACCCGCCACGACCCGCGGACCATGCGCCGCTCGGCGCTCTATCGGGCGTTGACCGAAGAGGCACGCCGCCGCGGAATTCCAGTCGTCAACGGAAAGCGGCTGGTCGACGCGGTGCCGGCGGGCGAGCGGATTCGCGCCGTCTTCGAGGACGGCTCATCCGAGGTCGGTGACGTGCTCGTCGGGGCGGACGGCATCCACTCGCGGGTGCGGACGCTGATCGACCCGACCGCGCCGGAGCCGCGCTACACCGGGCTGAACATCCTGTACGGCTACACCGACGACGCGACGCTGCCGCTGTCCACCGACGCGTACCGCATGATCCAGGGCAAGCGGGCCTTCTTCGGCTACACGACCTCCCCGCTCGGCGAGACGTTCTGGTTCGCCCGACTGCCGGCCCCGGAACTGACCCGTGAAGCCATCGTCGGCACCTCCATCGACGGCTGGCGGCGGCGCGCCGCCGAGTTCTTCATCGCCGACACCACGCCGTCGCGCCGGATCATCGAGGCCACCTGGGACGAGATCATCGGCGGCAACGCCTACGACCTGCCGTCCACGCCGCGGTGGCACCGCGGCCCGATGGTGCTGGTCGGCGACGCCGCGCACGCCGCGTCGCCGGCGGCCGGCCAGGGCGCGTCGATGGCGCTGGAGGACTCCGTCGTGTTGGCCCAGTGCCTGCGGGACCTGCCGCGCGACGCGGCGTTCGCGGCGTACGAGCGGATCCGCCGGGAACGGGTGGAGCGGCTGGTCGCGACCAGCGCCAACGACGGGGCCACCCAGGACAGCGGCGACGAGGTCCTGTCGGAGCAGCTGAACGACCGGCAACAGTCCCGTGCCTGGTTGTACGCGCACCACATCGAGTGGGAACAGGCCGTGGTCTGATCACCGGGTGCCCCGCTACGGTGATGCCGGGCGAGTGAACGGGGAGACACGGATGGTGACTGTCGATGGGGCCAGGGCCGAAGGACTAGGACTCGAGCAGCGGGGCATCGAGCACGTGCCGGACGCGGAGCGCTACGGCACGCCGCGCCGGCAGTTCTGGGTGTGGTCGGCGGCCAACCTGAGCATGCTGCCGGTCGGCTACGGCCTGCTGGTCGTGGCGGTCGGGCTGAACTGGTGGCAGGCCATGCTGGCCGTGGTCATCGGCATCTGCCTGTCGTACCCGCTGGTCGGCGCGGTGGCGATCGCCGGCACGCGCGGCGGCGCGCCGGCGATGATGCTGAGCCGGGCGGCGTTCGGCGTGCTGGGCAGCCGGCTGCCGACCCTGATCACCTGGTTCACCGTGGTCGGCTGGGAGACCGTCAGTGTCGCGCTCGGCGCGCTGGCCACCCGGACCGTGCTCGAACGGCTGTCACCCGGACTGGGCAACACCGGCACGATGGCGCTGGCCTTCGCCGTGATCGCGCTCGGCACGATCGTGCTCGGTGTCTACGGCTATCACGTGATCCAGCGGGTGCAGCGCTGGCTGACCCTGATCACCGCCGTGGTCACCGTGGTCTACCTGATCGTGGTGCTGCCCCGCCTGCACTTCGACCTGTCCGGCGGCCACGCCGGCTCGGTCGTGATCTTCCTCGGCGGCATCGTGCTGGTGATGGCCGGCACCGGCCTCGGCTGGCTGGCCGCCGGCGCCGACTACTCCCGCTACCTGCCGCGAAGCACGCCTTCCCGGAGCATTCTCGGCTGGACCGCGGCCGGCGGCGGCGTCACCCAGGGGCTGCTGGTGCTGGTCGGCGTGCTGCTGTCGACCAGCGACCCGGCCCTGGTCGCCGCGGTCGGGCGGGACCCGATCGGCGCGCTGGCCGCGCAGGCCCCGACCTGGTTCCTCGTGCCGTACCTGATCAGCGTGATCCTCAGCGTCACCGCGGCCGGCGCGGTCGACCTGTATTCGTCCGGTCTGGTGCTCCAGGCCATCGGCGTGCGGCTGCCGCGGCCGGTGACGGCCGGCATCGACGGCGTGCTGATGATCGTCGGCGGCGTCTACATGGTCTTCGTCGCGCCGACCTTCGCCAGCGTGTTCATCGCGTTCCTGCTGATCACCGGCGTGGCCGCGGCGGCGTGGGCCGCGGTGTTCCTGGTCGACCTGCTGATGCACCGTCGCGACGGCTACGACACCGCCGCCCTTGACGACGTCAACGGCCGCTACGGGCGGTTCAACTGGGCCGGCATCGGGTCCATGGTCATCGGCACCGTGGTCGGTCTGGGCCTGGTCACCTCGGCCGACCCGCACCTGGCCGTGATCACCGGCTTCCTGTTGCCGGCCGGCATCGCCAACAGCCCGCTGGCCATCACCAACCTGGGCATCGTGCTGGGCTTCCTGCTCTCCGGCCTGCTGTACGCAGTGTCGACGCTGCGCACCAGGACCGCCGCTCGGGAGGCGGTCGGCGGCTGACGTACCGTTATTGGGTGGACGCGACGACGGTGCTGACCGAGCCCGAGTGGCGGGCCCGGCAGCGCGCGCACGTCGACCGGGTCCGCCGCTGGACGCAGCCGCACCGGGAACGCAGCCTGGCCAAGGAAAAGCACCCGGTGCACGACTTCCTGTTCACGTACTACTCGCAACGGCCGGGACGGCTGGAGCGCTGGCACCCCGGGCTCGGTGTGGTCCTTGCGGGAAACGCCGAAGAGTTCCTGGCCTACAAGGGCTATCACCGGGTCGCCGACGGCGTGACGCTGGATCCGGCCGCCTGCACCGAACCCCGCGTCCGCACCGCCGAGTTCTACCTGGCGCTGCTGGGCGCGACGGTGTCGCGGCCGCCGCGGCTGAACTGCTTCGGGCTGCACGAGTGGGCCATGGTGTACCGGCAGACGCCGGCGCAGGTCCGGCACTTCGGCTGGCCGCTTCGGTTGGGACACCAGGGAACCGACGAGCTGGTCGAGTCGTCGCAGGTCCGATGTGGACACTTCGACGCGTTCCGCTTCTTCACGCCGCCGGCCCGGCCGCGCAACGCGATCCAGCCCACTCGGGAGTCGCAGGTGGAGCTGGAGCAGCCGGGCTGCCTGCACGGCAACATGGACCTCTACAAGGCGGCCTACAAGCTGGAGCCGTACGTGCCGTCGGAGCTGGTGGCCGACTGCTTCGAGCTGGCCCTGGAGATCCGCGAGCTGGACATGAAGGCCAGCCCGTACGACCTGTCGGCACTGGGCTACGAGCCGGTGCGGATCGAGTCGCCGGCCGGCCGGGCCGAGTACGCGCGGCAGCAGGGCGACTTCGCCGAGCGATCAAAACCGTTGCGGGACAGGCTGATCAGCTGCTGCCGGGACGTGCTGCGGTGGCAGGAAGCGCACCGGACAGCAGCTCCCTGACCGACCGGCTGCCGGTGGTGTCGTCCAGCTCGTCGTAGAGCACGAGGGCCTGCTGCCAGGACGCGCGAGCCTCGTCACGCCGGCCGAGCTCGGTCAGCACGTCGCCGCGGCGGGTCAGCGCCTCGGCCTGGGCCCAGCGGTCCCGCAGCTCCTTACTCGTCACGACGGTGTTGTCCAGCAGCACCAGCGCGTGGCGGAAGTCGTTGCGCACCAGGTGGATCTCCACCATCTTGCGCAGCACGTGGACCTGGCCCTCCAGCGAGGCGATGTCCGACATCATGCCCAGCGCCAGCCCGCAGAGGGCCAAGCCGCCGTCGAGGTCGCCGCGCAGCCGCAGCACGTCGCCCCGGGTCATCAGGCACAGCGCCTGGCCCTGGATGTCCTTGTACTGCACGAAGATCTGCGTCGCCCGGTCGGCGAACTCCTGGGCCTGCCCGTGGTCACGCAGGTCGGCGGCCAGGAAGGCCGAGCCGGCCAGCGCCCAGGCCAGGCCGTAGCGATCGTCCACATCGGACCGGAGTTGGCGCGCCTCGGCGTACAGGCGGCTGGCCTTGTCCAGTTCGCCCATCCGCCGGTAGCCCTCGGCCAGGTTGGTCACGACCCAGCCCTCGGCGGCCCGGTCGCCCAGGGTCCGCGCGGCCTGCCGGGCCAGCTCGTGACTGCGGATCCACACCGTCCAAGGCCGCCGCTGCAACAGATACGTCCACAGCACGACCGGCAGCTGCCAGGCCAGCTTGTGGTGGCCGTGGTCCATGGCCAGCTGGATGATCGGCACGAAATTCGGCAGCTCGGCGTCGCACCAGCGCAACGCGTCGAGCGCGCCGGCGTCGTCGGCGGTCCAGCCCAGCGGGTGCACGCCGCGCGGCAGCTCGTCCTTGGCCATCGGGTCGAAGCGGAACGGGGCCAGCACGTGGGTGGCCGCCGTCGCCGAGTGCAGATACCAGCTGACCAGCCGGTGCACCGCCGCCGGCGTGTCGGTCACCTCGCGGTCGGCCAGCTCGGCGGCGTAGTCGCGGATCAGGTCGTGGAACGTGTACCGGTCGCGGCCGACGGCCCGCAGCAGGTGGGCGTGGGTCAGGCGGGCCGTCGCGCGGCGGGCGAAGGCGTGCGGCATGCCGGCGAACGCCGCCGCGGCCCGGCCGCTGATCTGCGGGCCGGGGTGCAGGCCGAGCAGCGGGAACAGCCGGGCGGCGTCGGGATCGAGGCGGCGCAGCGACCAGGAGAAGATCGTGCGGACGTCGGCGTCCTCGACGCCGAGCACGTCCAGGCGCTCCGAGTCCAGCTCGGTGACCAGGTCGCGCAGGTCGTAGTCCGGCGTGGTGACGGCCCGTTCGGCGGCGACCCGCAGCGCCAGCGGCAGCCGTCCGCAGCGGGCGGCCAGCGAGGCCAGCGCCGCCGGTTCGCGCTCGGCGCGCTCCCGGCCCAGCACGGTGGTCAGCAGCGCCAGCGACTCGTCCTCGGACATCGGGCCCAGCGTGAGCCGGTGCGGGCTGGCCCGCAGGGTCAGACCGGACAGCCGCTCCCGGCTGGTGATGATCACCGCGCAGCGGGCCGTGCCCGGCAGCAGCGGCTCGATCTGGGCGAAGTCGGCGGCGTTGTCCAGCACGATCAGCATCCGCCGCTCGGCCAGCGCCGACCGGTACAGCGCCGCCAGCTGCTCGACGTCCGCGGTGCCGGCGGCCGGCACGCCGAGCGAGCGCAGCAGGTCGGCCAGCACCTCCTCGGGCCGGGCCGGCCGGTCGTGCGGGCTGTGGCCGCGCAGGTCGGCGTACAGCTGGCCGTCGGGGAAACGCGGGATGGCCCGGTGCGCGAAATGCAGCGCCAACGTGGTCTTGCCGGTGCCCGGCGGGCCGTCCACGGCGATGATCAGCGGCACCCGGCTGTCGGCCGGGCGCTCCAGGGCCGCGGTCAGGTCCCTGATCTCGGGCTCACGGCCGACAAAACCGCTCATGGCCAGCGGCAGCTGGGCCGGGCGGGGCAGCTGGTCGACCGTCAGCACGGCGAGCAGCGAGCCGTTGGCCCCCAGGGCCAGGTCCAGGGCCCGGGCCATGTCCACCGAGGGCAGCCGGCCGTTCTCGATCTTGCTCAGGTAGCCGGGTGTGATGCCGGCGAGGTCGGCCAGGCCGCGCAGCGACAGCGCGTGTCGGGTGCGTAGCGCCCGCACGTGCCCGCCGAAGCTCTCTGACATGCCCTACCCCCGGAACCGAGGGTATTACACATACCGCCCCAGGTCGGCGATGTCAGTCAGCAATTCGGACAACACGCGCGCTGTGTCGGCCGCCACAGCCACCTCGACGGGCCGGCGTTTGGGCAGCTCAGTGCCGGGCAGCGGGGCCTGGCGGCGGTCGACCAGGGTCGCCCCGCGCAGGTATCCGTGCAACTCCACGACGACTTCGTGCCGTTCGTACTCGGCCAGGTCGGGATTGAGTGCGATCGCCGCCGCCACCGGGTCGTACAGCAGCATGCCCGGGCCGCCGTAGGCCACGGCCAGCGTGCCCGAATAGAAGTCGAGGTACTGCTTGTGCCAGGCCGTCAGGGCCTTGGCCACCGGGTTGTCGATCGCGGCCAGCCGGCCGATCCAGGTCTCGTCGGCCCAGGCCGGGGCCACGGCGTCGATCGGCACCACCGTCAGCTTGAAGCCCGCGGCCAGCACCTGCTCGGCGGCCTCCGGGTCGTGCCAGGCGTTCGGCTCCTGGCACACGCCGACCGTGCCCGGCAGCGTGAACACGCCGCCCATCCAGACCACGTCCTTGACCAGAGTCGGCAGGTCGGGGGCCGTGTGCAGGGCCTTCGCCAGGTTGGTCAGCGGGCCCAGGGCCAGCACCGTGACCTCTCCCGGATGCTGCCGGGCCAGCCTGATCAGCTGCTCGGCCGCGGACTCATCGATCGGGCTCGACGCCGGCAGCGGGCCCGCGTTGCCGCCGAGGCCGTCCTCGCCGTGCACGATCTGACCCGACAGCATCTCCGGCCCGACCAGCGGTTTCGCTTCGCCGACCGCGACCGGTACGGCCAGGCCGACGAGCTCGGTGATCCGCAGCGCGTTGTCCGCCCCCGGCGCCGGCGGCAGATTGCCGTGCACCGTGCCGATCCCCAGCACGCGGCAGTCGCCCCGGCGGGCCCTCGCCAGCAGGCCGACGAGCGCGAACGCGTCGTCGACGCCGGGATCCGTGTCCACAACGATCAGCACGGGGGCGATTATGCGAGCCCTTTCGGGCGGATACCGGGGTGTTTCCTGGGTTGGCAACGGCCAACCCCTGGTCACCGTGACCGTTGCGTCCGCATAGTTGACGTACGGGGATTTCGGGGTTCCCGGACCCGCTGGTCGAGGGGAGCGGCGGGTCCGGACCCCATTTTTTGTGCCGCGAGTCCCGCTCGGCAGTCATAAAACCACCTCATGACGTCCCGAGAGCGGGACTCGCGGGGGTCAGGGGCGGGGGATCGAGCGGAGGTTGCTGCGGGCCAGGTCGATCATCCGGCCGACGCCGCCGTCGAGAACCGTGCGGGTGGCGGCGAGGGCGAAGCCGCGGACCTGGGCGGCGGTGATGTGGGGCGGAATCGACAGGGCGTTGGGGTCGGTGCGGACGTCGACCAGGAACGGCCCGGGGGAAGCCAACGCGGTCGACAACACCGGGCGCAGCTGCGCCGGGTCGTCGACGACTTCGGCCGGCACGCCGCAGGCGCGGGCGATGGCGGCGAGGTCGGAGACGCCGTGGTCGGTCTCGAAGGACGGATAGCCGGCGACCATCATCTCCAGGCGGATCATGCCGAGCGAGCCGTTGTTGAAGGCGACGATCTTCACCGGCACGTTGCGCTCACGGACCGTGCGGAGCTCGCCGAGCAGCATGGTCAGGCCGCCGTCGCCGGACATGGACACGACCTGGCGGCCGGGCTGGGCATGGGCCGCCCCGATGGCGTGCGGCAGGGCGTTGGCCATGGTGCCGTGCCGGAACGAGCCGATGATCCGCCGCCGGCCGTTGGGCGTGAGGTAGCGCGCGGCCCACACGTTGCACATGCCGGTGTCGACGGTGATCACGGCGTCGTCGGCGACGAGCTCGTCCAGCACTGCGGCGACGTACTCGGGGTGCACCGGCCGCAGCTTCTCGACGCGGGCGGTGTAGGCCGACACCACCTTCTCCAGGGCCTCGGCGTGCTTGCGCAACATGCGGTCCAGGAACGACCGGTCGGTCTTCTGCCGCAATAGCGGCAGCACGGCCCGCAGCGTCGCGCCGACATCGCCCTCCACGCCCAGCTCGAGCCGGGTCCGCCGGCCGAGCCGGGCGGCGTCGCGGTCGACCTGCACGGTGTGGGCCTGCGGCAGGAAGGTGTCGTACGGGAAGTCGGTGCCGAGCAGGATCAGCAGCTCGGACTCGTGCGTCGCCTCGTAGCACGCGCCGTAGCCGAGCAGCCCGCTCATGCCCACGTCGTACGGATTGTCGTACTGGATCCACTCCTTGCCGCCCAGCGAGTGCCCGATCGGCGAATGCACCTTGGCCGCGAGCTCCAACACCTCGGCCCGGGCGTCCCGCACGCCGGCCCCGACGAACAGGCTCACGGTCGACGCCTCGTTGATCTTGGCGGCCAACTCCCGGACGGCCGATTCGGCCGGCACGGCCACGGCCCGCGTCTCCACGATGTGACTGGCGCCGGTGGGATGAGCCGCCGGCTCGGCGGTCAGGTCGCCGGGCAGCACAAGCACGGCCACGCCCTGCTTGGCCAACGCGGTCTGAATGGCGATCCGCTGCATCCGGGGCAGCTGCTCGGGCCGTGACACCAGCTCGCAGTAGTCGCTGCACTCCAGGAACAGGTGCTGCGGATGGGTCTCCTGGAAGTAGTTGGTGCCGATCTGCGTGGACGGAATGTGTGACGCGATGGCCAGCACCGGGGCGCCGCTGCGATGCGCGTCGTACAGGCCCTGGATCAGGTGCGTGTTGCCGGGACCGCAGCTGCCGGCGCACACCGCCAGCCGTCCGGTGAGCTGCGCCTCGGCCGCCGCGGCGAGCGCCGCGGCCTCCTCGTTGTGGACGTGCACCCACTCGACGTCCGGGGTCCGGCGGATGGCGTCGGCGATCGGATTCAGGCTGTCACCGACCAGCCCGTACACCCGGCGCACGCCGGCCTGCCTGAGCACCTCGATGAGTTGGTCGGCGACGGTCGGCGCCATCTGCGTTCCTCCCGAGTGGCACTGATCACAATCGGCCGGGCCGGCCGATGATCCATTCCTACCCCTCGGGACTGCGGCCCGCGACGCCGGAGCGCCGAGCGTCACATACCCGAATACGCCGATGGCGCCCGCCGAATAAGGCGAGCGCCATCGAAGGCCGACTTCTGTGGAAGATCAGCTGCCGTGAGCGGCCTGGAACTTGGCCACCAGCTCGGCCGGGATGCGGCCGCGGTCGGAGATCTTCTCCCCCTGGCTGCGGGCCCACTCGCGAATCGCCTGGTTCTGCGCGCGGTCGCCGCCCGCCTTCACCGCGGTGGTGCTGCCGCCCCGCTGCTTGCGGCCACCGACACGCTGCGCCTTCTCGACGAACGCCGACAGGCCTTCGCGGAGCTTCTTCGCGTTGTCCTCGGACAGGTCGATGGTGTACTCGACACCGTCGAGACCGAAGGACACGCTCTCGTTGGCCTCACCGCCATCGAGGTCGTCGATCAGCTGGACGATGGTCTTCTGTGCCATGGACGTTTCTCCGTCTGGGTCGGAACGTGGCGTAATACTCGCTGTCAAAGAGGCGTGCCCCGTCGACGCGACTGCGGCCAGTCTAGTCGATACCCCGCACAAAATGACTCACCGACTCGAAACCAAATTGAGCGGCTAACCGGGTGGGGTCGGTCACCCCCGACCGGACGATCGGACAGGAGTTGTCAAGAGGTCGGTCCGCCAGTGATGGGCCGTAGTACGCCGAACAGACCAGCGGTGACAGTTGTCGTCACCGATTCTTCACCGGATCAGGTGGCGTTAGGTCCGGATTCGGCCGGCGCCGCCGCATTGCCGACCCGATGCGCGCCCGCCTTGACCGGGGGAGGATGCGGTGGTGAGCGAACCCGATCCGCGCCGGTGGAAAGCACTGTCGGTCAGCCTCGCCGCCGGCTTCATGAGCCTGCTCGACGTGAGCATCGTGAACGTGGCGCTACCGTCTGTGCAGAACGGTCTGCACGCATCGGCCGGATCCGTGCAGTGGATCGTGTCCGGATATGCGCTCACCTTCGGGTTGTCGCTGGTCGCCGGCGGCCGGCTGGGCGACGTGCTCGGCCGCCGCGTCATGTTCCTCGTCGCATTGACGGCATTTGTGCTGACCAGCGCCTTGGCCGGGGCGGCGCCGAACGAGGCGTTCCTGATCGGCGCCCGACTGCTCCAGGGACTGGCCGCCGGTCTGCTCACACCGCAGAACTCGGGGCTGATCCAGGATCTGTTCCGCGGCGCCGAACGCGGCAAGGCGTTCGGCCTGCTCGGCGCGACGATCGGCATTTCCACCGCGACCGGACCGGTGCTCGGCGGCCTGATACTGGCGGCGTTCGGCGACGAGACCGGCTGGCGCTGGGTGTTCTACGTCAACGTCCCGGTCGGTGTGCTGGCCTTCGTGTTGGCCCTGCGCTGGCTGCCGCGCGTCGATCGCGGCCGGGTCGCTTTGCGACACGAGATCGACCACATCGGCGCGTTCCTGCTCGGCGTCACCGTGCTGGGCGTGTTGCTGCCGATCGTCGAGACGGAGAGCGGCCCGGTCGGCTGGTGGTGGCTATCGGCCGTGCTCACGCCGGTTTTCGGCGTGCTGTTCGTGTGGTGGGAGCGGCGGGTGTCGGCCCGCGGCGGCAAGCCGCTGCTCGACCTGCGGCTGTTCACCGAGGTTTCCGGCTACTCGTCGGGTTTGCTGCTCGGATCGGTCTACTTCTGCGGGTTCGCCGGCATTTTCCTGGTGATGTCGCTGTTCCTGCAGAAGGGTTTGCACTACACACCGCTGCAGTCGGGACTCACCGTGACGCCGTTCGCGGTCGGTTCCTCGATCATGGCGGCGGTCGCCGGCCGGCTGGTTTCCCGGCTGGGTCGCAAGGTGACGGTGGCCGGCCTGAGTCTCATCACGATAGGACTGGCCGCGGTCGCGGTGGTCGTGCTACTGGCGCCGCAAGACGTGATTGGCGGCGCGATCGCGCTGCCATTGCTGGTGGCCGGAATCGGTGGTGGCGCCGTCATCTCGCCCAACACCACGTTGACGCTTCAATGCGTGCCGAACCGCATCGCCGGGGTGGCCGGCGGCGCCTTGCAGACCGGTCAGCGGATCGGCACCGCCATCGGCACCGCCGTGCTCGCCACCGTCTTCTACTCGGCCGTGGGGAGCGGTTTTCCGGCCGCTGTGTCCACGACGTTGTGGTGCGCCATCGGATTCATGCTGGTGGCAATAGTCATCGCCGGGTACGAACTGCGGCGCACCACGGTCGGCCGGCCGGCGGCCCGGCCGACCGCCGGCGATTAGGGCGTGTGGCCGGTCCCTTCACCGCATTGGTCACCGTGTTCGAGGTGTAGACCACACCCGCGCACTTCGACACCGATGTCACGTCGATGGCGTACTCCCGACCACGCCGAGATCGGAAACGTTGTTCTGCCACACGTTTGCGCACCTGCTCGGGAACTATGGCGCGGTGGTGCACACGTTGTGCGTCTGGTAGCGCCGTAGCAGGGCCAGTTCGACACCGTGGATCCGATGTAGACACCTCGCCGAAGCCTGGCTGTACCGGGCCCGGCGTCGGTGACCTAGGTGAATCAAGAAAGCGAGAACGCCTTTCCTGACGCTTTCGTATGGGCAAAACCGCAGGTCAGAGCCCTAGTTGGCCGCTGTAGTGACTGACGTCGCCGGGCGTCCGCGGCACCACGAGCGTGAATTCCGCGCCGCCCGGGCTGGCCACGTCGATGCGGCCGCCGTGCAGGACGGCGTTCTCGTAGGCGATGGCCAGGCCGAGGCCGCTGCCCTCGCCGCGGCGGGAGCGGTCGCCCCGGACGAACCGGTCGAAGACCTTGGCCGCGAGCTCCGATGGCAGGCCGGGACCGTGGTCGCGGACGATGACCCGAGCCTCGTGCGCGGCGCTGCCGTCGATGGTGACGGTGATCGGCGCGGCGCCGTGGTGCAGGGCATTGCTGACCAGGTTGCGGACGATGGTGTGCAGCCGGCGGGGATCGCCGACCACGACGCCGTCGCCGGCCAGCCGGACCGGGATGTCGGCGGCCACCATCTCCGCCACGTCGACGCAGAGTGCTTGCAGGTCCACGGGTTCGGGCCGGAACTCGGCGGCGCCGGCGTCGAAGCGGGACATCTCCAGCAGGTCCTCGATCAACGCGCTGAGCCGACGGGTCTGAGTCGCGATGAGCTCGGCCGAGCGGTCGCGGTCGGGACCGTCGAGACCGTCGCCGGCGGCGATCAGCACGGCCATCGGCGTGCGGAGGTCGTGCGCGACGTCGGCGACGAACTGGCGCTGCTGCTCGTCCTTGCGGCGCAGCTCCTCGATGGACTCGCCGAGCCGCCGGGCCATGGCGTTGAACTCGCCGGCCAGATCGGCGAACTCGTCGCGGCCCTGCACCGGAAGCCGGGTCTCGAGGTCGCCGGCGCCGAGCTGGCGGGCGGCGCCGGCGGCGACCCGGACCCGGCGCTGGATGCGGCGCGCGGCCAGCAGGCCGAGGCCGCTGCCGACCAGGATGACCAGCACCGCGGCGGCGCTGAGCTGCAGCCGGATCCTGGCCAGCTCGTGGTCGACCTGAGCGGTGCTGTAGTACTCGACCAGCAGCATGTTCGGCTCGGTCTGACCGACGAAGACAAGTTGCAGGCTGCCCTGGTAATTGCCCTCGTAGTCGGTCGGCGTGAGCTCCCGCAGCGCCTTGTCGACCTGTTCCTTGGGGATCACGGTGGGGGAGCCGGCGACCGCGAGATAGCCGCCGCTCGCCGGGACCAGCGGGGACTGCCGCCCGGTGGCCGGGTTGAGGTTCACGATGGACCACTCGAGCGCGAGCCGGCCGTGCAGATAGTCGGCGGCACCGTCCACCTTGGACGCTTCCGGGGCGGCGGCGTGCACCAGCCACTGGTGGATCTGCTGGGCGTCCGACTGGAAGTCGGCCGATGCTGCGTCCCTGAAGCGGTCCCGGATCTCGTTCTGCTGCAACTGATAGGACAACCACGCCATGGTGCCGGTGGCCGCGACCGTGATCGCCATGACCGAGAGCACGATCGCCATGCGCAGGCCCGGATGCCAACGCCTCACGGCTTGACCAGGCGGTAGCCGAGCCCCCTCGCGGTGCGCAGCAGCGTCGGGTTGCCCGGGTCCGGCTCGATCTTGGCCCGCAGCCGGGCCACGGCCGCGTCGACCAGCCGCGAGTCGCCGGCGAAGCCGTAGTCCCAGACCCGTTTGAGCAGGGTCTGCCGGGACAGCACCTGGCCCGCGTGATCGGCGAACTCCAGCAGCAGCCGCATCTCCGTGGAGGTCAGGTGCAGCTCGTCGCCGTCCTTCGTGACGATCATGGACTCGGAGTCGATGGTCAGGTCGCCGAACGTCTGCACGGCGTGCTGCGGCTCGACACCGGTCGACGTGCGGCGCAGGATGGTCTTCACGCGGGCGTCCAGCACCCGCGGCTCGGCCGGCTTGACCACGTAGTCGTCGGCGCCGCCCTCCAGGCCCACGACCATGTCCACCGGGTCGCCGCGAGCGGTCAGCAGCACAACCGGGATCGTGGACTTGGCACGGATCTTGCGGCACACCTCGAAGCCGTCGATGCCCGGCAGCATGACGTCCAGCAGCACCAGGTCGGTCGGCGTGCGGTGGTCGAACAGCTGCTCAAGGGCGAGTTCGCCGCTGTGCGCCACGGTCACCCCGTGGCCCAGCGCGGTCAGCGCCCGGGCCAGGGCCTCGGCCAGCACGGTGTCGTCCTCGACGAGCAACAGCTGGGCCACCGTGCCTCCTTCGTTCGGATACACAGTGGTTAGCACGAACGGCGTACCGGCGCTGCGCCGGGATGCGGCTGACGGGCCGGCGGCGTGGCGCAAAGCTCGAAGTGCCAGGGCTCGTTGTCGTAGCGGCGATACAGGTTGTGCTTGTCCCCGTTGCGCTCCAGCCAGGCCGCGCCCTCGCACGGGCGGACGTCCAGCGCCAGGCCCTGCACGTGGCTCGACTCGTGCGGCGGCAGCACCCACTTGCGGGCCTCGTGGTGCGAGCCCGCGCTGCGCACCGCCTCCTTGTACAGGCGGTACTGCTCGGCCGCGTCTCGATGGCCCGAGGTCAGCCCGATCAGCTGGCCGTCCCGCCAGAACGCCTCGGCCCGGGCCGCCTCGAAGGCGCGCCGGGTCGCCGGGTGCAGACCGGCCAGCGACTCGCGCGGGAACCGCAGGCCCAGCGCCCACTGGGCGGCGTGGTGCCGGCCCGCGCCTCGGTGCCGCAGCGCCGCCACCGGCAGGAACACGCGGGCCAGCGCCTTGGCCGCGACTTCGAGCAGGATCGTTCGGGTCATACGGACGATCGTGGCCAGCCCGTGTGCTGACTCCGACTTAGGAGTGTCACGGGTCTGTGACAGTCGACCGCGGTCACTGTTTCCGCAGAGCGCTCGGATCTCGGCCACCAGCTCCGCCGGCCAGCGGAGCCGGATGAGTGTCCCAACCGGACGTTCGATGCTGCCCGATCAGGCGCTGTAGCGGATCATCCACTCGGTGTCGGCGTCGACACCGGTGAACTCGAACCGCTCCGGCGGCACCGTCTCCACGGTGTGGTCGGCCGGCACCCGCGCCGGCAGCGTGCCGAAGCGCTCGCGGCGGACGGCGGCGGCTTCGGTGTCGGTGAGCTCAGACATGACTGCCTCCCTGCTTTCTTACAGGCCGGTGCTTGGCTGGCCCGTGTTTGACGCGGTAGCCGCGGGCCGAGATGCCGACGTGCTTGGCGAAGTCCGTTCGCTCAGGTGGGCCTGCGCCGCTAGCCGGTTCAACGTGAGCGGCTGGTGCACGTGTTCCCGCAGCCAGCTGAGAAAATCCGGCATGAGCCGGCCGTGCGGGTCGCGGTCCGACTGCTTGCCGGACCGGTTGGGCGCGCACCACCAGCAGCCGGCCGATGGCGTCGGCCTAGGCGTCCGCCGATGTCCAGCGACAGCAGGTGCAGCGCGATGTCCGCTGTGGACAGTGCGCCGCCGGGGTGCATCGGCTCAGGCCGCGGCGACGATGGCGTCGCGCATGATCTGGAGCTGGCCGTGGTGCTGGACG
Source organism: Kutzneria sp. (assembly GCA_036403095.1). Taxonomy (GTDB): domain Bacteria; phylum Actinomycetota; class Actinomycetes; order Mycobacteriales; family Pseudonocardiaceae; genus Kutzneria. Next base: position 13,382 of record DASWRQ010000011.1, on the reverse strand, counting down.
ACATCGGTGTAGACGTGCAGCAGCGCGCCGGCGGTGTCGGCGTCGTCGCGGGCCGCGGCGACGTCCTTGGTCAGCTGGACCACGGTCTCGCGGATCCGGTCGAGCAGCGGCGCGACCGGCCCCGACGCCGTGAACTCGGCGTCCCGGTCGCGGTTGGCCGGGCGGCCGGAGACGACCTCGCCGACCCAGTAGCCGATCGCGCCCACGCTGTGGTTGACCACCGCGTACGGCGTGTTCGCGCCGGGCAGCGGCAGCCGCCGGTTGGCCAGGTCGTCGCCCAGCTCGGCGACGATGTCGGCCATTCCGTTGAGCGCGTTGGCGGAGAAGTCGAGGTACTGCTCCCGTGTGAACACTGGCGTCTCCAGTCGGCACCGGTCGGACCGATGCTGGATTCGCTGCCGCTTAGTGCGCACCGGTTAGAACGGTGCGCAGCATTGCACGGCGTCCGCACACCTGTCAAACTGGTGCGTATGGTTCACCGCTTCCCGTGCGACCACCCCGCGCTCGACTTCGTCGGCACGCTGCGCGGCCGTCGTTTCGACGACCCGCTGGAGATGCTCGACCGGCCCGCCGCCCTGGACGCCTGGTACCGGGAGTCCAAGACCGTCGACGCCGGTCCGCCGGCGGGGCCGGCCGACCTGGTCGACGCCATTGCCCTGCGTGAGGCCATCTATGCGCTGGTCGCGGTCCGGTTGTTCGGCGACGAGCAGCGGGCCGCCGACGTCGACCTGCTCAACGAGTTCGCCCGCGCCGCCCCGGTAGCCCCGCAGCTCACGCCGGCCGGTCGGCGCGTCGACGCCACCCCGGCGCAAGCGCTTGCCACCGTCGCGCGGGCGGCCGTGGACCTGCTCGGCGGCCCGGACGTGCACCTGTTGAAGGAGTGCCAGCGGCCGGAGTGCAACCAGGTCTTCATCGACCGCTCCCGCGGTTTTCGCCGGGAATGGTGCTCGATGACCACCTGCGGAAACAAGGTGAAAGGCGCGACCTATCGCGCCCGTCAACGGGGAAATCTGGCCCCGGCGAACTGATCAGAGGATGGGGAACCGGCCGCCGCAGCCGTGAACTCGTAGTGGGCGCTGACCGGGGCCAGTAGGGTGCAGGCCATGGCGTCGGTACGGCAGGTCCAGGTCACCTTCGATTGCGCGAATCCCGAGCGGGTGGCCCGTTTCTGGTGCGAGGTGTTGGGGTACGTCGTGCCGCCGCCTCCGCCGGGCTTCGACAGCTGGGGCGATTTCGACCGCTCGCTGCCGTCCGAGAGCCAGGGTTCCGCGTTTGCCTGCGTCGATCCGAACGGCGTCGGCCCGCGGCTGTACTTCCAGCGCGTGCCCGAGGGCAAGGTCGCCAAGAACCGCGTGCACATCGATGTCCGGGCCGCCCCCGGGCTCGCCGGCGCCGAGCGCCTCGCCGCGCTGGAGGCTGAGCGCGATCGACTCGTCGCGCTCGGCGCGACCTGCGAGCGGGTGCTCGTGTCCGACAACCTCAACGAATCGTGCATCAACATGCTCGACGTCGAGGGCAACGAGTTCTGCCTCGACTGATCAGCGGCGGGTGGCCAGCTTGGCCAGTTCGGCGTCGAAGTCGACGCGGTCCCACTCCTCGCCGGGCGCGACCTGCTCGTAGCTCAGGTCGAGGAACTCCGCCAACTCCTCGGCCGACGCCTCCATGACGGCCGCCCCGTCGGGGGCGGTCAGCACCAGCAGGACCGTGTCCGAGCCGGCCACCGGGTTGATGTGCAGGTCCCCGTCGCCGCTCGGGGCGAGCAGGCCGTCGGCCAGCAGGTCCCGGGCGAAGATCCAGTCGACCGCGCCCTGGCCGTGGTGGAAGGTCGCGGTCACCGCGTAGGGGTCGGCGGGGTCGTAGCGCAGTTCGGTCGGCACCGGCACGGGGCCGCCAAGCATGCCCCGCAGACCCACCGTGATGTCGACCTCGACGGTGACAGGTGCTGCGTTCATGGTCGTGGTTCCTTCCGCTCGGGGCTCTAGAGATAAGACGCCCGAGCCGGCCCTGCGGAACGCGAGTGCGACTCAAATCACGCGACGGAGTGAGACCCGGCTCTCAGGGGGCGCTACGTGAGTGGCTCATTTGCGCTCTGACGTCACCTGAGTCACTCACGTGCAGCCAATGAAGGTTAAACATACGTTCTATACATACGTGTATATGCGTCAGACCAACAGTTTCGTCACGGCGTCGACGACGGTGCGACGCCGGAACTCCCGGGTCGATGCGGCGGCGAGCTCGGGGTTGGTCGTCGCCCAGGCGGCGGGAATGGCTTGCAGCAGCACCAGAAGCTGCACGGGGTCGAAGTGCTCGGGCACCGCGCCGTCGACCTGGGCCTGACGCAGGCGGTCCAGGCGGACGTCGTTGACCGCCGACACGGCCGGCAGCGCGCCATCGGCCCGCTCAAGTCGGTACCAGGTGGACAGTCGCAGCGTGACGGGATGGGCCTCGTAGTGGTCGAACAGCCGGCCGGCGTAGGCCGGCAGGTCCGTGGCGTCGAACGGCACCAGTTCGTAGAACTCGGCGATGTTGCGGGCGAACACCGCGTCGAACAGCTGGTCCTTGTTGCCGAAGTAGGAGTAGATCAGCGCCTTGTTGCAGCCCGCGGCGGCGGCGACCCGGTCGACCCGCGCGCCGGCGATGCCGTGCTCGGCGAACTCGGCCGTCGCCGCCTCCAACAGCCGCTGACGGGTGGCCTGCGCGTCTCTGCCCATGGTTGTGAGCATAGCAACTAACCAGTTAGTTGACACGGGTACTCCCGAGTGCTGTCATGGTTGATGTAACCATCCAGTTAGTTAGAGAGGACCCAGTGATGAGGACCTGGCTGATCACCGGCAGCTCCCGCGGCCTGGGCCGGCGGCTGGCCGAGGCGGCGCTCGCGACCGGCGACAACGTGGTGGCGACCGCGCGCAAACCCGAGCAGCTGGACGACCTGAAGGCCGAGTACGGGGACCGGGTCGCGCCGTTCGCCCTGGACGTCACCGACGAGGCGCAGGCCAGGGCGGCCGTGCAGTTCGCGGTGGACCGCTTCGGCGGGCTCGACGTCGTCGCCAACAACGCCGGCTATGCCGCCAGCGCGCCGATCGAGCACATGCCGGACCGTGACTTCCGTGAGCAGTTCGAGGCCAATTTCTTCGGCGTGGTCAACGTGACCCGGGCCGCGCTGCCGGTGCTGCGTCAGCAGCGCTCCGGCCACATCCTGCAGTTCTCCTCGGTCGGCGGCCGGGTCGGCGGCTCCCCGGGCATGGCCGCCTATCAGTCGGCCAAGTTCGCCGTCGAGGGCTTCTCCGAGGTGCTGAACAACGAGGTCAAGCCGTTCGGGGTGAAAGTGACGATCATCGAGCCCGGGCCGTTCCGCACCGACTGGGCGTCCTTCTCCACCGAACAGGCGATCGACCCCGATTACGACGGCACCGTCGGCGAGATGGATCGCTATCGCGCCCGCACCGCGGCCGACTGGCCCGGCGACCCGGTCCGTGCGACCAAGATCGTCGTCGACGTCGTCGACAACCCCGAGCCGCCGCTGCGCCTGCTGCTCGGTGCGGCCGCTGTCGACCTCGTGCGCAAGTCGCAGGAGTCCCGTGCGGCCGAGGTGGAGCAGTGGGCCGAGGTCAGCCGGTCAGCCGACTTTCCGCGGGGCTGAACGCATATCGGGGCGCCCACGCGGCCAGCACCGAGGCGGCGAAGGTGGCGTCGGCCTGCCGGGTCAGCAGGTGGTCGGCGCCGTCGATGGCGATGAACGACTTGGGGTGCCGCGCGGTGTCGAAGATCCGCCGGGCGTGGTCGACGCCGACCAGCTCGTCCACCGGCGAGTGCATGACCAGCAGCGCGGCGTCGAGTCCCGCGATGCACTCGGCCTGCGGCTGCGCGGCCACGTCGGCCAGGAAACTGGCCCGCACGCGGAACTTCCGCCCGCCCAGCACCACGTCGGCCGCGCCGTCCCGCTCGATGTCGTCCCGGGTGTCGCCCAGCAGGTGCACCACGTGCTCCGGGTCGGCCGGCGCGCCGATCGTCGCCACCGCCCGCGCCTCGGGAATCCGGTGGCGCGCGGCCAACACGGCCGCGCCGCCGAGCGAATGCCCGATCAGCAGCGTCGGGGCGGCGTAGGTCGTCCGCAGGTGATCGGCGGCCAGCACCAGATCCTCGATGTTGGACGAGAAGTCCGTGTTGCCGAAGTCGCCGCCGGAGCCGCCGAGGCCGGTGAAGTCGAAGCGCAGCACCGCGGTGCCGTACGTGGTGAGCGCCTTGCAGATCCGGGACGCCGCCAGCACGTCCTTGTTGCACGTGAAGCAGTGCGCGAACAGCGCGTAGGCGCCGGGCGTGTCGTCGGGCAGCTCCAGCCGGGCCGCGAGCTGCGTCCCCTGCGACCCGGTGAACTCGGTCTTCGCACTGCGCATCGGTCAGTCCTGACGGTGGCGCTGGTAGTGGCGGGCCACCCGCGCCCGGTTCCCGCAGCCGGGCGAGCACCACTCACGGCGCGTGTGTTCCTTGACGAAGTACAGCACGCAGTTCGGCGCGAGACAGGCGCGCAGCCGGCTGCGCTCCGCGCCGGCAAGCAATTCGACCCCCAAGGTCGCGATCACGCCGGCCACCGGCCCGTGCAGGATGCGCTCCGGCGGGCCGTCCGCCGGCCAGGACAACCGGGGTAGGGCCTGCTCGGCCAGCACGTTGAGAGTGGCCAGCGCGGCCGCGTGCGGCATCGGGTCCAGCGGCCGGCGAGGGTCGTCCGTGGCGTCGGCGGCCAGCCGCCGCAACGCGCGGCGCAGGTCGCGCAGCTGGTCCAGGTCGACCGGCCCGGGCAGGTCGACCGCGCGCAGCCACGCGTCGTCAAGGGCGTCCCCGTCGGGGCGGACGGTGTTCATCAGCTCAACCGGCAGCGGTTCCGGCACCCGGCCAACCTAGCACACCGCTAATGGAACCAACTCGGGCTATCCATTTGGCCCCTGTCGGGAGTCGCCGCCCGCGAGCACAATGCCGTGGCATGCAGGTGCTGGTCACAGGGGCTTTCGGCAACATCGGTTCGAGTGCGGCGGCGCAGCTTCGCGCGCAGGGCCACGAGGTGCGCCATTTCGACTTGCCGAGCAAGGCCAACCTCCGTCGCGCTCAGGGCGCCGCCAATGTTGTGTGGGCCGACATTCGCGACGCCGACGCCGTGCAGCGAGCCGTTCGCGACCAGGACGTGGTGGTGCACCTGGCCGGCCTGATCCCGCCGCAGGTGGCCGAGGACCCGAAGACCGCCCGTGAGGTCAACGTCGGCGGCACCGAGAACGTGTTGGAAGCCGTGGCCCGCCACGATTCCCGGCTCATCTTCGCGTCCACTTTGGACGTCTACGGCCACACCCAGCACCTCGCCCCGCCGCGTCGCGTGCACGAGCCCACTTCGCGGACCGACGAGTACTCCGGCCACAAGATCCGCAGCGAGGAACTCGTCCGCGAGTCCCCTCAGCCGTGGGCCATCTACCGCTTCGGCGATGTGCCCCCCAACGAGGCCCGCCGCCCGCACCCCATCATGTTCGCCATTCCCCTCGACAATCGCATCGAGCTCGTGCACCGCGACGACGCCGGTCTGGCCGTGGCCAACGGTGTTAGCGCCGACATCTGGGGCCGCACTTGGCTCATCGGCGGCGGCCCGAGCTGTCAGGTCCGCTACCGCGACATGCTCGGCTGCGCCCTGGACGCCTTCGGTCTCGGCGCCCTGCCCGATTCCGCCTTCAGCACCGACCCGTACTGCACCGACTGGCTGGACACCGAGGAGAGCCAACGGGTTCTGCAGTTCCAGCGCCACAGCTTCGACGACATCATGGCCTACGTCGTCGAGCACTCCCGTCCTCCGCTCGCCGCCCGGCTCGTGCTGCCCCTCGTCCGCTCCTTGGCCCGCCGGCAGATCCTCAAGCTCTCGCCGCACTTCTAGGGCCCGGAGCGCAACGCATCCACCGGCTCCAACCGTGCTGCCCGCAGCACCGGACAGAGCCCCGCCAGCAACGACGACCAGGGCAACCTGCCCGAGTACGGCCGTGGCCCGGGCGTCAGACGGAGCGCAGCACCGTGGCCACGACGCCGAGCACTTCGGCGCGGTCGCCGTCGATCACGGCGTAGGCCGGATTCCGCGGCTCGAGGCGGACGTGGCCGTTTTGCTTCTTGTAGACCTTCACCGTGGCTTCACCGTCGATCATGGCGGCCACGATCTGCCCGGAATGGGCCTCCTGCTGCTTGCGGATGATGACGATGTCGCCGTCGCAGATGGCCGCGTCGACCATCGAGTCGCCGCGGACGCGCAGGCCGAATACGGTGCCGCGGCCGGTCAGTTCCCGAGGCAGCGTCAGAATGTCGTCGACGTGTTCCTCGGCCGTGATGGGAATACCGGCGGCGATGTCGCCGACCACCGGCACGCTGACCGCGCCGTCGCCGTGGTCGCGGCTTTTGCCGCTGCCGCGCAGGAAGTCGCGCACGTCGATGGGCCGGGAGACCGACGCGCTGCGCCGCAGGTAGCCCTTCTCCTCGAGGGCGGCGAGGTGTTTCGAGACCGAGGAGTTGGACTTCAGGCCGACCCGGTCGGCGATCTCCCGCGTGCTCGGCGCATAGCCGAACTCGACCACCCACTCCTTGATCGTGGCCAGGATCTTCACCTGCCGCTCCGGCAGCGACTCAACGTCCATGTCCTGGAACGGGTCGAAATCGGTGTATGCGGTCACCGGTTGATCATAGGACGGGCGATATTCGCGGAATCCGGCGGATCCCCCCATTCGCCCGGTGAATCCGCTCACGCGTTCGAAACGTTAAGGTGGAACCGTGCCGAGCTTCGACGACGTGCGGTTTTTCGCCATCCCGATGACGACCCGGTTCCGCGGCATCACCGTGCGGGAAGGGGCGGTGCTGCGGGGCCCGAACGGCTGGGGCGAGTTCTGTCCGTTCGACGACTACGACGACGCCGAGGCCGCGACTTGGCTGGCCACGGCGGTGGAGCAGTGCACACGGGGCTGGCCGGCGCCGGTGCGGGACCGGATCCCGATCAACTGCACCGTGCCGGTGGTGGAGCCGGCGCGGGCGCACGACATCGTGGCGAAGTCGGGCTGTGGCACGGCCAAGGTCAAGGTGGCCGACCATTCCGCGTCACTGGGCGAGGACATGGCCCGGCTGGAGGCCGTCCGGGACGCGCTCGGCTCCGCCGGTCGGATCCGGATCGACGCCAACGCGGTGTGGGACGTGGACACGGCCGTGCACCACATCCGTGAGCTGGCCCGGGCGGCCGGCGGGCTGGAGTACGTGGAGCAGCCGTGCCGGACGATCGAGGAACTGGCGGCCGTGCGCCGCAAGGTGGACGTGCGCATCGCGGCCGACGAGTCGATCCGCCGGGCCGACGACCCGCTGAAGGTCGCGGTGGCCGGCGCCGCCGATGTGGCCGTGATCAAGTGCACGCCGCTGGGCGGCGTGCGGCGGGCGATGCGGGTGGCCGAGGCGGCCGGCCTGCCGGTGGTGGTCTCGTCGGCGCTGGAGACCAGCGTCGGCCTGGCCGCGCAGCTCGCGCTGGCCGGAGCCCTGCCAGAGCTGGACTTCGCTTGCGGGCTCGGCACTTTGTCGCTGCTCGACGGCGATATCGTGCGGGATTCGTTTAAGGTGGTGGACGGCTTCCTCCCCGTGCCGACCTCGGCCCCCACGCCGGATCCGGAACTGCTCGACCGGCACGCGATGACCGGCGACCGACTGACCTGGTGGCAGCAGCGCCTAGACCGCGTGTTGGCGTTGTGATTTCGGCGCGGCGAACACGGCGGCCGGCAGGGCGATGGTCGACGCCAACAGCCCGAAAGTCGCGACCGCCGGCCAGCCCCAGACGTCCCAGAGCTGTGCCCCGAACGCCGATCCGGCGGCGATGCCCAGGAACCGGGTGAAGAAGTACAGCGTGTTCAACCGATTGTGGTGTGCGGCGTCGAGTCCGAACAGGACGGACTGGTTCACCACCTGGTTGCCCCACACGCCGACGTCCAGCAGCACGGTGCCGATCACGAACCAGCCGATCCACCCCGGCCCGACGGCCAGTGCCACCCAGGCCAGCAGGATCAGGCCCACCAACGTGAACTGGCCGAGCCGCGGGCCGAACCGGTCGGTAAGTCGGCCGGCCAGCGGCGAGGTCAGCGCGCTGGCCGCCGCGACCAGCCCGAACAGGCCGACGATCGCCGGCCCGAGACCGAACTCGTGCAGCAGCACGAAGGAAAGCGTGTTCCAGAACGTGCCGAACGCCGCCCCGACGACCATCCCGGCGGCACACATGCCGAGCACGATCCGATTGCCCAGCAACAACTTCGGCAGCGATCGCAGTACCGCTGGGTAGTTCATCACCGTGATCCTCGTGCTGACCACGGCCGCCGCTTTCCTGGCCGCCCGCGCCGGCGGAGCCTGGACCGAATCCAAGTAACTGAGGAACCGTCATGAATGCCATGCCTGTGGGCCGCCGTAGCCGTGGGCATCCTGGCTGGCCTCGACACCCGAATTGCCCTGAAATCAACGAATCGGCGAATTTGTCGCTGCCCGCACCGCCGGGCGCCGTCGCTGAGACGGAGCAGCACTCCACGGTGCCTTCCACGCCGTGAATGGGTGGGGGCCGGGCGAACGGGCAGACCGCGTCAAGTCGGTGGTCGGGCAAGGTGAGCAACCATCGTCTCGCGGCCGTACGGTCGAGTCCTGGGGGCTCTGCGAGAGGCGTGCCGATGACCACTTTCGACGAACGGGAGACGCGGGCGCTGGCCGGGCTCCTGGAGCGCGACCAGCAGGCGCGCGAGGCCAAGCCGGACCCGGCGGTCAGCGCGGCGCTCGAACGGCCGGGGCTGAGCTTGGCGGAGTCCTTCGCGACGCTGGTCGAGGGCTATGCCGACCGGCCGGCGCTGGGGGAGCGGGCGCGGGAGCTGATCACGGACCCGAGCAGCGGGCGGACGTCGTCGAGGCGGCTGCCGAGCTTCGACACGATCACGTATCGCGAGCTGGGCAAGCGGGTCGAGGCGGTGGCGGCGGAGTGGCACGGGAACGGGCTGCGCGAGGACGATCTTGTTGCCTTGCTCGGCATCGGCAGCATCGACTACACGACAGCCCTTGTCGCCTGTGCGCGGCTGGGCGTGACGGCGGTGCCGCTCCAGACGAGTGCCGCGGTCGCCGGCCTGCAGAAGATCATCGAGGAGACGGGGCCGCGGCTCATCGTGGCCGGCGTTGAGCTGCTGACCACGGCGGCCGATCTGGCCGCAGACAGCGTGACGGTGCGTCGGCTGGTCGTGCTGGACCATCACCCGGAGATCGACGACGAGCGCGAACGGCTCGACCAGGTGCGCGCCCGGCTGACGGCGACCGGGGTGGAACTGGTCACCCTGGACGAGATCCGGCGGCGGGGCGCGAAACCGGCGCCGCGCCCGACGGCCGACCCGGACCGGCTGTGGGTGCTGGTCTACACCTCCGGCAGCACGGGGACACCCAAGGGCGCGATGTACACCGAGCGCATCGGCCGCCTGGTGTGGGGCGGATTCTTCCCGCGCCCGCCGGACCATCCGTTCATCACGCTCAGCTTCACGCCGCTGAGCCACGGGTTGGGCCTGAGCCTGCTGTTCGGCGCGCTGCGCTTCGGCGGCACGGCCCACTTCGTCGCCACGAGCGATCTGTCCACGTTGTTCGAGGACATCGGCATCGTGCGGCCGACCGAGCTCCTACTGGTGCCTCGGGTCTGCGAGATGATCCGCCAACACTTCGAGGGGGAGCTGGACCGCCACCCGGGCCCGGTCGAGCAGCTGCGGGCGGAGGTTCGCGACCGATTCCTCGGCGGCCGGGTGGTGTGGTCTGCTTCCGGCAGCGCGCCGCTGGCCGCGGCCTTGCAGACGTTCATGGAGGAACTGCTCGACCTGCCCATGCACGATGTCTTCGGCTCGACCGAGGGCGGCGGCTTCATGGTCGACCACAAGCTGTTGCGGCCACCGGTGACCGATTATCGGCTGATCGACGTGCCGGAGCTGGGCTATTTCGGCACGGATTCGCCGCACCCGCGCGGGGAGTTCCTGCTCAAGGCGGAGTCGCTGGTGCCGGGTTACTTCAACCGCCCCGACATCACGGCCGAGGTGTTCGACGAGGAAGGCTTCTTCCACACCGGCGACATCATGGCCGAGATCGGGCCGGACGAGCTGGTCTACGTGGACCGGGCCAAGAACGTGCTGAAACTGTCGCAGGGCGAGTTCGTCGCACTGTCCCGTTTGGACTCCCTGTTCGGCACGGCCGATCTCATCCGGCAGATCTACGTGCACGGCGACGGCGAACGGTCCTATCTGCTGGCGGTCGTCGTGCCGACCGACCCGGCGGCGACACGATCCCAGATCGCCGAGTCGATCCGGCGTGTCGCGCAGGAGGCCGGCCTCAATTCGTACGAGATCCCGCGCGACTTCATCGTGGAGACAGCATCCTTCACGGTGGAGAACGGTCTGCTGACGGGGGCCGGCAAGCTGTCGCGGACGCAGCTCGGCCGACACTACGGGCCACAGTTGGCGGCGATGTACGACGACGCCGTCGAACGCGAGAGCGGCAAGCTGGCCGACCTGCGCCGGTCCGGGCCGACCCGGCCAGTGGTCGAGACGGTTGCCCTTGCCGCACAGGCCATCACGGCCGCGGCCGTGGCGGATCCCGGCTCCCGGTTCACCGACCTCGGCGGGGACTCGCTGTCGGCGCTATCGTTTTCCCAGCTGTTGGAGGAGATCTTCGAAGTCGAGGTCCCGGTCGGCGTGGTGATCAGCCCGGCCAACAACCTCCGCACGGTTGCCGCCCGCATCTCCTCGGCGCTGGCACCGGGTGCGCGCCGGCCCACTGTCCGGTCCGTGCACGGCGGCACCGACATCCTCCGGGCCACGGATCTGGCCCTGGACAAGTTCTTCGCCTGGCCCGGAGCGCAGCGCCCACCGTCGGGCCAGGTCCGGACGGTTTTGCTGACCGGCGCGAACGGCTACCTCGGCCGATTCCTGTGCCTGCAATGGTTGGAGCGGCTGGCCGAGACCGGCGGCACGCTCGTCTGCCTCGTGCGTGGCACCAGCTCCGACGCGGCCCGCGACCGTCTTGAGCAGGCTTTCGCCACCGATCCGGCCCTGCTGGCCAGGTTCCGCGAGCTCGGCGATCACCTGGTGGTGCTGGCCGGCGACGTGAGCGATCCCGATCTGGGCCTGGACACCGTTTCCTGGCAACGACTCGCCGACAGCGTCGACGTCATCGTGCACGCCGCCGCGCTGGTCAACCATGTCCTGAGCTACGAGCAGCTGTTCGGCCCCAACGTGGTCGGCACCGCCGAGCTGATCCGGCTGGCCCTGACCGGTCGCCTGAAGCCGTTCACCTTCCTCTCGTCGGTGGTGGTCCCGCCGCCCTCGGCGCTGGAGGACGACGACATCCGCCAGGTGATGCCGCGCCGTGAGCTCGACGACCGCTACGCGAGTGGTTACGCCGCAAGCAAATGGGCCAGCGAGGTGCTGCTGCGCGAGGTCCACGACGCTACCGGCCTGCCGGTCACCGTGTTCCGGTCGGACATGATCATGGCCCACCCGCGCTACCGCGGCCAGCTCAACCTGCCCGACATGTTCACCCGGCTGCTGCTCAGCCTCATCGTCACCGGCATCGCGCCGCCGTCGTTCTACCGCAACGGAATCGGGCACTACGACGGGCTGCCGGTCGACTTCATCGCCGAGGCCGTCACCACGCTGGGCTCCGACGGCTACGACACGTACAACGTGGTCAACCCGCACGACGACGGCGTCGGCCTGGACGTGTTCGTGGACTGGCTGGTCAAGGCCGGACACCCCATCCACCGCCTCGATTCCTACCACACCTGGGTCGAGCGGATCACCGCCGCGCTGCGCGCATTGCCGGAGCGGCAACGGAAGCAGTCGCTGCTGCCGATCATGGCCGCCTTCGCCGAGCCGTCCGAGGTCGGACCGGGGCTGCCGGCCGACCGCTTCCGGGCCGCGGTGCGCAAGGCGATCGGTGAGGACATTCCCCACCTCACCGTGGAGTTGGTCCGCAAGTATGCCGCCGATCTCGGCGAACTCGGCCTGATCTCCGCGGAGTGACGATATCGGCACGGGATCGGCCGGTTGCGTCGTGGCCGCCCGGCTGGTGGCGCGTACGGACGCGCGGGTCAGGGACATGCACCGGCCGCGTCGGCGCTCGGCTCAGGTTGCCGGCGCCACGTTGTGGTTGATCCGGAACATGTTGGTCGGGTCGTACGCCTTCTTCACAGCGGCGAGGCGCGCGTAGCGCTCCGGGCCGTAGATCGCGGCGGCGTCGACGGCCTCCTCCGGGGCGAGGTTGTTGACCAACCGCCGGTCGCCCTGCCAGCGGGCCATGCCGTCGAGCAGCGCGCCGACCGACCTCTTGAGCCGGGGCTCGTCGGACAGCGGAGCGACCTCGACGCCCAACAGGCTGTACGGCAGGCCCCTGGTCGCCACGGCGTTGGGCACCGCGGGCTCGCGATCCCACGCCCCGCCCAGCGCGCGCAGCTCGGCGATCCACATGGTGGTGTCGGACCCGGGACCGACGAGTTCGATCAGCCTGTCCTGCGCCGGCCCGGGGAATTCCCGCAGCATGACGCCTCGCTCGTAATAGGGCAATGGCTCGGTCGGCTCGTCGTGGATCGACGCGACCTCGCTGTACGGCATGTCCCGCACGGTATCCATGATTGTCGGCGCTATCGCCCGCAGTGGCGCAATGATCCGTTCGCCGTCCGCCGCCGTGCCGTTGTAAGCGAAGCGCAACGTCACGGCGAACACGCCACGCAGCGGTTCGGGAAGTTCGGGCAGCGGCGGCAGTCGCAACGCGGCGAACGATGAGACCATGGTTTCCGGGGTGTTCGGGTGCCAGGCGGACCATGTCCGCAGCACATCGGCCATCCGCTCACCCGGGAAATAGAGCCCGCCGCCGTAGATGCGGGCCACCGGGAACACGTCGAATTCCAGCGCGGTCACCACGCCGAAATTGCCCTTTCCACCTCGCAGCGCCCAGAACAGCTCCGGTTCGGACGTGGCATCGACCTGTCGAAGTTGGCCGTCCGCGGTGACCACGTCGAGCGAGCGCACATGGTCGGCGGCGTAACCGTGGGAACGGCCGAGGGTCGGGCTGAGCCCGCCGCCCAGGGTGTAGCCGGAGACTCCGACCGTGGGATTCGACCCGTTCAGCGGGGCCAACCCGTCCTTGGCCGCGGCCGCGACGACCTCGGACCACAGCGCGCCGGCTCCGACCCGAGCCGCCCGGCCGACGACGTCGATGACCACGTCGTTCATCCGGTGCGTCGCGATCACGACGGCGTCGCGCGCCGCGCCGACCATCTGGTGACCGGTGGTCTTCACCAGCACGGGCCGGCCTTGAGCCGCCGCGAAAGCGACCGC
>DASWRQ010000010.1:0-7574 GCA_036403095.1 Kutzneria sp. | reverse complement strand
CCGGGGTTGAGCTCGCGCAGGTAGTCCGGGCTCGGGTACTCCCCGTCCTGGTGGATTCCCTTGTAGCCGGCGGTGCAGGCGTTGCGGACGTAGTTTCCGGTGAGCTGCCAGACGATCCAGTCCGCCGCCTCGACGAACCGCCACATCGCGGCGTACACCTCGGGGGCTTCCTCGAGGATCTGCAGGCCCTTGGCGAACTCCCACTCCGACGAGATCAGGCCCCCGTACCGCGGCAGCCACTTCTCCCGTCTGGTCCGGGCCAGCTCCGTGATCCGGTCGGCCTGTTCCTGCGCCGCGTGGTGCTTCCACAACTTCACGTAGGCATGCGGCTCGGTCCGTAACGCCGGCAGCTCACACAGCGGCGTGCCGTCCGCGGTGACCGGGACCATCGTGCAGGCGGTGAAATCCGTGCCGATCCCGATCACGTCCTGCGCGCTGACGCCGGCCGCCGCCAGCGCCGCCGGCACCGCGTTCTTCAGCACCGCCACGTAGTCGCTCGGCACCTGCAACGCCCAGTCCGGCGGCAGCCGGTCCCCGGTCGCCGGCAGTGCCGTCTCGACCACCCCGTGCGGGTACTCGAACACAGCACTCCCGAGTTCGGCCCCGTCCTGGACCCGCACGACCACAGCCCGACCGGACAGCGTCCCGAAGTCCACGCCGACGACAAGCTTGTCTGTTAGCGCTAACACGCTGGGCACGACCCCTTTCGCACGCGAGCTGTGGACATCAACAACTCCTCGATCACCGTCGATCCGTTCTGTTAGCGCTAACACTGTGGCGGGACCCGTGCTCCGGGCGAGCCGGATCGCCGCCGGTCATCGCGAGCCGGTGGTCTCCCGCACGATCAGCGCCGGGACCTCGACGAAGTCCGGCCGGACCGTGGTCGGCGGCGGACCGACAACCGGCGACGTCGGCCAGGCTCGCCTGGCGCACGCCGTCGGCGTTGCCGGTCCGGCGACCGACCTCGGACATCCTTGTCACTGACGTCAGCTCCCGTTGCCGTGGAGAGGTGGAGAGGAGCACAGTGTTAGCGATAACAGCGGCGCGGTCAATGGCCGCGAACGTAACGGTTCGTCCATCAGCCGAGATTGCGCGCCACGTAGGGGCTGCGGAACACGCCGGTCGGATCCAGGCGTTCCCTGAGCTCGCGGAAGGCGGCGAGCATCGGCCAGGAGTCGTCGGACGGCCGGTGGTGGAACAGCTTGCCCCAGTGCGCCCGGACGCCGAACGGGGCCAGCCGCTCCTCGATCACCGGCAACAGCGCCTCGACCTCGGCCTGACGTTGGTACCAGGTGAAATGCAGCGCCACCCGGTCGCCGCCCTGGGCCGGGCTGAGCCACTGGTCGTCGGCGGCGATGGCCCGGATCTCGGAACACAGCACGAGCGAGGCGATGCGGTCGCCGAGCCCGCGCAGCGCCTCGAACGCGGCCGTGGCGTGCTGGTAGGGCACGAAGTACTCGGACTGGAGCTCGTCGCCGGCGCTCGGGGTGAAACCGAGCTTGAAGTGCGGCAACCGTTCGTGCCACGGGCCGGGCACACCCAGCTGCTCGGTGCAGTTGTCGGCCGGCAGGCCGGCGGCGTGCGCCGGATGCCGGGGACCGTCGGCCGGTCGCGCGCCGAACAGCTCGGTGCGCTGGTCACCGGTGCTTTTCAGCCACGCAAGGTCGACGGCGTCGTTGGCCCAGTTGGTGAACATGCTGACGCTGTAGGCGGCGTCCTCGAGCTCGTCGAAATGATCGAACAGCGCTGACCAGGGCAGCGCGTCGAACACGTGCTGACGCACCTCGAACGCCGGCACCAGCTCGAGCGTCATCCGCGTGACGACGCCGAGGGCGCCGATGTTCACCACGACGCCGTCGAAGTCCTTGCCACCCTTGGCGATGCTGAGCACCGAGCCGTCGGCGGTGACCAGCTCCAGGGCGGACACCGCCGACGCGAGGCCCTGGTTGCGGCGGCCGGAGCCGTGCGTGCCGGTCGCGACGCTGCCGGCGATCGTGCAGTGCGGCAGCGACGCGAGGTTCGGCAGCGCGAATCCCGCGCTGTGCAGGACGGGGGCCAGCTCGCCATAGCGCGTCGCACCGCTGACGGTCACCGTCGCCGACTCGGCGTCGATCTCGATCGGCACGTCCACGCCACCGATGTCGATCTGCACGCCGCCGTCGAAGTCGGCGATGTCGTTGAAGCAGTGCCGAGTCCCCAACGCCTTGATCCTCGGCGCGGCCGCCACCATCTCCCGCACCTCGTCCAGCGTCCGCGGGCGCAGGATCCGGTCCGCCGCATAGGCGTGATTGCCCGCCCAGTTCACGTCAGCCACGTGTGCACGCTAACAGTCAGCCCTTGGTGGCGTAGCGGAGGAAGACGACATCGGCGGTGATGCGCTGCACGTCGAGGAGTTCGAGGTTGGCGGCGACGCCGTCGGGGAAGAAGCGGGTGCCGCCGCCGGTGAGTGCGGGCGAGATGACCAGCTGGTACTCGTCGACCAGGCCGGCGCGGATGGCCTCGGCGGCCAGCGTCGGGCCGGCGACGGCGAGGTCGCGGGTGGCGGCCGCCTTGAGCCGGCGGACGGCGTCGGCGTCGAACTCGGGCCGGATGTCGGTGCGGGCGCTCGACGGCGACGTGAGGGTGCGGGAGTAGACGATCTTGTCCGCCGCCTGCCACAGCTCGGCGAACTCGTGGAAGACCGGGGGTTCGTCCGGGAGGGCGCCTGCGGTCTCCCAGAAGACCATGGTCTCGTACATGCGCCGGCCGTAGAGGAACGTGCCGATCGGGGCGGTCAGCTCGTTGAAGAAGGCGTGCACGGTCTCGTCCGGCCCGCCCCACCCGAAAGCGCCGGCGGCGTCGGCGGTGTGGCCGTCGAGCGACTGGTTCATGGAGTAGATGAGTCTCGCCATGCCGACGATCGTGTCACGAACCCTTCGGGGCCGCGTCGCCCGGCCGACGTCGAGGCGCAGCGGGGATTGACTGGGTTTAGTGGCTTCGCGCGACGGCGGCGTCCGAGCCCCAGCTGGCCAGCAGGCGCAGGGCCTCGGCCGAAGATGAGGCTGGCTCGGCATGGTAGGTGGACAGGAACTGCTCCTGGTCCTCCGGCAGCGCGAAGGTCTCGTAGTGCAGGGCGATCTCGCCGACCAACGGGTGCACGAGATTCATGGCGGCGTGGGTCTTGCGCTTCACGTTGTGCGTGGCCCACATCGTCCGGAACTCGTCGCTGCGCACCGACAGCTCGCCGATGAGCTCGTTGAGCACCGGGTCTGCCACGTGCTGGCCGGCGTCCATGCGGAGCTGTCCGACCACATCGGAGGCCTTGGACTCCCAGTCGGCGAACAGGTTCCGCGACGAGGGGTCGAGGAAGACGATCCGCGCCCAGTTGCGGTCCCGCGGGGCCCGGGCGTCCCAGTCACCGAACAGCGCGGACGCCGTTCGGTTCCACGCCAACACATCCGTCCGCCGACCCCAGACATAGGCGGGCACGGAATCCATGGCGCTCAACAACTCCAGCAGCGCGGTCCGGACCTGCTGGCGCTGCGGCGCGGAACGACGCCGGCCCGGCTTGGGCTTGGCCAGATGCAGCAGATGGGCGTGCTCGGCGTCGGACAGCTTGAGCGCGCCGGAAATGGCGTCCAGCACCTCGACCGACACGTTGCGGCCGTTGCCCTGCTCCAGACGCGTGTAGTAGGCCACCGAGACGCCGGCCAGCTGGGCCAGCTCCTCCCGGCGCAGTCCCGGCACCCGGCGGCGACGGCCGAACTCGGGCAGTCCCACGTCGGCCGGGGTCAGCCGGGCCCTGCGGGACCGCAGGAACTCGCTCAGCTCAGCGCGTGGGTCCATGGCCCCAGTATCACGCCGGACGCCGCGTCCTGCCTGTCCCTGCCAGTGGTAGGCATCCCCGGCGTGGTGTACGCGGCGGGCGGGCCGGCCGACATCACCCGAGCGGTGGACGCCGCGCAGGCCTCGGCGTGAGGGCGTGCCCTCCGCCGGCTTCCCGACGGAAGGCACGGTGACCGCCACTGAACTACTCGGCGTCGCCCTCGAACCGCACCCGGCTGGGGTCCGGCCCGAACCATTCCTGGGCGCGACGCCCCCACACTTCGGCGGTGGGCCTGATACCGGTCCGGTCGTCCAGGGTCCCGGCCTTGACGACGACGATCTCCGGCCGTTCCCGCATGACGGTGAAGACCGGGGTGCCGCAGTCGCCGCAGAACAGCCGGTCCCGCACCTGGCCGTTCTCGCTGCCGACGGTGTTGTGCACCTTGGGAATTCCGGTGATCCGCACGGAGTCCCGAGGCACCAGGACGTTCTCCGAGAAGGCCGAGCCGGTGTGCCGCTGGCAGTCGTCGCAGTGGCAGAGCACGATGAGCACGGGTTCGGCGTTGTAGCTGTAGCTGATCGCGCCGCACAGGCAGTGTCCGGTCCGCATGGCTCAGGCCCCCGTCGGGAAGGCGTGCCTGCGGCCGCCGATCACGGCCGCGGCGGCGGCGATCAGCAGCACCAGCGCGGCCCAGGTGATGGCGGCGGTGCCGAGGCCGTCGATCAGCAGGCCGCCGAGGAGGCCGCCGACCGCGATGGAGCCGGAGAACACGGTGATGGTGATCGACTGGGCCACGTGCGCGGCCTCGCCGGTCGCCTTCATGCCGGCGACGATGAACAGGCTCGGCGAGCTGCCGAAGGCCAGGCCCCAGGCCGCCGCGGCGACGTAGACCAGCACGGGCACGCCGGCCAGCACGGCCAGCACCACAGCGCTGGCACCGAACAACACCGTGCTGCCGACGGTCAGCCGCCGCAGGTGGTGGTCGATGTGCGTGCCGACGACCAGCACGCTCAGCACCGACGTGACGCCGAAGGCGAACAGCACCCAGCCGGTCTGACTGGACATGCCGACGTAGCCGAGGAAGTCGGTGACATAGGTGTAGAGGATGTTGTGCGCGACCATGTACGCCGTCAGCGCGAACAACACCGTGCGCAGGCCCGGGATCAGCAGGACCTTGCTCAGCTTGAAACGGTCGTCCGTGGGCAGGCCGGGCCGGTTGGGCAGGGTTGCCACCATCCACAGCATGGTCAGGCCGGCCAGTGCGGCCGAGGCGTAGAAGGCGAGCTCCCAGCCGCCGACGCTGCCGACCAGCGTGCCCAGCGGGATGCCGAGCGCCAGGCCGAGCGGCGTGCCGGCGGACGCGATGGCGACCGCGCGGCCCTGAAGCCCTTCCGGGGCCAGACGAGCGGCGTAGCTGCCGAGGTGCGGCCACACCATCGCGGTGCCGAGGCCGGCGACGAACCGGATGACCATGGTCAGCGTGTAGTCGGTGGACAGCGCGGTGAGCGCGTTCGTCACGAGAACCACGACCAGCGCCACCATGAGCACGTGGCGGCGCGGCCAGTTCGCCGTCAGCCGCGACAGCGGGATCGCGCCGATGGCCGTGGCCAGCGCGTAGATCGTCACCACCTGACCGGTCAGCGCCGCGTTGGTGTGCAGCGTGGCGCTCATCTCCGGCAGCAGGCCGGCCGGCAGGCACTCGGTGAGGATGGCGATGAAGCCGGCGAAGAACAGCCCGAACAGGGCTTTGCCGGGGAGGCGGGCGGCGGCCCGCTCGGGTGTGCTCAGTGTTTCGGTCACGACGCGAGCGTGCCTCGGCGGCTCACGGTTACCCAGACCTCGCGTCAACGTACGTCCAGGTTGCCTACCACTGGCAGTGGTAGGCAACCGGGAACCGGGTATCGAGGCCGGCGCCGGCAGAACTTCACCAGAACAAGTCACCCATGGCCAGTTCCGCCGGGTGACCGCGCGGGCAGCGAAAGTCGTCGACCGAGCAGCGAAAGCGGGCTCGCGCTTGCCAACGGCCGTACGGTCGAAGGTGACGCTCCTTGGCGAAGGGATCTGGGGATGGCGAACGGGTTCTACGGGGTGGCCGTGGCGGAGCCGACCCGGCCGGCGTTGCTCGCCCCGGACGGCCGGGTGACGACGTTCGGCGAGCTGCGGGCCCGCGTGAACGCCGTCAGCCACGCGTTGCGGGCGCTCGGCCTGGTCCCCGGTGACATCGTCGCCGCGATGGTGCACAACTGCGCCGCCTACTTCGAGCTGGTGCTGGCCACCGGCCAGCTCGGGCTGTACCTGGTGCCGATCAACACGCACCTCACGCCGTCCGAGGTCGCGTTCATCGTCACCGACTCCGGGGCGAAGGTCGTGGTCGCGCACGCCGACCTGGCCGCCGGGCTCGATTTGTCCGTTCCACACAGGCTCTCCGTCGACGGCCGCGTGCCGGGCTGGTCGGCCTACGAGGACTTGACCGGCCCTTCCGAGGAACCCTCTGATCTTCTGGAGGGCCGAGTGATGATGTACACCTCCGGCACCACCGGCCGCCCCAAGGGCGTTCAGCGCGAGCTGACCGGCCGGCCGCCCGGCATCCTCGCCCAGGCCATGGCCGACGCCATGGGCCCGTTCGGCATGCGGCCCGACGACGGCACGCACCTCGTGTGTTCGCCGCTCTACCACGCAGCGCCGCACTTCTTCGCCATGTCGACGCTGCACCTCGGGCACACCATCGTCTGGCACCGCAAGTTCGACGCCGAGGCCACGCTGCGGGCCATCGAGCAACACCGCGTCACCGACAGCCACGTCGTGCCCATTCACTTCGTACGGATGCTCCGGCTGCCGCCCGAGGTGCGCGACCGCTACGACCTGTCCAGCCTCCGCGCCTTGATCCACGCCGGCGCGCCGTGCCCGGTCGAGGTCAAGCAGCAGATGATGGACTGGCTCGGGCCCCTCGTGTGGGAGTACCTCGGCGCCACCGAAGGGCTCGTCAGCATCATCTCCCCCGAGGAATGGCTGCGCCGCCCCGGCACCGTCGGGCGGCCGCTGCCCGGCATCACCGTCAAACTGCTCGACGACGACGGGCATGAGGTGCCGCCCGGCGAGGCCGGCACCATCTACTACGACACTCCCGGCGACCCTTTCGAGTACCACAACGATCCCGCCAAGACCGCGGCCACCCGCGTCGGCGGCCTGCACACCGTCGGCGACCTCGGCCGTTTCGACGCCGACGGCTACCTCTACCTGCTGGATCGCCGCACCGACCTCATCCTGTCCGGGGGCGTCAACGTCTATCCCGCCGAGGTCGAGCAACACCTGCTCACCCACCCCGCCGTCGCCGACGCCGCTGTGATCGGCGTGCCCGACGCCGAATGGGGGCAGAGCGTGCTGGCCGTCGTGCAGCCCGGCAGCGGAGCCTTCGCCTCCGACAGCCTCGCCCGGCAGCTGCTCGAGCACTGTGCCGCCGGCCTCGCGTCCTTCAAGCGGCCCAAGCGGATCGAGTTCCGCAGCGACTTCCCCCGCACCGCCACCGGCAAACTCCTGCGCCGCCAGCTGCGCGAGGAATTCGCCGGCAAATAGACGCCTAGCCGACTGTGACGCAGCGGTCCGTGAACGGCGCGAGGGCGACGTCGAGGGCGGCGGCGCAGTGCAGGGCAGTCGTCGCGAACACCGGAGCCTCCAGGTCGTCCGGCCGAATACTCAGCTCCAGTTCCGTGCAGCCCAGGACGATGCCGTCGGCGCCGTCGGCAAGCAGGGAGCGGCAGATGTCCAGCAG
>DASWRQ010000009.1:0-4961 GCA_036403095.1 Kutzneria sp. | reverse complement strand
GCTGGCGGTCGCGGCCTGAAGCCGGGCATGTCGCTCGGACGGCGCTGACTGTATCGTTCCAGCGAGCGCGCCCGCTCGGCGGTTCGCCGCTGGCGGCCGCCTCGTAGGATGGTGCGCGAAAACGTCGAAATCCCGAGGAGTGACAACCGATGCCTATCGCGACCCCTGAGGTCTACGCCGAGATGCTGGACCGGGCGAAGGCGAACGAGTTCGCCTACCCGGCGATCAACGTGACCTCCTCGGAGACGCTGAACGCGGCGCTGCGCGGCTTCGCCGAGGCCGAGAGCGACGGCATCGTCCAGGTCTCCACCGGCGGCGCCGACTTCCTGTCCGGCACCAAGGTCAAGGACATGGTCACCGGCGCGGCCGCGCTGGCCGAGTACGCCCACGTGGTGGCGGCCAAGTACCCGGTCAACATCGCGCTGCACACCGACCACTGCCCCAAGGACAAGCTGGACGGCTTCGTCCGCCCGCTGCTGGCGATCAGCCAGGAGCGCGTGGCCCGCGGCGAGAACCCGCTGTTCCAGTCGCACATGTGGGACGGCTCCGCGGTGCCGCTGGACGAGAACCTGACCATCGCCGCCGAGCTGCTCGACCAGGCGGCCAAGGCCAACATCATTCTCGAGGTGGAGATCGGCGTCGTCGGCGGCGAGGAGGACGGCGTCGCCAACGAGATCAACGACAAGCTCTACACCTCCAACGAGGACTTCCTGAAGACGCTGGACGCGCTGGGCGCCGGCGAGAAGGGCCGCTACCTGCTGGCCGCCACCTTCGGCAACGTGCACGGCGTCTACAAGCCGGGCAACGTCAAGCTGCGTCCCTCGGTGCTCAAGGCCGGCCAGGACGTGGTGGCCGAGAAGCTGGGCAAGGCCGGCACCAAGCCGTTCGACCTGGTCTTCCACGGCGGCTCCGGCTCGCTGCCCGAGGAGATCGCGGAGGCGGTCAGCTACGGCGTGGTGAAGATGAACATCGACACCGACACCCAGTACGCCTTCACCCGGCCGATCGTGGACCACTTCTTCAAGAACTACGACGGCGTCCTGAAGATCGACGGCGAGGTCGGCAACAAGAAGGTCTACGACCCGCGCAGCTACCTCAAGGCCGCCGAGGTCGGCATGGCCGCCCGCATCGCGCAGGCCGCCGAGCACCTCAAGTCCAGCGGTCGCATGATCGCCGGCTGAGTCCGGCTCAGCCCCCGTCGAGCGCGTCCAACAGCTGTTGGACGCGCTCGACGTCGTTCTGGCGGCGTTGCGCCCGGTAGAGGTCGATCGCCTGCCGCCATGCCTGCCGCGCGGCCTCGGTAGCGCCGGTGTCGGCGTGCACCGTGCCGATACCGGCCATGATGTCGGCCTGGAGATAGACATTGCCCAGCTCGCGGTTGAGGGCCAGCGCCTGGTCGTAGTAGTCCAACGCCTCGTCGTGCCGGCCGAGGCCACGGGCGATGAAACCCAGGCTGTCCAGCACGCCGTACTGCCCGGCCCGGTCCTGCGCCTTGGTCATCTCCAGTGCGCGTGTGCAGTTGGCCAGCGCCGCCTCGAAGTCGCCGAGCCGGGCCTGGTACCAGCCGACCGCGTTGTAAGCCCTGGCCTCGTCGAGCGGATCGCCCGCGGCCCGGAACAACTCCAGCCCCCGCCGCGCGTGGTCGAGCGCCGCGCGGTCGTCGCCGCGGTTCTCCCACAGCCAGGCCATGGTGTGGTCGATCTGGGCCCGTTCGACGATGTCGTCGTCGGCGACCCGGCGCTTGGCTTGCTGCAGCTGGTCCAGGGCGTCGTCGAGCAGGCCGGCCCGGATCAGGGCCCGGCCGTAGAGTCGGTGCGCCGTCGCCACCGGCGCGCCGAGCGACTGCGCCGCCGGCAGACCTAGCTGCCACACCAGGATGTCGTAGCGAGTGTCGCCGCGCCGCCAGTGGTAGGTCGACAGCGACCAGGCCAAGGCGTACACCGCCTGGTCCCACAACCGCTCCGCGGCCAGCCGCTGGGCCAGCAGCGTGTTCGTGTGCTCGGCGGCGAACCAGGCCAACGCGGTGGCCTGGTCCGGGAAGACCTCGGGCAGTGCGCCGCCCGCCGGCCGGGGCTCGGCGATCGATCGCCGGTGGCCGAGGAACATGCTCTCCCCGGCGAGCGCCGTGTGCAGGTAGTAGTCGACGAGGCGGGCCAGGGCCGCCTCCCGCAACGGGCCCGGCAGACCACGCTCGGCCGCGTAGAGCCGGACCAGGTCGTGCATCCGGTAGCGGCCGGGCGCGTGCTGGCTGACCAGATGGGAGTTCTCCAGCTCCCGCAACAGGTTCCGGGCTCTCGGCGGCGCGAGGCCGGTCAGCGACGCGGCCGCGGCCAGGCCGATGTCCGGGCCGGGAGCCAGCCCCAGCAGACCGAACACGTTCGCCGCGGGGCTGCCGAGTGCGTTGTAGGAGCAGGAGAACACCGCGCGCAGGTTGGCGGTCAGCTCGCCGGCGTCGAGCGCGTCCAACCGGGCCTCGGCCAGCTCGTCGGCCAGCGTGGACAGCGGGAAGTCAGGATGGCCGGCGGCCCGCGCAGCCACGATGCTCAGCGCCAGCGGCAGGCTGGCGCAGCGTTCGACGATCTCGTCCACCGCCTCGGGTTCGGCGGTCACCCGCTGCGCGCCGAGATGCGCCGCCAGCAGGTCTCTGGCCTCCTGCTCGCCCAGCACGTCCAGGTGGACCGACAGCGCCTGCTGCGTCGTCAGCAGGCCGCCGAGCTGGTTCCGGCTGGTCACCAGCACGGTGCAGCTCGGGCTGCCCGGCAGCAGTGACGCGACCTGGGCGGAGTCCAGCGCGTTGTCCAGCACCAGCAGCATCCGCTTGTCCGCGACCAAACTCCGGAAAAGCGCCGTCTGGGCGTCCAGTTCACCCGGTATCGACGCTGCCGGCACGCCGAACGCCTCCAGGAAGCCGCGCACCGCGGACGTCGGCTGCATCGACGGACCGGACGGATCGAAGCCGCGCAGGTTCACGAACAGCTGGCCGTCCGGAAAGCGGTCGATCCGGTCGTGGGCCCAACGCAGCGCCAGCGATGTCTTGCCGAAGCCGCCGCCGGCCGACACCACCGCGATGCCGGGCCGGCGGTCGAGCAGGCGGTCCAGAGCGGCGAGTTCGGCTGCGCGGCCGACAAAGTCGCCGGCTGGTGGGGGCAGCTGGCGGGGCAGCGGCTGGCCGGGTGTGAGGGCGGCCAGGGCGGGGTCGCCGGTCAGCACCTGGCGGTGCAGCTCCAGGAGGTCGGGGCCGGGGTCGATGCCCAGCTCGTCGGCGAGTGCGGTGCGGACGTCCTGGAACGCCTGGAGGGCCTCGGCCTGACGGCCGGAGCGGTAGAGGGCGGTGATGAGCTGGGCCCAGAACCGTTCGCGCAGGGGATGTGCGGCGGTGAGGTCCCGCAACTCCGCGATGACGGCGTTGTGCCGGGCGAGGGCGAGCTCGACGTCGACGTGCAGCTCGGTGGCGGCGAGATACTGCTCGGTGAGGCGGGGCACGAGCTCCCGGCGCAGTGTCTCGGATTGGATGTCGGCCAAGGGATTTCCGCGCCATAGGGAAAGGGCGTCGGTGAGTAGCCTGGATGCCGATTCGGGGTCGGCGGCGCGGGCTTGGGCGACCAGCGCGCGGAATCGCCAGATGTCGAGTTCGGATTCGCCGACGGAGATCAGGTAGCCGTCGGATGCGGTGACGATCGGCGAGGTTCCGGCGACGCCGCGCAGAACATTGCGCAGGCGCATCACGTAGTTCTGCACGGTGGTGCGGGCGCCTGCGGTGGGGCGCTCCTCCCACACGTTTCGGACCAGCTCGTCGAGGGAAACGACCTGGTTGGCCCGCACGAGCAGGGCTGCGAGCAGGGTGCGCTGGCGCGCGGCGCCGACCGTCACCGGCGTGCCGTTGTGGCTGACCTCCAACGGGCCAAGCACCCGAAAGTCGAACTCCGCAGCCATGACCCCCCGTTCAACGCCGACCCCAAAGTATAAGCCCGGAGTGGCGAATGCGATGGGTGATAGCGGAACCGACGACCATCAGGATGACAAAGCCATAGGAGACGGTCATGCCCAGCAGCGGCTGATCCTGGAAAGTGGCGCCGCCGACAAATCCGACCAGTGCGGCCTGGGTTCCCCACAACAGCACGCCGGCCACCTCTGGCGGTAGGAACCAGGACGGGGAGAAGCCCAGGGCGCCGGCGGTGGCCAGGGTGGCGGCGCGGCCGCCGGGCACGTAGCGGCCGAAGATGATCAGCAAGCGGCCGCGGGTCTCCAGCTGCCGCTGCGCCCACTCCCGGGCGCGGATCCCGTTCTCCCGCCGCATGATCCGGGTCAGCACGGCGTTGCCGCTGCTGCGGCCGAGCAGGTACGCGGCGACATCGCCGGCGAAGGCGCCGGCCGCGGCGACCAGGATGAGTTGGGCCAGGCCGGCGGCGCTGGGAGCGATGAGCACCCCGACCAGGACCACGGTGGTCTCGCTGGGCATGAACGGCAGCAGGGCGTCCAGACCGGCGATCAGGAACACGGCTGCCCACAGCCACGGCGACGCTGCCAACTCCCGCACGAGGTCAAGCATCGATCGACCGCCTCGCCGCCGCGGCCAGCTCCCGCCGGTCCACCCCGTGCACCAAGGGAGGCGCGGTGAGGCGCACGCGGAGGCCACCGGCCCGGGCGGCCCGGACCAGCGAGGTCGTGAGCGGGTCGTCGCCCACGTACGCCGCGACCGGCGCGCTGTAACGAATAGTCACCGGACGGACCGGCGCGTCAGCGTCCGGCTCGGCCTGACACGCGGCCCGCCTGAACACCCCCATTTTCCGGCCACACCAGGTGGTTCCCTCCGGGAAGACGAGAACGGAACCCCCCGAACGTAAGGCGTGTGCCAGTGCGGCGACAGTAACGGGCAGTGAACGTAAGTTGTCACGTTCGATGAAGATCGTCCCGCTTCGCCGGGCCATCGCCCCGATCAGCGGCCAGTCGGCGACCCTCGC
>DASWRQ010000008.1:0-19285 GCA_036403095.1 Kutzneria sp. | reverse complement strand
CCGTGCGGTCTCGACCAGGCCGGTGTAGACCGGCAACTGCTCGGACAAGGTCGCCAGCACGCTGCCCGACGCCGTGATGTCGGCCGGTTCCCGGGCGGCGACGGCGATGGCGAGCGTGCCCGATGCCTGCGCGATGTCCGCCTCGTAGCGCTGCCGAGTGGCCGCCGGTTCGAGGCCGCCGGACAGGAAAGCGCCGGTGGCCGTGGCATCCGCGTCCGACAGCGACTGGTAGATCTGCTCGGCCGCGACGCTCAACGGCCCGCTGCGGGCGGCTAGGTCGTCCACCGCCTGCACGCGGCTCTGCACGCCGAACCCGGTGAGGGCGCCGGCCAGCAGTGCAACCAGGATCAGGACCAGCGCGAACCCGCCGAGCACGCCAGGGGTGGACCTCCCCGGCCGCGCGAGCTCGCGCACCGGTCTGTCGGCCTCCACAGCCGTCATCGCCACCCCCTGTGCCGATCGCCTCGATGGCGTGCTTCCAGACTGCCACGAGAAGGGGTCCGGCTGTGTGTCAGACGACCGTGACGGCGTCACTTTCGCCGTAGGTGGATTCCCTCCAGCAGCTCGGGGATCAGCTGGGCGCCGCGGGCGCTGTCGACCACGGCCGTCGACGTCACGGGGGCCATCAGCCAGGGCTGGCGGTAGCCCAGCACGGGCGAGTACACCGGCACGAAACCCTGGTCGTAGAGCCAGACGGCGAAGTCGGTGGACAGGGTGCCCTTCTCGTCCACGGCGGCGGTGCCGTGCCAGGGCAGCAGGGCGGAGCCGCCGAGGGCGGCGAAGCCGACGCGGCCGGGCGAGGGCATGCTGACGGTGAGGCGGACCCGGTGCGTGAACAGGCTGTCGTAGCCGAGTTCCCGGTCGGTGAGCACGGCCGACAGGTAGCGCACGGTGTCGCTCCACGCCTGCCGGAGCACCTGTCGCCGGGCCCGGACGACGGCGGCCGGCGTGGCCGGGTCGGCCAGCTGGTACGGGTCGGCGTAGACGGCCCGGGCCCAGGACATCCGGTCCCGGCCGGCGGGCACGTCGACCGCGACGGAGTGCAGGATGGAGCGGAACATGTCGCGGAAGGCCAGCCCGCCGGCGGCGTGCTCGGCCATCGGGTCCACATCGGACACCCTGGACAGCACGCCCATCGGGTCGGCGGCGATGTCGAACTCCCCGAACGCCTTGCGGAAGGCGTTCTGGAAGTACTCGATGAGCACGATCCGCTCGCTGTCCAGGGACGGGCCGATCCGGCGCCGCGCGACGTCGTCGATGTCGGCGAACTCCAGGAAGTCCTGGCCGCCGACCAGCCGCAGGTACTGGTTGAGCTTGCGCAGGTAGGACTCGACGATCACGGCCGGGCGGGGCCGGAAGTGATGGCCGTCGGTGAGCACGGTGATGCGCAACCCGGGCGCGTACAAGCACTTCACGGTCTTCTGCAGCTCGCGCAGCCGGACCAGCACGCCGAGCTCGGCCAGATCGGGCAGCACCCCGGTGGCCTTGAGCCCGCTCTGGCTCTGCTTGACCGGGAACCCCGGCACCACCACCTGGATCGGCTGGTTCTGCCGCAGGAACGGCATCAGGTCGTCACGGGCCATCTCCGGCGTGTAGGTCGCGCGGGAGCCGCGGTGGAACTGCTTGCGCATGAACACGTGGTGCAGCAGCAACACCGTCCGTTCCAACGGATCGGACACAGTAGACAGTGCCGAGCGCAGGTGCCCGGGCGCGGCGGCGGCGGTGCGCTGCGCGGCGGCGTCGGCCTCGGCGACGAGCCGGTCGATGACCGACAGCGTCTGGGCCACCGAGAGAGTGACGGCGTGGCCGCGCGCGGGCAGCCCCACGGACAGCTCGCCGACCTGCAACTCGGCGATGGAATGCGTGTGGGACAAGGCCGGCGTGCCGCCGCCGGCCTGCCTCGGCAGCCGCTCGAAGGTGGCGATCAGCGGCGCGCCGTCCGGCGGCGGGCAGCCGGGCGCGCGGTCGCTGACGAAGCCCGGCGCCTCGACGGCGATCACCATCGCCCCGGGGAAGGAATCCCGCAGCACCTGGCGGTTCTCGGTGAGGTCGTCGAACACGGCGACCACGTCCAGCGTGTCGAGCCGGCGCAGGTTCTCCACCTTCAGCTCGGCGATCGGCCGGACCCGGTCGTCGGGCAGGGTGAGCAGCCGCACGTGGTTGAGCCCGCCTCGGGCCAGCACGGCCGTGGTGTGCTCGCGCACCCGGTCCCGCCGGCCGGTGTTGAACACGACCTCGCCGCCGGCGTCCTCCACGTCCCGCACGAAGCGGACGAGCCCGGGCGCGAGCGAGTCGGAGCGCAGCCGCTCCCACGGGCGGTAGAACGCCGGGCAGAACTCGGCGTGCACGTCGTCCCACTCGACGTCCGGGTAGCGCCCGGCCACGCCGGAAACCTCCAGGAACCGGTCCCAGGCCGGTTTGGAGTAGGACGGCAGCGCCCGCAGCATGCCCGGCCGGGCCAGCTCCGGGATGCCCTGCGGCGCCCCCTGGCGCGGGCCGGCCAGCGTGCGGGCGGCGTGCAGGGTCCGCGCCTTGGGCACCAGTCCGCACAGGTCGAGGTCGATGACCACGGCCGGCGCCGGCAGCGCCGGGTCGCGGCGGCGGGCCGCCGAGCTCTCCTCGACCCGGCGCAGCACCTCGCGCAGCAGTCGGTCCTGCTCCTCCGGCACGGAGTGCACGTGCCGGTCCAGCGAATGGTCGCCGCGCAGCAGGCCGGCGGTCTCCGGCGCGAGATAGCGCAGCTCGGCCGCCAGCACGGACTCGAAGGTGGCGCGCACCGTCCGCCCCTTGTACTGGCGGCCGTCGAAGCTGGCCTGCTGGAAACCGGCGGCCAGCGTGTTCACGGCGCCGTGCAGCGCCCGGGCCGCCCGGTCCACGTCCAGCGGGTCGACGCCGGCCGTCTCGCGCAGCCCGGCGACCGAGGTCAGCACTATCCGGCCGGTGGCGCGCACGCCCGGCGTGAGCTCGAAGGTGACGGTGTCCGGGCCGAGGTCGAGCAGCATCAGCCCGTGCCGGTCGACCAGCGCCCGCCACACCGCGACGACCGGCCGCACGAAGTGCTCGGCCACGAAGTCCAGCGCGTCCGTCGGCTCGTGCTGGTTGGCGATGACCTGCTCCAGCAGGGTCCGCTCGTCGGCGGCGCGCCGGTCCAGCAGCGCGGCCAGCGACACCATGCGGACCTGGTCGGACGCGCGCGGGTGGGCCGGCTGCGGGCCGTCGCCCAGGTCGGCGGAGAGATCGCGCGGGGGACGCAACGCGAGGTGCAGGCGCAGCTCGGCGTCGTGCCGCACCAGCTCGGCCAGCCGACGCCAGCCGGCGGCCAGCGCGAGATGCTCCTCGCAGCCGTCACTGACCAGGCGCGGCACCGCCCGCGGGGCGGCTCCGTCCAACATGCTCATACCAGGGCCCTAACGAACACGTGGCTCTCCACATATTCAGCCGCGGTTCTTGGTCCCCGGAATTCGCGGCACTGCGGCCGAGTATATCGAGAACCAGTCAGCGTGGAGCGCCTCTTTCGGGTGTTACGTGATCTACATCACTCGCTTCGTAAGCGAGCTTGACATGCCGCCGTGCAGGACCGCACCATGTTCGGCCGCAGGTTCACGGGATACGTTCGCACCGGGCTGCGACACGGTTCCTCCCCCGACTTTCACCCGGCATTCACCGCCGGTTTCTACAATCTCCCGGCCCTACCGTCGGCAGCCTCGCCACGATGATACGACCAGCCCCGCCCGGCGAGCCGGTGCGTCTCGCCGGCACGGGAATTACCCGATCGGGTCGCCGGACGCATCGATGGTCGGATCCACGGTCGGCCGGCGCCGGGAAACCGCCATGAGGACGAACCAGGCGTGAACCGACCACCGTATTGGGCACGGCCCGCCCTTACCCGCCCGAGACGATCCGTAAACATCGTCATCCGGTCATGCCGAATTGAGACGCCCGGCAGGGTGAAATGCCGGTCACGTGAATCAGTCCTCGGGCCGCAACCGGGTGCTGAAGCTGAACCGGTCACCGCGGAACAGCGACCTGACCCGCTCGATCGGCACGCCGTCGGGGTCGAGCGAGCGCCGGTGCAGCAACAGCATCGGCAGCGCCGGGTTGGTGCCGATCAGCTTCGCCTCACGCGGCGTGGCCAGCACCGTCTCCACCCGCTCCTCGGCCTCGGCGAACACCACGCCCAACTGGTTGGCCAGGCAGCTGTGCAGCGAGGTGGCCGGGTCGAACACGTCCAGCAGCGCGGGGAAGCGGGCCGCGGCCAGGTAGGTCGACTCCAGGCCGACGTGCTGGCCGGTGGCCTCGACCGTGCGCTCGATGTGCAGCACCAGGTCGCCGGGCTCGATCTTGAGATCGGCGGCCAGCGTGGGATCGGCCGGCAGGTGCTCCAGCGTGACCAGCTTGCGGCTGGGCGTCGCGCCCTGCCGGCGGATGCCCTCGGACAGGCTGACCAGCGACAGCGGCTGCACCAGCTTGGGCGGCATGACATAGGTGCCGCTGCCGTGCCGGCGTTGCAGCTTGCCCTCCAGCACCAGCTCGGAGACGGCCTGGCGCAGCGTCATCCGGGCCACGCCGAAGCGCTCGGCCAGCTCCCGCTCGGACGGCAGCACCGCGCCCTCGCCGAGCTTGCCGGTCAGCTCCAGCAGTTGCGTCTTGACCGCGTAGTAGCGCGGCACCCGCCCGTCCTCGGGGATGCCGGCGCGGACCGGCTCGCCGGCGCGGTGCCGGGCCGGGTCGGCGGGGTCGGAGCTCAGGTTCTGGATGGTCGGGTTGACCCGGGCCGCCGAGATCGGCTCGCCGTCGACCACCATCACCAGCCGCCGGTCGGCCATCGGCTCCCGCAGCCGGACCCGTAACGTCGACAGCGCGGCGTCGATCTTGGTCGATCCGCCGGCCTCCGCGAGCGTCGCCAGCTCGACCTTGACCTCCGAGCCGACCTCGCTGACCGCCCGGTCGGCGAACCGCGCGCCCTCCGGGTGCGTCACCTGGATCGCCAGTTCGGTCTCGTTCTGCTCGACCCACCAGATCGGTTGCAGCGAAATGCCCGTGCCCACGGCAGCGACGCTACGGCCAGGTCAGGGTGCGGCGGTAGCGAAGTCGGGATGTTCCCACTGGTTGGCTGCGTGCGCTTGACCACCCGGCACCCAAAGTGTGCACGAATGCTCCAGGCGGGTGTGACGCGCTTCTCCACACCCGCTCGTGACGACGGCCGCGCCGGTGTCGGCGCGGCCGTCAACAGCCGATGTGTCCCCCTGTGCTGCGCCGACCGGCGCAGCTGCCGGGCCCGGCCCTCCCAAGCCGTCCCGCCTCCCCCAGTGCCGGTGGCGGCCTAGAGGTCGAGGGCGAACGCCGCCGAGTTCACCGGCGCGCAGGGCCAGACCTGACCGCAGTCCGTGCAGTGCTCCCCGGCCCGGACGTGCGCGTTGAGCACATCCGCGGCGACGTGGTGGTATGAGTCGAGCAGGGCCTCCAGGCCGCGCTCGCCGCTGGGAGTGGCACCGGGGTGCTGTACCGAGAGCACCATCCGTGCTCACCGCCTTCCGAGTTCGCCCCTCAACTGCTCTGTTGAGGTGTGGCAGCCGCCACAACGATTACCATCCGCGCATGGACGGTCAAGGACATCCGCCATCCGGCGGAGAATTGTGACGGCCACTCTGTGGAGTGATGACGCAGAGCAACGGCCTTTCGGTTCATCGGCACACGACACCACGCTCCGCACACGAACGGTGAGGCGCGGACGTACGGGTGGTAGACACGCGGCGCGGCTCAAGATCCGTCTACCCTCACAGCATGGGGCCAACCGCGGCGACGGAGACCTTCGTGGG
Source organism: Kutzneria sp. (assembly GCA_036403095.1). Lineage (GTDB taxonomy): Bacteria > Actinomycetota > Actinomycetes > Mycobacteriales > Pseudonocardiaceae > Kutzneria. Next base: position 13,466 of record DASWRQ010000008.1, on the reverse strand, counting down.
TCGGCACGCCGACGTAGCCCTGCTCGGTCGGCTGCTGCGTGAGGTGGTCGCCGGCCGGGGCCAGTCCGTGCTGGTCGAGGGCGACCCCGGCATCGGCAAGTCGGCGCTGCTGGCCGCCGGTCTACGCACCGCGCGCGGCCTGGGCTGCGAGCTGTTCTGGGCGGCCGCCGACGAGCTCGGCCAACCGTTCCCGCTGCGCGCCGTGCTGGACTGCCTGGACGTGGTCGGGCGGGCCGAGGACCCGTGGCGGGCCGACATCATCCGGCTGCTGCGGCAGGAGCACTCCCCCGGCGTGACCGGCGCCGGCGATGCCGTGTTGGGCGCGGCCGAGCAGCTGCTGGCCCTCGTCGACCGGGCCTGCGAGGCCAAGCCGGTGCTGATGGTGCTCGACGATCTCCAGTGGGCCGACACCGCCAGCCTCCAGGTGTGGCACCGGCTCACCCGTGCCACGGAACAACTCCCTTTACTGCTGGTCGGGGCCTACCGGCCGGTGCCGCGGCGGGTGGAACTGGACCAGCTGCGCCGCAGTTCCACCGCCCGCGGCGGCGTGCAGTTGGCGCTGCGGCCGCTGGCGGCGGACGAGGTCGCCGAGCTGATCGCGGTCCGCACCGGCGGGCGTGAGGTCGGACCCGAGCTCACCCGGTTGGCCGAACGGGCCGCCGGCAACCCCGGCTACCTCACCGAGTTGGTCGACGCCCTGCTGCGGGAGAACGCCGTCCGAGTCACCGGGCGGGTCGCCGAGCTGGCCGGGCGGGCCGTCGGCTGGAGCGCGCCGGCCTCGCTGGCCGCGGCCGTGGCCGACCGGCTGGGGTTCCTGTCCGACGAGACCACCGGGGCGCTGCGGGTGGCGTCGCTGCTCGGCGCCGAGTTCGCCGTGCACGACCTGGCCGTGGTGGCCCGGATGCCGGCGTCCGAGCTCGCCCTGTTGCTGGCCGAGGCGGTCGGCGCCGGCGTGATCACCGAGGCCGGGCAGCACCTGGCGTTCCGGTACCCGCTGATCCGGCAGGCGCTGTACGACGGCACACCGGTCGCCGTGCGGACCGCGCTGCACCGGGAGGCCGCGCGGGCGCTGGCCGACTCCGGCGCGCCGACCTCGCAGGTCGCCGAGCAGCTGCTGCCGGCCGCCGGCAGCGAGGACGAGTGGTTCCTCGACTGGCTGGCCGGGGCCGCTCCGATCCTGACCCACCGGGCCCCGCAGACCGCGATCGAGCTGCTGCGGCGGGCCATCGACCAGGTCGGCTCGGACGACCTTCGCCGCGACGTGTTCGCCAGCTGGCTGGCCACGTCGCTGGCCGGCATGGGGCGCAACGTCGACGCCGCGCAGCAGGCCCGGCAGGTGCTGAGCCGGACCTCCGATCCCGACCGGGTCGCCGAGATGAGCTGGGTGCTGGCCTACACGTCGCTGCGCACCGGGCACTCGGCCGAGGCGCTGGACGTGCTGGCCCAGGGGCTCGCCGCGCCGTTGGCGGCGGGGTGGCGGGCGCGGCTGCTGTCGCTGACCGCCCTGGTGCAGGCCGTGGACCTGGACACCGCCACTGCTCTCACCACGGCGGCCGAGGCCATCGAGGCCGGGCGGGCCGCGCCGGACCGGTTCGCCGTGGGCATGGGGCTGCACGTGATGTCCCTGGACCGCAGTTTCGTCGGGGACGAGCGCGGCAACCGGGAGCTGATCGACCAGGCGCTGACCGTGCTCGGCGACGACCGCGAGCACCTGGACCTGCGGCTGCTGCTGTTGTGCAACCGGATCGTGGCCGACGTCAACCTGGACGAGACCGACGGCATCGACGAGCGGATCACCCTCGTGCGGGGGCTGGCCGAACAGGCCGGGGCCGCCCGGTTCACGCAGGTGCACGTGATGATGGCCGCGCACTACTTCCTGCAGGGCCGGTGGGACGACGCGCTCAGCGAGTTGGAGTCCATTCCCGAGCTGAGCGAGGGGCGGTACTCCTTCCTCACCCTGCACGGCCTGCTGGCGTTGATCGCCGGGCATCGGGACGACCGCACCACGGCCGCCGTGCACCTCAAGGCCGTGCGAACCGAGCCGCTGGCCATCGCCGACGACCGGCGCAATGCCGGATATGTGTTGCTGGCCCGGGCGTTGGCCTCCGAGCGGGACGGTCTGCCGGCGCAGGCCGTCGCCGAGCTGGCGCCGGTGCTGCTGTCGCCGGGCACCGGCCTGGAGATGAATGTCAGATATATGTGTCTGCCCGAGCTGACCCGGTTGGCGCTGGCCGCCGGCGATCGGGAGACCGCGTTGTCGGCGACGCAGCAGTGCCAGGCCGAGGCCGACGAGGCGCCCATGCCGGTGAAGGACGCCGCCGCCGCTCGATGCCAGGGTCTGCTGGAGCGGGATCCGTTGCGTTTGTTGACCGCCGCCGAGCACTACCGGTCCGCCGGGCGGCGGTTGGAGTTGGCGAACTCGTTGGAGGACGCCTCCGTGTTGTTCGGGGAGGCCAACGACCTCGTGCGGGCGCGGGCTTCGCTGTCCGAGGCCATCGAGGTCTACACCGAGCTGCGGGCCGACTGGGACATCCGGCGGGCCGACGCCCGTACCCGCCCGTACGGCGTTCGGCGGGGCCAGCGCGGTCGTCGGGCCCGTCCCACCACCGGGTGGGAGAGCCTCACGCCCACCGAGCTCCGGGTCGCGCACCTGGTCGCCCAGGGGCGCTCCAACCCCGACATCGCCGCCGCGCTCTTCCTGTCGCGCCGGACCGTGCAGACCCACGTGTCGCACATCCTGGTGAAGCTCGCCGCCCACTCCCGCAGCGAGATCGCCCGCGAGGCCGCCCACCATCCCGTGTCCACTGTGGACTAGCGGCTTCCCGGCCGGTCCGTGCCCGTGCGCGTGTGACGCGTCAGGCGTGCTGTTCCAGCCAGGGGACGACGGCCTGGACGAAGCCGTCGGGGTTGGTCATCTCGCGACCGTTCATCGTGGCGACGAGGTGGCCGACGCCGAGCAGGGAATCCCAGATGCGAGCGCGACGGTAGGTGGCCGGGGACACGGCCTGGCGGACGGTGTCCCAGCCGTGCCAGGCCATCAGGGCGGCGTCGATGGCGGGGTCGCCGGGCATGGCCAGGTCCCAGTCGAGGATGCCGAGCAGCTTGCCGTCCGCGGAGTAGTGGACGTTGGATCCACCCAGGTCGCCATGGACTAGGGCATCGGGCACGGGGTCCAGGGCGAGAGCGGCATCGAGACGGCGGCGAACCTCGGACTGCCATCGGGACGGCAGCAGGGGCAGCACGGCGGACTCGATGACGGCAGACCACGACGGGCCGGCGTCGCGGTCGTCGAGCACGGCCATGAGCGAAGGGGTCAGCGGGACAGCGCGGACGGCTTCGAGGACCTCGGCGATCTGAGTCGGCGAGCCCTGACCTTCGGGCAGGGCGACGCCGTCGACCCAGGAGACGGCGACGGCGGCGCGGGAGTCGAAGTGGGTGACGGGAGTGAGAGGCTCGGGAACCTGGAAGGGAAGGCCGGACGAGGCGAGCTGGCGCAGGACCTCGACGCGCCGCGGCATCAGAGAGGCGGCCAGCGGGCGATTGCTGACGCGGACGGCGGCGACGCCGGGGACGAGCAGGACGTCATGGACATTGCCGTCGGTGGCGACGAAGGCCGAGGCGAGGCTGACGCCGGGCAGCAGCTCCGCGGCGATGTCGAAGAGGTCCACGGACGCTACCGCCGGATGAGGCGGGCGATCTCGGTGCGCAGTCGCACGAAGGAGTCACTCCCCCGGGTAGTGATCTGGTCACGGGGCGAAGGCAGATCCACCTTCAGCGTCTCGACGACGGTAGCGGGCGACGGCGACAGGACCAGCACCCGGTCGGCCAGGTAGACGCTCTCGTCGATGTCGTGGGTGACAAGGAGAACGGTCATGCCGGCCTCCCGGCGGACCTTGAGCACGAGGTCCTCGAGATCGGCCCGGGTCTGGGCGTCGACGGAGGCGAAGGGCTCGTCCATGAGCATCAGCGCGGGGCGGTAGGCCAGGGCGCGGGCGATGGCGACCCGTTGTTGCATGCCGCCGGAGAGCTCGTGCGGGCGCTTGCCCGCGGCGCCGGCAAGGCCGACCCAGTCGAGCGCCTCCTCGACGCGGGCGCGGCGTTCCACAGTGGACAGACCACGGTCGCGCAGCGGGAACTCGACGTTGCCGAGGACGGTCTTCCACGGCAGCAGGGATCGGCTGTAGTCCTGGAAGACGACGGCGAGGTCGGACGGGACGCCGGACACGCGGTCGCCGTGCAGGAAGACGTCGCCCCGGGAGGCCGGCAGCAGGCCGGCGATGCAGCGCAGCAGGGTGGACTTGCCGCAGCCGGACGGCCCGACGATGCAGACCAGCTCCCCCGGCTCGATGGCGAACGACACGTCCGACACGGCGTCGACGGCGCCGTAGGTGTGGCCGAGCCCGGCCACTTCCAGCATGCTCACGGCCGGCTCCAGGCCAGCGCCCTGTACTCCACGGCGAGCAACCCCCTGTTGAGTAGATAGCCGAGCAGGCTGATCAGCGCGATCCACGACCACATGCCGGGCAGGTCGGACGCGCCCTGGGCGGTGCTCAGCTGGTAGCCGATGCCGGAGGTGGCCCCGACGACCTCGGAGATGACCATCAGGATCAACGCGATGGACAGGCTGACCCGCAGGCCGGCGAAGATCTTGGGACCGGCCGCCGGCAGCACGACGCCGAACAGCCAGCGAGCACGGGAAAGCCGGAACACCCGGGCCGTGTCGGCCATCACGGGGTCGACCGACCGGGCCCCGTCGACCGAGTTGAGCAGCACCGGCCACACCGCGCCGAACACGATGGTGGCCACCTCCATCTCGGTGCTGATGCCGAAGATCAGCATGAACACCGGCACCAGCAGCGGCGGCGGCAGGGTGCGCAGGAACGTGAACACGAACTCGAAGTAGTCGGCCACGGTCCGGGAACGGCCGAGCAGCACACCGATCGCAATGCCCAGCACCGACGCCGCCGCCCACCCGCCGAGCACCCGCAGCAGACTGGGCAGCACATCCGCGGTGAAATGCTGCGACGGCCACAATCGAACCGCCGCCTCGGCGATTCGCAGCGGCGGCGGAAAGTACGGATTGCCGACTTCGACGGCAACCAATTGCCACACGAGCAGCGCGCAGAACAGAACGCCGGCGCGGATCCACCCGTTCACGCGGCGACCTCCCCACTGCCCCATGACACCCAACGCCTTTGCGCGGCGAGGAAGCCGGCGTTGACCAGACAGCCGAACAGGCCGGCGAAGACGGTGGCGGCGAGCACCACATCCATTCGGCCGCCGCTGGTGCCCTGCAGAAATGCGTACTGGCCGAGGCCGATGCTGCCGCCGGCGAGGAACTCGGTGCCGACGATGGCGATGAGGGTGATGGACGCGGAGATGCGAATGCCGGTGACGACAAAGGGACCGATACTGGGCAGCGTCACTCCGGTCAGCAGACGCCGGCGGCTGACCCGGAAGCAGCGGGCGGTCTCCACCAGCCTGGGGTCGACCTCGCCGAGGGCGTAGCTGGTGTTGAGCAGAATCGGCCAGGTGGCGGCGAAGGCGGCCAGCGTGATCTTGGTCTGGGCGTCGGTGCCGAACAGGGCGATGGCCAGCGGAATCAGCGCCACGGCGGGCAGCGGGCGCAGGAACTCGACGATGGGGGTGCTGATCAACCGGACCAACGGCACGGAACCGAGCAGCAGTCCGAGCGTGACACCGACAAGCGTGGCGCACAGCAGGGCGATGAGCCACGACAGCACGGTGGAGATGGCGCTGGCCACGAAGCGCGGGTCGGTGCCGAGCAAAGCGAAGCGCACCAACACTTCCGACGGCGGCGGCAGCACACGGGAGTCGACGAGCGCCAGCCGGCTGGCGGCCTCCCACAGGAGCAGGAAGCCGACCAGCCCGACGAGCTTGCGGACGAACGGCATCAACTGGCCGGCGTGGGCAGCACGAGCGTGCTGGCGTCCATGGACTGCTGGAGATAGCCGTAGGTCTTCATCAGGGTGACCACGCGCTGCAACCGGGTGGCGTCGACCGAGGTCGGGAACACGCCGAGCTTGAGCAGCGAGGTGGTCTGCTTGTCCACGCCGGTCAGGTCGGGCAGCACGGAGCCGATCGCGCTGCGGTCGGCGGCGGCCTTCTGGGCCTTGACCATGGCCTTCTGGAACGCGGCGACGGTGTCGGGGTGGGCGGTGATGAACTTGGACGACGCGACGTAGCCGGACAGCGGGATGTTGTCGGTGGCGCCGGTCACGATCTTGAAGGTGGGCTGCACGCCGAACTGCTGCTCACCCTGGGTGATGTACGGCTCGAGGTCGCCGCCGGCGTCGATCTGGCCGTTGGCCAGCGCGGCGGGAATCTGAGGGAACTTCACCTCGAGGTAGGTGACGGCGTTGGGGTCGACGCCGTTGTCCTGCAGCACGGCCTTGATCAGCAGCTCCACGATGTTGCCCTTGGAGTGCACGGAGACCTTCTTGCCGGCCAGGTCCTTCGGGGTGCGGATGCCGGAGTCGGGCTTGGCCAGCAGCACCAGGGAGTCGGGGGTGCCCTGGTAGGCGTCGGAGACGACCTTGGCGTCGACCGTCTTGGCCGCCGAGGCCTGGAAGAACGACACGTAGTTCATCAGTGTGACGTCGATCTCGCCGGACTGCAGGGCCGGCATGGTCTGGTTCACCGACGGATAGACCTTGACGTTGGCGTCCAGGCCCTGCTCGGTGAAGTACCCCTTGGCCTGGGCCAGTTTCACCGGGGCGTCGTCGATGGTGGCGATGATGCCGATATTGATCTTCTGACGGCCCGGTGCCGCGGCGGTCGTGTCGGCGCTGCCACCGTTGAGCAGACTGCACCCTCCGACGGACAAAGCGGTCACGGCCAGCATCACGGCCCATCGAGTGGCGCGGGTAGCCATCGGCGGACTCTCCTTTAATCAACAGTTCTGAGCGGTACTCGGGGTGCGGTTGTGAAGGGAATGACCCATTCACGGGCAGATCCGACCCGGAACGGGCACCACCGTAGCCGACCGAACACTGTGCGTGATTCAATCATGGACGTGGATGACACCCGACTGAGCAGAGATTTGCGGTAGGTGCCAATTTTTCGGCCCCCGCCACCGGCACCGCTACCGGCCGTCACCATCCCCATACGGTGCACGATCATCCCGAACGGCGGCCACCGCCGTCCAGCCCCCCGAATGCTTGATCAGATTGGCCCGAAGGCACCACGATGCGCGTGACTGTCGTCTCCAGTACTCCGATCGGCGGTACGGAATGAGCCTCTCGCACTCCAAGATCCACGTTCGGCGGGGGACAGAGCTGACCGTGGGGGAGTGCTGACCGTGCGTGGCCCGGCCGACGAGGCCCATGTCGACGAGCGCCGGCCCACCGAACCGGACGCCGGCGACAAAAAGGGCGGCAGCTGGCGGCTGCGCAACTGGAAACTGGGCCGCAAGCTGGTGGTCATCCTGCTGGTGCCGGCGCTGAGCACGCTGACGCTGGCCGGGTTGCGGCTGTCCAGCCAGCTCGACGACGCCCGCCAGTACGGCGACGAGCGCCAGCAGCTGGCGGTGGCCGGCCAGGCGGCCAAGGTCGTCGACCTGCTGCAGGCCGAGCGTGACTCGGTTGTGGCCTACATCGCGGCCGGCCGGGTCGACCAGCCGCCGAAGTTCGGCCCGGTGGACACGGCCGTCGACGCCCTGCGCGACGAGCAGGCCAGCGTGTCCGGCCCGGTACGCGACGCCGTGGACAAGGCGTTGCAGCAGCTGGACGAGCTGGCCGCGCTGCGCAACAGCGCCGTCACCACCCGGCTGCCGGACGTGGCCGCGCTGACCACGTACACCGAGGTCGTCGACGCGCTGCTGCAGATCGTCCGCACCGCCGCGACGAACGTGAGCCACCCTCGACTGTCCCCATTGGACGCCGCGGTGCAGGCGCTGACCGACGCCAAGGAGCAGCAGCGGCTGCAGGGCACGATCGTGGTCTCCGCCGCGCTGCACAAGCAGTTCGCGCCGGACCTGGTCGATCTGCTGCGGGCCGCGCAGGCCCGGTTCGCCGCCGACATGGAGGACTTCGGCAACGCGGCCGACGCCGACAATCGCCAGCTGGTGCAGGACACCGTGAGCGGTCCGGACGTCGACGAGCGCAACCGCGTGGTGCAGCTGGCTCTCGTGCAGGCCGGCGACGGCTCCGGCGCGGTCACGGTCACGGCCGGCGACGTGCAGGCTCTGTCCACCACCACCGCCGCGCTGTTCACCCGGGTCGTCGGCCAGATCCAGCAGCAGGCCGACACCGTGGTCCGCGACCTGGCCCAGGCCGCCCGCGCCGCCGCGTTCCGTGACGGCGCGCTGGTCGTGCTGGCGCTGCTGATCGCCTTGGCGCTCACGGTTTTTGTCGCCCGCTCCATGCTCGTCCCGCTGCGGGTGCTGCGCCGCAGCGCGCTGGAAGTGGCCCGCACCAAGCTGCCGGCGGCGATCGAGCGGATCATGCGCGACCGCGAGGCCCCGGGCGATGCCGTCGAGCCGGTGCCGGTGCACACCACCGAGGAGGTCGGCCAGGTCGCCCGCGCGTTCGACGCGGTGCAGCGGGAGGCCGTCCGGCTGGCCAGCGAGCAGGCCGCGCTGCGCGGCAACGTGAACGCGATGTTCGTCAACCTGTCCCGGCGCAGCCAGGCGCTGGTCGAGCGGCAGATCGGCGTGATCGACCGGCTGGAGCAGGACGAGCAGGACCCGGACCAGCTGGCCAGCCTGTTCGAGCTGGACCACCTGGCCACCCAGATGCGCCGCAACAGCGAGAACCTGCTGGTGCTGGCCGGCACCACGCTGACCCGCCGGGTGACCAGGCCGGTGCCGGTGTCCGAGGTGCTCGGCGCGGCGATGTCCGAGGTGGAGAAGTACGCCCGGGTGCAGATCGCGCCGGCGCCGGAGCTGACCATCCAGGGCCGGGCCGTCAACGACATCACCCACCTGGTCGCCGAGCTGCTGGACAACGCCACCGCGTTCTCGCCGCCGACCAGCAAGGTCACCGTGCGGTCGGCCAGGATGCGCCGGGGCGAGCTGGCCATCGAGATCCACGACCGCGGCGTCGGCATGCCGGAGCCCGACCTGGACGCGGCCAACGACCGGCTGGCCGACCCGGGCGAGGTGGACGTCACCGCGTCCCGCCAGATGGGCCTGTACGTGGTGGCGCAGCTGGCCAAGCGGCACGACATCAAGGTCCGGCTGCGGGACAACGCCGACATCGACGGCGGCGTCACCGCGCACGTGATCATCCCGGCCTCGCTGGTCGACCGAGCCGACGTCGCGCCGGCGCTGCCGGCCGCGCCGCCGACCGTGGCCGCCGCGGCCACCCAGCGCACTCCCCTGCCCGAGCCGGACCTGCCGCAGGACATCGTCGGCCTGCCCAAATGGACCCCGGGCGAGCTGCCGCCGGCCGTCGTCAACGTCCCGGTCGAGCCGGTGGTGACGGAGTCGGTCGACCTGTTCGCGCCGCGCCGCAAGACGCCGCCGGCCGAGCCGGAGGTGACGCCGGCCAGCAGCGTGGAGCCGTGGCCGACGCCGCAGCGCCGCTTCGACTACGACGACCCGCCGACCGAGCGGCTGCCGATCTACCAGGAAGTGCTGTCCCAGTGGTTCCAGGTGCCCGCCGAGGGCAAGGACGCCGAGGAGAAGGCCCCCGAGCGCGCCGAGGCCGTCAATGCCCACCACGAGGCGACCGCGCCGGCCCAGCCGGTCGCCGAGGACGTCACGGAGGCGGTGCCGGCGCCGCGGGCCGAGGACGAGGAGCCGGCCACCGAGTCGACGCCGATCAACGGCTGGCGCTCCGCCGGCGACGACGGCTGGGCCGCGGCCAGCACCCTGCTGGCCAAGGAGCCGGACACTGTCACCGAGGCCGGCCTGCCCAAGCGGGTGCCGAAGTCCCAGCTGGTGCCGGGCTCGGCCGAGCCGCGCCCGCGGGTCGCCGTGGCGCCGGCGATGCCGCGCCGCTCCCCCGACGCGCTGCGCGCCCGGATGTCCACCTACCAGCACGGTGTCAGCCTCGGCCGGCACTCCGCCCCGACGGCCGCCCCCGACGAGGCCATCGACGCCGGCTACACCCAGCCGTCGACCTTCGGGCCGCCGTCCGAGCAAGGCAAGGAGCAGTCGTGAGTTCCCCGTCCGACCAACAGACCGACCACCAGACCGACCAGCCGGCCGATCAGCAGCTCACCGACTTCAGCTGGCTCATCGACGACTTCGTGGACCGGGTCGCCGGCGTCGCGCACGCCGTGGTCGTCTCGGCCGACGGCCTCGTGCTGTGCGCGACCGAGGGGCTGCCCAAGGACCGCGCGGAGCAACTGGCTGCGGTTTCGTCCGGTCTGGTGAGTCTGGTGGCCGGCGCCGCGCGGGTCTTCGAGGCCGGAACGGTGAACCAAACGGTCGTCGAAATGGAGCGCGGGTATCTTTTCCTGATGTCCATCAGCGACGGCTCGTGCCTCGCTGTGCTCGCGGCGCCCGGCTGCGAGATCGGACTGGTCGGGTACGCCATGGCCAGGCTGGTGGAACGGGTCGGCCAGCAGCTCACCCCCGAGCTGCGGGCGCAGTTGCAGTTGGCCGCGGTGCGCCGATGAGCGCGGCGCGGCGGTTCTAGAGGGCTGGAGCCGAGTGGAATCAGGACAGGGCCGGGGCGCGCAGGTCGCCCGGCAGGCGACGACGTCGGCCAAGATCGTGGTCGCGGGCGGGTTCGGTGTCGGCAAGACGACCTTCGTGGGGTCGGTGTCCGAGATCGTGCCGTTGACGACCGAGGCGGTGATGACCGAGGCCAGTCTGGGCGTGGACGACCTGTCGGCCACGCCGAACAAGGTCACCACCACGGTGGCGATGGACTTCGGTCGGGTCTCACTGGACAGCGACCTCATCCTGTACCTGTTCGGCACGCCGGGCCAGCACCGCTTCTGGTTCATGTGGGACGACCTGGTGCGGGGCGCGATCGGCGCGGTGGTGCTGGTGGACACGCGGCGGTTGGCCGACGCGTTCGCGTCGATCGACTTCTTCGACGACCGGCAACTGCCGTACGTGGTCGGGGTGAACTGCTTCGACGGCATGCTGCACCACCGGATCGACGACGTGCGGGACGCGTTGACCATCGATCAGTCGGTGCCGATCGTGACGTGTGACGCCCGTAACCGGGAGTCGACCAAGCAGACGCTGATCACGCTGGTCGAGCACTCCATGCGGAAGTGGATGACCGTGCGCGCGTGACGAAAGTGGTCGTGTCCGGCGCGTGTGCGCCGGGTTTCGCGGGGCCCGCATGGCACCATGTGCCGTGGCGGGCCCCGCTGCCGTCGGGGCCCGCGGACGCAACCCCCGATGCGGTGGCACGTCCTGAAACACGTAGTCTGAGAACTGCTTAAGATCTTGCTGTCGTGATGATGGGTGGCTGATGGATTCCACGAACACCGGCCTGGACGTGTCGTCCAGCCACCTGAACGGCGAGCTGCCCACCCGTACCGCGGCGGCGGTCGCGGCCGGCAACCTGGCGGCCAAGCTGTCCAAGGCGACCGGGCGCGCCGGCGGCATCATCGGCGGCCGCGTGACGCTGGCGCTGGATCCGCACGCGCTGGCCCGGCTGTGCAAGGACCGCACCGTCGCGCTGGTCACCGGCACCAACGGCAAGACCACCACGACCATGATGCTGGCCAAGGCGATGAGCGTGATCGCGCCGGTCGCCACCAACCACAGCGGCGCCAACATGCCCGACGGCCTGGTCGCCGCGCTGTCGACCGACCAGACCGCGCCGGTGGGCGTGCTGGAGATCGACGAGAACTACCTGCCGAAGATCTCCGACGCCGTGCAGCCCGCGGTGATCGTGCTGCTGAACCTGAGCCGGGACCAGATGGACCGGGTCGGCGAGGTCCGGCACACCGAGCGCAACCTGCGCACGGCCATCGCCCGGCTGCGCAACACCACCGTCGTGGCCAACTGCGACGACGTGCTGGTCACCTCGGCCGCCATCGACGCCGACCGCACGATCTGGGTCAGCGCCGGCGGCAACTGGCGCGGCGACTCGACCTCGTGCCCGCGCTGCGGCATGCGGGTGCACGGCGGCGCCACCGACTGGTACTGCGACTGCGGCTTCGCCCGCCCGACCCCGACCTGGTCGGTCGCGGACGGCAAGATGACCAGCCCGAACGGCGAGTCCTTCGAGCTGGCCCTGCGGCTGCCGGGCAGCGCCAACGAGGCCGACGCGACGCTGGCCCTGGCCGCGTCCACCCACCTCGGCGTGCCGCTGCGGCCGGCGCTGGAGCGGATCCGCACCATCACCGGCGTCGGCGGCCGCTACACCACGCTGACCCGCAACGACCGGGTCGTGCGGCTGCTGCTGGCCAAGAACCCGGCCGGCTGGGCCGAGACGCTGCCGCTGCTGGCCAAGAACCACGAGCACCCGGTGATCATCGCGATCAACGGCCGCGAGGCCGACGGCCGGGACAAGTCGTGGCTGTGGGACGTGCCGTTCGAGCGGCTGCAGGGCCGGACCGTGATCGCCACCGGCGAGCGGTCGGCCGACCTGGCCGTGCGGCTGACCTACGCCGACGTCAAGCACATCCACGTGCCCGACCCGTACCAGGCGATCGACTCGGTGGCGCCCGGCGCCGTCGAGCTGGTGGCCAACTACACCGCGTTCCGGGACCTGAAGTCGGGGTTGAGCAGCAATGGTTCGTGACTCTGTGGTGCGCATCGGCCTCGTGCTGCCGGATGTGCTGGGCACCTACGGCGACTCCGGCAACGCGACCGTGCTGCGCAAGCGGCTGGAGTGGCGGGGCTACCGGGCCGAGGTCGTGGACCTCGCGGTCGGCGAGACCGTGCCCAACTCGCTGGACTTCTACCTGCTCGGCGGCGGCGAGGACCGCGCGCAGACGCTGGCCGTCGCGCACCTGACCGCCAATCCCGGCATGCAGGAGGCGGCCTCGCGCGGCGCCGTCGTGCTGGCCATCTGCGCCGGCCTGCAGATCCTGGGCCACGACTTCACCGGCACCGACGGCGTCACGCACCGGGGCCTGGGCCTGCTGGACGTGCAGACCACGCCCGGCACCGGCGCACGGGCCGTCGGCGAGCTGCTGACCACGCCGGACCCGGCGCTGCTGCAGGCGTCGATGACCGGGTTCGAGAACCACCAGGGCCACACCAAGGTGGGGCCGAACGCCCGGCCGCTGTCCAAGGTCGTGTACGGCACCGGCAACGGCGACGGCGCGGACGGGGCCTACGCCGGGCACGTCATCGGCACCTACATGCACGGCCCGGTGCTGGCCCGCAACCCCGAGCTGGCGGACCTGCTGCTGAGCTGGGCGGTCGGCCAGCCCCTGGCGCCGCTGGACATCCCGGTGATCGAGAAGCTGCGCGACGAGCGGAAGCGGGCCGTGCAGGCGCTGGCCACCCGGCGCAAGCGCCTGCTCCGGTTCTGACCCAGTCCCGTGTCCGAGGAACCCCGCCCGACGCTGCCGTCGCTCGG
>DASWRQ010000007.1:0-9720 GCA_036403095.1 Kutzneria sp. | reverse complement strand
CCCGAGCGGTCCGAACGGGAATCGCCGACGCGCCCCGAACCGGCCCCGTCGGAGTCGGCGGGGCGGTCGGGACGGCGGCGGGCCGGGTCGTCCTCGGTCATAGGGCCGCGAGGATCTCGGGACCGAGCATCGTCACGTCGCCCGCGCCCATGGTCAGCACCAGATCGCCGGGCTTGAGCAGACCGGCGATCAGGCCGGGCACCCGGTCGAACGACGGCTCGTAGTGCACGGCCCCGTCCGGCAGGGTCACGGCGTCGGCGACGAGCACCCCGGTGACGCCGGGCATCGGGTCCTCACGGGCGCCGTAGACGTCGAGCACGATGACCTCGTCGGCCAGCGCCAGCGCCGCGCCGAACTGCGTGGAGAACTCCCGGGTCCGCGAGTACAGGTGCGGCTGGAAGATCACCAGCAGCCGGCCGTCGCCGACGACGGGACGGGCCGCGGTCAGAGCCGCCGCGACCTCGGTGGGGTGGTGGGCGTAGTCGTCGTAGAGGCGAACCCCGCCGGAGACGCCCTTGAACTCGAACCGACGCCGCACGCCGCCGAAGGCGGCGAGCCCGGCCAGCAGACCCTCGAGCGGGGCGCCGAGTTCCAGGCCGGCGAGCAAGGCGGCGACGGCGTTGGAGGCCATGTGCGAGCCGGGCACGGCGGTCCGCACCTCGACCTGCTGCCCGTCGATCTCCACGACGGCCAGGCCACCGGTGTCGACCGGCGTGTACGAGAGGATCCGCGCGTCGGGGCCCACGGCGCCGTACCGGAGAACCCGCACGCCGAGCTTCTCCGCCCGGTCGGCCAGCGCGGCCGAGCCGGCGTCGTCGGAGCAGGCGATCAACACGCCGTCGGGCTCGATGCGCTGCACGAAGGCGTCGAACACGCCGACATACGCCTCGACGGTGCCGTGGTGGTCCAGGTGATCGGCCTCGACGTTGGTGACCACGGCGACGGCCGGCTCGAAGACCAGGAAGGAGCCGTCGCTCTCGTCGGCCTCGGCCACGAAGATGTCGCCGGTGCCGTGGTGCGCGTTGGCCCCGGACTCGTTGAGGTCGCCGCCGATCGCGAACGACGGGTCGACGCCGCAGTGCTGCAGCGCCACGGTGAGCATCGACGTCGTGGACGTCTTGCCGTGGGTGCCGGCGATGCACGCGGCCCGCCGCCCGACCATCAGCGACGCCAGCGCCTGCGACCGGTGCAGCACGGTGATGCCGCGGGCCTTGGCCTCGACCAGCTCCGGGTTGTCCGGCTTGATGGCGGTGGAGATCACGAGCGTCCGGGCGTCGCCGAGATGCGAGGCGGCGTGCCCCAGCTCGATGCGCGCGCCCTGGGCCCGCAGGGCGAGCACGGTGCGCGAGTCCTTGGCGTCCGAGCCGGACACCTCGACGCCACGGGCCAGCAGGATGCGGGCGATGCCGCTCATGCCGGCGCCGCCGATGCCGACGAAGTGGATGGGAGGGATCACTTGTTCACCACCGAGAGAACCATCTGGGCCAGCACGTCGGCGGCCACCCGATGGCCCCCGGACCGGGCGGCGTTGCTCATCACGGCCAGTCGAGTGCGGTCGCCGACCAGCGGCAGCACCTCGTCCACGACCCGCTCGGACGTGAGCTCGTCGTCGGGGATGAGCAGCCCGCCGCCGGCCTCGACGATGGGCAGCGCGTTCAACGCCTGCTCGCCGTTGCCGTGCGGCAGCGGCACGAACACCGCCGGCAGCCCGACCGCGGACACCTCGGCCACGGTCATCGCGCCGGAGCGGCACAGCATCAGGTCGGCGGCGGCGTAGGCGAGGTCCATCCGCTCCACGTACGGCACGGCCACGTACGGCGGCGCGCCCGGGACGTCCTGCACCACAAGGGAGTTCTTGGGGCCGTGGGCGTGCAGCACGCCGACGCCGGCCCGGGCGAACATGGCGGCGGCGTTGGACACGGCGTCGTTCAGCGACCGGGCCCCCTGCGAGCCGCCGGACACGAACAGCACCGGGGCGGTCGGGTGCAGCCCGAAGTACTGGCGGGCCTGCGCGCGCAGCGAGGCGCGGTCCATGGACGTGATCGAGTAGCGCAGCGGGATACCGATCACCTGCGCGTCCGGCAGGCCGGTCCCGGGCACCGCGGCGGCCACCTTCGCGGCGAACTTGGCGCCGACCTTGTTGGCCAGGCCGGCTCGCGCGTTGGCCTCGTGCACCACGATCGGCACCTTGCCGCGGGCGGCCAGATAGGCCGGCAGCGACACGTAGCCGCCGAAGCCGACGACCACGTCCGCGCCGACCCGGTCCAGCACGGCCTTGGTCTGCTTGATCGACTCCCGCACCTTCAGCGGCAGCCTGAGCAGGTCGGGCGAGGGCTTGCGGGGCATCGGCACCGGCGGGATCATCTCCAGCTGGTAGCCGCGGGCCGGCACGATCTTGCTCTCCAGGCCGCGCGCGGTGCCCAGCGCGACCACGCGGGCGTCGGGCCGGGCCCGCATCACGGCGTCGGCCAGGGCCAGCGCCGGCTCGATGTGTCCGGCGGTCCCGCCGCCCGCGACGACAACGCAGGGGCCCTTCCGGTCTGGGGCGGTCAACGCCGTCCTCCTTCTGTCGAACGTCCGTGGCCGGAGTGCCAGGCGCTACGCCGCCGGTACTCCGTCGGCGGCGCAGAGCGGTGCACCCGTCGCCGCTCCTCGGGCGAGGGCGCGGCGGCCCGGCTGCCACCGGTGCGCGCCGCACCACGCGGCGGCGTCGATGGTCGCACCGGCTTGCGCCGGGCGGGCGGCCGGTACGGCTCGGGCGCCGGCAGGCGCAGCAGACCGCCGACCCGGCCGGGGCCGAGGGCGCGCAGCGCCGCCACCGCGTCCGGCTCGTTGCGGGCGCAGTTGGCGAGGATCCCGAACGCCATCATGGTTATCACGATCGAGGTGCCGCCCGCCGAAATGAGCGGGAGTGTGATGCCCGTGACGGGAAGCAACCCGATGACGTAGCCGACGTTGATGGCGGCCTGGCCGACGACCCAGGCGGTCAGCGCGGCGGCCACCAGCCGGATCCACGGGTCGGTGTTGCGGGCGGCGATCCGCAGGCCCACCACCGCGAGCATGGCGAACAGCCCCAGCACCACGATCGCGCCGATGAAGCCGAGCTCCTCGCCGATGAGGGCGAAGATGAAGTCGTTCTGGACGTTGGACAGGTAGTTGAACTTGGCCGCGCCCTGGCCGAGGCCGCGCCCGAACAGGCCGCCGTCGGCCAGCGCGTACAACGCCTGCAGCGGCTGCTGGCCGGCGCCGAGCGGGTCCGAGCCGGGGTTGAGGAAGACGGCGAGGCGGTCGTTGCGGTAGCCGCTGCCGATGGACGACACCACCACCGCGGCGGCGGCACTGCCCAGCACCACCGCGAACAGCCGCATCGGCGCGCCGACGTACCAGAGCAGGGCCAGCAGCACGATGCCCAGGCTCACGGTGCTGCCCAGGTCGGGCTGCAACATGATCAGCGCGAACAGCACCATGGACACCGGCACCAGCGGCACCAGCAGGTGCCGGTACTGGCTGAGCAGCGCCCGCTTGGTCACGAGCACATGCGCCCCCCACAGCGCCAGCGCCACCTTGGCCAGCTCGACCGGCTGGAACGACAGCGAGCCGAGGGTGAACCAGGAGTGCTCACGGCCGTTGGCGCCGGAGCCGAGCGGGGTGAGCACCAGCGCCAGCAGGCCGGCGGCGATCAGCAGCAGGGTGGGGCTGAACTGGCGCAGCCAGCGCAGCGGGACGCGCAGCCCGAGGTAGAAGCCGATCAGACCGAGGCTGTCCAGCAGCAGCGGCTTGCCGAAGCTGGACAGCGTGGTCTTCTGCGCGTCCTGCACCGCCGACGCGGACAGCACCATCACCAGGCCGATCACGGCGAGCAGGCCGAACACGGCCAGCAGCAGGTGGAACGAGGCCAGCGGCCGGCTCAGCCAGGCGGTCAGGCCCTGCCGCAGCCCGCTGACCCGGCTGCCGCCGCGCTTGGCCCTGGTCTTGGCCGTCGCGGTGGTCATGTCGGCAGTCCGAGGCGGGTCAGCACCGCCTCGGCGAACGCTCGCCCCCGATGGCCGTAGTCGGTGAACATGTCCATGGATGCCGCCGCCGGCGCCAGCAGCACGACATCACCCGGACGCGCCAGGGCGCCGGCCAGGTCAACCACCCTCGTCATGGGGTCATCGTCTCCCGAGGCCACCTGGCGCACCGGGACATCCGGCGCGTGTCGCGCCAGCGCGGCCGCGATCACGTCGCGGTCCTGCCCGATCAGCACCACGCCGGCCAGCCGGGGCGCGGCCTCGGCCACCAGGTCGTCCACGGAGGCGCCCTTGAGCAGGCCGCCGGCGATCCACACCACCCGGTCGTGGGCGCGGATGGACGCGGCCGCCGCGTGCGGGTTGGTCGCCTTGGAGTCGTTCACGTAGGTGATGCCGGCCAGCTCCGCCACCACGGCCGCGCGGTGGGCCGCCGGCTGGTAGGCGCGCAGCCCGTCGGCGACGGCCTGGGCCGGCACGCCGTAAGCCCGGGCCACGGCCGCCGCCACCAGTGCGTCGGTCAGCCCGGGCGGGCCGCCCGGGGTCACCTCGACGGCGTCGATCAGGTCTTCGTCACCGAAGGCGCGGTCGACCAGTCGGCCGTTCTGCAGGCCCAGCTGGTCCTCGATCGGCTCGTCCAGGGTGACGCCGACCTTGCGCGGGGCCGGCGAGTTGATCAGCAGCTTGGCCACGTACGGGTCGTCGACGCCGCCGATGGCCACCTCGCCGGTGAACACCCGAGCCTTGGCCTGCGCGTACGCCTCCAGCGAGCCGTGCCAGTCCAGGTGGTCCTCGGCGATGTTGAGCAACGCCCCCACGGCCGGTCGCACCGACGGCGCCCAGTGCAGCTGGAAGCTGGACAGCTCCACGGCCAGCACCTGTGGGCTGCGCTCCAACGCCTCGAGCACCGGTAGGCCGATGTTGCCGCAGGCCACCGCGTCCAGGCCGGCGGCCAGCAGGATCGACTCCAGCATGCCCACGGTGGTGGTCTTGCCGTTGGTGCCCGTGACGACCAGCCAGGCCGGCGGCGTCGTCATGCGCTGGCAGAGTCGCCAGGCCAACTCCACGTCGCCGATGACCTCGATGCCGGCCTCGGCCGCCGCGACCAGCAGCGGCGCGGTCGGCTTCCAGCCCGGCGCGGTGACCACGAGGTCGGTGCCGGTCGGCGGCTCGGCCAGTCCGGCGATCAGCTCCGCTACCCCAAGAAAATCAGCACTGTCCGCCAGCTTGGCCAACCGCTCGGCGTTGCCGTCGGTGACCGTGACCTGCGCGCCGTCCCGCAGCAACGCGCGCACCACCGAGGGGCCGGTGACCCCGGCCCCCGCGACCAGAACCCGCTGGCCGTCACTCCCCTGGCGCCCGCTCATCCGGCCAGGCTCAGCCAGTCGCTGTAGAACAGGCCGAGGCCGAACATGCAGCAGATCCCGGCCAGCAGCCAGAATCTGATGATCACCGTGGTTTCGGCCCAGCCGGCGAGCTCGAAGTGGTGGTGGAACGGGGCCATTCGGAACAGCCGCCGCCGGGTCGTGCGGAAGACCGCGATCTGGCTGCTGACCGAGACCACCTCGACCACGAACAGGCCGCCGATGATGATCATCAGCAGCTCGGTGCGGGTGACCATGGACAGGCCGGCCACCAGGCCGCCCAGCGCCAGCGAGCCGGTGTCGCCCATGAAGATCTTGGCCGGGGCCGCGTTCCACCACAGGAAGCCGATGCAGCCGGCCATCGCGGAGGCGGCCACCAGGGCCACGTCCAGCGGGTCGCGCACGATGTAGCAGCCGAGGGTGGACACCGTCCCGCAGTTGTAGCGGAACTGCCAGAACGAGATGATCACGTACGAGCCCAGCACCATCGCCGACGAGCCGGCGGCCAGGCCGTCGGCGCCGTCGGTCAGGTTCACCGCGTTGGACCAGGCGCTGACCACGCCGTAGCAGAAGACGATGAAGCCGATGGTGCCGAACGAGATCACCGAGATGTCCCGCACGAAGGACAGGTTCACCGAGGCCGGCGTGATGCCGTCCCGGTTGGCGAACTGGATGGCCAGCAGCGCGAAGGTGATGGTGGCGACGAACTGGCCGACCAGCTTGGCCGTGGCGTTGAGGCCGAGGTTGCGCTGCTTGCGGATCTTGATGAAGTCGTCGAGGAAGCCGACCAGGCCCAGCGCCGAGGTCAGGAACAGGATCAGCAGGCCGGTCATGCTGATCGGCACGTCGGCCTGGGTCGGGCCCTTGGCCATGTAGCTGTACAGGTGCGAGACCAGGTAGCCGGCCCACATCGCCACCATGATGGCGACGCCGCCCATGGTGGGCGTGCCGCGCTTCTTCTTGTGGCTGTCCGGCCCCTCCTCCCGGATCTCCTGACCGAAGCCCTGCCGGGAGAACACCCGGATCAGGTACGGCGTGAGCAGGATGGACACGACCAGCGCGACGGCGGCCGCGACCAGGATGTTCTTCATGTGTTGAGCAGCTCCTCGGCGACCCGCCACAGGGCCTCGGACTTGGACGCCTTGACCAGCACGACGTCACCGGGTTGCAGTTCGTCACGCAGCAGCGCCACGGCCGCGGCGACGTCCGGCACCAGCACGGACTCCTGCCCCCACGAGCCTTCCAGATGGGCGCCCTGGTGCATCGGCCGGGCCGCGTCGCCGACCACGACCAGCCGGCTGATGTCCAGCCGCACCGCCAGCCGGCCGATCTCGTCGTGCGCGCTCACGTGGGAGTCGCCGAGCTCGCCCATCATGCCCAGCACCGCCCAGGAGCGGCGCGGCTGCGCGCCGGCCCTGGCCATCGCGGCCAGGCTCTTCAGCGCCGCGCGGACCGACTCGGGGTTCGCGTTGTACGCGTCGTTGACGACCGTCACGCCGTCCTCGCGGGTTCGCACGTCCATCCGACGCTCGGAGACCCGCTGCGCGTTGCCCAGCCGCTGCGCGACCTGCTCGACGGTCGCGCCCAGCTCCAGCGCCACCGCGACGGCCGACAGGGCGTTGCCGACCTGGTGGGCCCCGTGCACGCCCAGCGTCACGTCGGCCTCGCCCTGCGGCGTGACCAGGCGGAACGAGGCCCGGGCCTGCTCGTCGAGCACGATGTCGGTGGCCCGGACGGCGGCCTTCGGGTCTTCCCCGACGAAGACCACGCGGGCCCTTGTC
Organism: Kutzneria sp.; assembly: GCA_036403095.1. Classification (GTDB taxonomy): domain Bacteria; phylum Actinomycetota; class Actinomycetes; order Mycobacteriales; family Pseudonocardiaceae; genus Kutzneria. The sequence continues at coordinate 2,568 of DASWRQ010000007.1, read as the reverse complement.
CGGCCGGCCATGGCGGCGACCAGCGGATCGTCGGCGTTGAGCACGGCGAGGCCGTCCTCGGGCAGGGCCTCGACCAGCTCGCCCTTGGTCTGGGCGATGCCCTCGCGGGAGCCGAACTCGCCGAGGTGAGCGCTCCCGACGTTGAGCACGACGCCGATGCGCGGCGGGGCCACCTCGCACAGGTGCGCGATGTGGCCCGGGCCGCGGGCGGACAGCTCCAGCACCAGGTGCCGGGTGTCGCGGTCGGCCCGCAGCACCGTCCACGGGTGGCCGAGCTCGTTGTTGAACGAGCCGGGCGGCGCGACGGTGGCGCCCATCGGGGCCAGCACCTGGGCGATCAGGTCCTTGGTCGAGGTCTTGCCGGACGAGCCGGTGACCCCGACGACGGTCAGGTCCGGCAGCCGGTCGACCACGTGGCGGGCCAGCTTGGCCAGGCCGGCCAGCACGGCCGCGCCGGCGCCGTCCTTGTCGCCGGTCAGCGCGACCGAGCGGGAGTGCGCGTCGGTCACCGGCGGCACGATCACCGCCGGGGCGTCGACCTCGCGGGCCGCGAGCACCGCGGCCGCGCCCTGGTCGACGGCCTGCTTGGCGAAGTCGTGGCCGTCGACGCGCTCGCCCGGCAGGGCCACGAACAACGAGCCGTCGGTGAGCTTGCGGGTGTCGAACTCGACGGCGCCGGTGACCTTCGCGTCACCATCGGTGTCGTGCAGGCGGCCGCCGACGGCGTCGGCGATCTCGCGCAAGGTCAGTTCGATCACCGGGCGACCTCGCCGATCGCCGCGGTCAGCTCGTCCCGATCGGAGAACGGGTGGATCACTCCTGCGACCTCCTGGCCGGTCTCGTGTCCCTTGCCGGCGACGACAACCACGTCGCCGGTGCGGGCGTGCCCAACGGCGTGCCGGATCGCCTCCCGACGGTCGGCGATCTCCACCACCGTGTCCCGTCGGTCGGCCGGCACGCCGGCGAGCATCTGTGCCCTGATGTCAGACGCGTTCTCGCTGCGGGGGTTGTCGTCTGTGACGATCGTCAGGTCGGCGCGGACCGCCGCCGCCTCGCCCATCAGAGGGCGCTTGGCCGCGTCGCGGTCGCCGCCGCAGCCCAGCACCACGATCACGCGGCCGTCGGCGCGGGCCCTGACCGCGTCCAGCGCCAGCGCCACCGCGGCCGGCTTGTGCGAGTAGTCCACCACCGCCGTGAAGTCCTGGCCGAGGTCGACCCGTTCCATCCGGCCCGGCACCTGCACCTTGGCCAGGCCGGCCACGATGGCCTTCTCGTCCACGCCGATCGCGTCCAGCACCGCGATCGCGGTCAGCGCGTTGGCCACGTTGTACGAGCCGGCGAGCAGGATCTCCACCGGCAGCTTGCGGCCGTGGCCGTGCGCGTAGAACGTCTGCGAGCCGGATTTCGACACCACGATGTCGCTCGCCGTCCACGTCGCCTCATGGGCGGTGGACACCGTGATCGTCGTCGGCTTGACCAGCCGATCGCCCCACGGCGTGTCCGTGCAGACCACCTCGACGTCGGCGCGGCCGTCGAACAGCTTCGCCTTCGTGCGGAAGTAGTCCTCCAGGTCCGGGTGGAAGTCCAGGTGGTCCTGCGACAGGTTGGTGAAGGCGCCCACCGCGTAGTGCGTGCCGCCCACGCGGCCCAGGGCCAGGGCGTGGCTGGAGACCTCCATCGGCACGTGCGTGACGCCCTGCTCCAGCATCACCGCGAACAGCGCCTGCAGGTCCGGGGCCTCCGGCGTGGTCAGCGCACTCTCGATCCGCTGGCCCGCGATGCGCATCTCCACGCCGCCGACCAGGCCCGTCCGCAGGCCCGCCGCCGCGAGGCCCGCCTCCAGCATGTACGTCGTCGTCGTCTTGCCCGACGTCCCCGTCACGCCCAGCACCTTCAGCCGCTGCGACGGGTTGCCGTACACCTCCGCCGCCGCCGCGCCGAGCACCGCCCGGGGGTCGTCGTGGACCAGCAGCGGGACGTCCTTGAGGGACTCTCGCTCCGCCCCCGCCGGATCGGTCAGCACCGCCACCGCGCCCTTTTCCAGCGCCTCGTGCACGAAGTCCGCGCCGTGCGCCCTCGATCCCGGCAGCGCCGCGAACAGGTCGCCGCTCCGCACGTGTTGGGCGCGCAGCGTCACTCCCGTGACGGGACTCGCGGCGTCGGCGTGCACCAGCCGCGCGCCGATCTCCGCGGCCAGTCGCGCGGGCGCGGTCGGCTCGATCTTGGACGGGCGTGGCGGGGCGGTCGCGACCTTGCCCGGTAGTGAGTTGGCAGGCACGCGCGGAAGGCTACTGTGTTGAATGGCCCCGCCTTCGGCAGGGCGGCTCGGCCGCTCGTGACCGGCGCCTTCCCTGGCCGGATTTAACCCGCCGCATCGGCGTAACTGGTGGGGCGCGTCGAGTGGCGGCGGGTGAAATCCGACGACGGTCCAGGCACCGGCGCGGCTGTGTCCATGCCGCGCGTTCCGCGCGGGGCGAAGCCGCTCGTGACCGGTGCCTTCCCTGGCCGGATTTAACCCGCCGCATCGGCGTAACTGGTGGGGCGCGTCGAGTGGCGGCGGGTGAAATC
>DASWRQ010000006.1:0-85813 GCA_036403095.1 Kutzneria sp. | reverse complement strand
ACGACTCGGGCTGGGGGGCGGGCCGTCGGCTCACGATGGTCACCCGGCCGTCGGCCAGCGCGTCGTCCTCGGACCGGGGCAGCGGCAGCGGCGGCACCAGCTGTCCGGACTCGGCCAGCTCGCGCAGCAGCCGGTCGGTGGACCGGCGGGTCCGGCGCAGGCTGAGCGGCCTGGTCACGGCCCGTGTCGGGGACGGATGAAGGATGTGGGCCCAGCAACCGAGCGCCACCACGACGAGCCCTGACGTCCACAAAACGAACATCATCTACTCCCTGTGGTCACTCTCTGTTTCCAGCCGGTCGACTCTCGTCGACTTGAGCCCCCATTCGGGTGACAGCTATGGAGTTAACCGGGACTCAGCGCTAGAAACATCCGCCATCTGGACGCGTGCCTCTCCGGTGACCGGAAAGTTATCCGGAAGTACCCCTTCGGGCGGTGTCGGCTTCGAACACATGATCCGCTTTCGGCCCGATCTCGCTAGGCTCTTGCCTCATGTCCGTCAGCGCAGCCCCGATCGACGTCGAGTCCCTCCGTGACCGGTTCCGCCGGGCCGCCGAGGCGGCCGCCGCGGCCGGCGTCGACGCCCTGCTCGTGTCCCCCGGCTCCGACCTGCGCTATCTGCTCGGCGCCGGCGGCTCCTCGTTCGAGCGGCTGACCTGTCTGGTCCTGCCTGCGGCGGGCAGCGCGGCCGCGCCGGCGCTGGTGGTGCCGAAGCTGGAGCAGCCCGGCTACGCGAGCGTGCCGACCGACGCCCTCGGGGTGCACGTGGCGACCTGGGTTGACGGCGAGGACCCGTATCGACTGGTGGCCGACCTGCTCAAAGGCACGGCGAAGTCGATGGCCGTGACCGACATGATGCCGGCGCTGCACACCCTGGGCCTGCGCGACGCGCTGCCGGACGCGCGACAGGGCCTGGCCGGACCGGTGCTGCGCGAGCTGCGGATGCGCAAGGACGACGGCGAGATCGAGGCGCTGCGCAAGGCCGGCGCGGCCATCGACCGGGTGCACGCGCGGATGGGCGAGTGGCTGCGCCCAGGGCGTACCGAGGCCGAGGTCGGCGCGGACATCGCGGCGGCGATCGTGGCCGAGGGACATGAGGTGGCGGCGTTCGTCATCGTCGGCTCCGGTCCCAACGGGGCCAGCCCGCACCACGGCGTCTCCGATCGCGTCATCGAGCAGGGCGACGTGGTCGTGGTCGACATCGGCGGCCCCGTGCCGGAGGGGTACAACTCCGACTCCACGCGCAGCTATTCGGTCGGTGTGCCGGGCTTCGACGACGTGCTGGACACGTACGCGGTGCTCAAGACCGCGCAGCAGGCCGCCGTCGACGCCGCCGGCCCGGGCGTGACCGCCGAGGCGGTGGACGCGGCGGCGCGCGACATCATCGCGGACGCCGGTTTCGGCGAGTTCTTCGTGCACCGCACCGGCCACGGCATCGGCCTGGACGTGCACGAGGACCCGTACATCGTCAGCGGCAACGACCTCGTGCTCGAGGTGGGCATGGCGTTCAGCATCGAGCCCGGCATCTACCTGCCGGGCCGTTGGGGCGCCCGCATCGAGGACATCGTCGTGGTCAGCGAGGAGGGCGCGGTGCGTCTGAACACCCGGCCGCACGAGCTGGCGGTGCTGCCCTCGTGAGCATCCCGCTGGAGCCGATCGACCGCGCCATCCTGCGCGAGCTGACCCAGGACGGCCGGTGCAGCTTCACCGACCTCGCCGAGCGGGTCGGCCTGAGCGTGTCCGCCGTGCACCAACGCGTGCGGCGGCTGGAGCAGCGTGGCGTGCTGAAGGGCTACGCGGCCCGGGTCGACGGCGAGCAGGTGGGCCTGCCGTTGACCGCCTTCATCTCGCTGACGCCGATCGATCCGGCCGCGCCAGACGACTACCCGCACCGGCTGGAGCACCTGTCCGCGGTCGAGGCGTGCTACTCGGTCGCCGGCGACGCCTCGTACGTGCTGAAGGTCCGGGTCGCCGGGCCGACGGCGCTGGAGGAACTGCTGCGGCAGATCCGCGAGCAGGCCAACGTGTCCACCCGCACCACGGTGGTGCTCTCCACGCCGTATGAGGACCGCCCACCCGGGGTGTGAGCTCCGCGATTCCCGCATGGTCACGCGCTTTCCGTGCCGGTTGTCCGGTTTTTCTCGGCCGATAGGTCGAACGGGCTATTGCCGCCACGCCAATGGGAGCGCTTCCATGGGTTTCGGCAGGTCCTGCCCTGCCGAAACGCGCTGTCGGCCACGTGCCGGCCGCCGACCCAGTGGAGTCAACGATGACCCTGCCTGCCAGATTCAGACGTGCCACCTCCCTACTCGCCATCGGCGCGATGACGGTGCTGCTCACCGCGTTCGCCGGGACCCAGGCGCAAGGCGCCGTGCCCGCCCCGCCGGCCGGCTGGACCACCGTGTTCAGCGACGATTTCAACGGCCCCGCGGGCAGCGGGGTGAACACCGCGAACTGGATGTACAACACCGGTCCCGGCTCGAACTTCGGCACCGGCGAGATCGAGACGATGACCAACTCCACCAACAACGTCCGGCTCGACGGCAACGGCGATCTCCAGCTGATCGCGCTGGGTTCCGGCAACAACTGGACGTCGGGGCGGATCCAGACCCCGTCGGCCGTGGCCGGCGCGCCGGCCGGCGGCAAGCTGGAGGTCACGGCGTCCATCCAGCAGCCCAACCCGGGCAGCGGTCTCGGCTATTGGCCGGCGTTCTGGATGCTCGGCCAGGGACAGTGGCCGGAGAACGGCGAGATCGACATCATGGAGGACGTCAACGCGCGTTCCCAGGTGGCCGGCACCATCCACTGTGGAGTGTCCCCGGGCGGCCCGTGCAACGAGGGCAACGGCATCGGCAGCGGGCTGCGCGCCTGCGGCGGCTGCCAGACCGGCTTCCACACGTACACGATGATCCTGGACCGGACCAACACCTCGAACGAGTCGATCACGTTCTACCTCGACGGCGCGTCGTACTTCACCGTCACCGAGGGCCAGGTCGGCACGGGCACCTGGCAGCAGGCGTTCGACCACAACCTGACGATCCTGTTCGACCTGGCCATGGGCGGCGCGTTCCCGAACGGCGTGTGCGGCTGCACCTCGCCGAACGGCGCCACCACCTCCGGCGGCGCCATGACCGTCCAGTACGTCGCCGCGTACACGACCGGTGGTGGCGGCAATCCGCCGCCTCCGCCCGGCGGCGGCGCGATCACCGGCTATCAGGGCCTCTGCCTCGACGACAACGCCGCGAGCACCGCCAACGGCACGCCGATCCAGATCTACACCTGCAACGGCAGCGCCGCGCAGCAGTGGACCTTCGTCCAGGCCGGCACGACGCTGCACGTGCTGGGCAAGTGCATGGACATCGCCGGCGGCGGGACCGCCAACGGCACCAAGGTCCAGCTGTACGACTGCAACAACACCGGCGCGCAGGTCTGGATACCGCAGTCCAACGGCACGCTCCGCAACCCGCAGTCCAACAGGTGCCTGGATGATCCCGCGTACTCCACGACGCCGGGCACCCAGGTGCAGATCTGGGACTGCGCCGGCACGGCCAACCAGGTCTGGCACCTGCCGTAGGCTACGCGGGCGGCCGTCAGTCGGCGGCCGCCCGCTCGAGCAAGGCGATGGCACCCTCGATGGCGTCGGTGAACGGCTTCGTGTCGCCGGCCGCGCGGGCCAGCACATAGCCGCCTTGCAGCACGGCCAGAAACGTGTCGGCCAGCGTCGTGTCCAGGCCGCCCTCGGCAAGGATTTCCCTTAGCCGGCCCCGAATCCAGTCGAAGTGACTGGCGATGGGGGAGCGCAGCACGGGGTTGGCGATGATCTCCGGGTCCTGCACGAGGATGCCCATCGGGCAGCCGCGCAGCACTTCCCGTTCCCGGCGCAGCCACGTTGCGATGCGCTCGGCCGGTGTGCCGGGGGAGTCGAGCTCCCGCTCGGCCATGGCCGTCAACTCCTCGGCGTTGCGGTCGATCGCCGCCAGCGCCAGGTCCTGCTTGCCGGCGAAGTGGTGGTACATGCTGCCCTGACCGGCGTCCGCGCGCTGCTGGATGGCCTTCGGGCTGGTGCCGGTGTAGCCCCGCTCGCGCAGCAGCTCCCGGGTGCTCTCGACCAGCCGATCGCGGGTGGACATGGGGAAACTGTACCTACCACTCCGTACGTACAGAAGCACTATGACTTCAGTGACGACTAAAGGCAGTCTGCCTCAACGGGTGACACTGAACGCAGGCTCCGTTGAGTGAGACAGAAAACGACCAGGAGAGCGGGGGCCGCCGGTAGAACAAGATCCATGGCTGAACTGGGCTTTCTGAACGAGCAGTCCGCGGTGCGCCGGCTCGAGCTGGGAGATGTGCGGCTCACGTACGTCGTCGACGGGGCGATGGCGATGAGCGCGAGCGGCTTCTTTCCGGCGGTGCCGGGGGAGTACTGGCGTGAGCACCCGGAGACTGTGGACGCCCAGGGGCGCATCGCGATGTCGGCGGGCGCGCTGCTGGTCGAGCGCGGCGACCGCAAGCTGCTGATCGACGCCGGCCTCGGCCCGTACCAGGGGTCGATCTCTGTGGGGGAGGAGATCCTCGGTACGGCCGACAGCGGCTCGATGCCCGAGGTGCTGGCCGAGCTGGGCGTGGAGCCAGGCGACATCGACACCGTGGCGTACACGCACCTGCACCTTGACCACGTGGGCTGGGCCTTTGTGGACGGTCGGAAGTTCTTCCCCGACGCGCGGTATCTGGTGGCGGCGGAGGAGTGGGCCCCGCACGAGCACGGCATCGCGGTGCCCGGGGTGATCGACGCGATGACCGTCGTGCCGATGCGGGGCAACCATGAGCTGATCCGCGAGGGCGACGAGGTGTGGCCGGGGGTGCGGGCGATCGTGATGTCTGGGCACACGCCCGGGCACACCTCGTACATCGTGTCCACGGGCGCCGAGCGGATCGTCGTGTTCGGTGACGCCTTCCATGTGCCGGCGCAGATCGACCACCCGGACTGGGGATCGATGCCGGACACCGACACCGAAGGCGTGCTCACGGCCCGGGCGCGGCTGGTGGGGGAGTTGGGGCAGCGCGGCACGCTGGGCTTCGGCGTCCACTTCGGCGACCAGGCGTTCGGCCGGCTGGCGCGGGACCAGACCGGAGCGGCGGTGTGGGAGCCGGTGGCGGCCGAGTTCGTGCGGGCGAACCCTCGTGAACTCTAGGTAGATAATATCACTATAGCTTCAGTGACAACTGAATACGATACTCTGACAAGCACAAAAGCAACTACATGCAACGACCGAAGCGGCGACAGCCACCTGGGCCGGCTCAGGTCTGGCGTAGCGGGACGGGAGCCGGGGCTTCAGGAGCGGCCGGCTTGCCGTCGAGACTCGGCCTACAGTTCCTCGACGCCGAGCACGGCGAAGGCCTTGGCGTCGAGGAGCTTGATGCTGCGGTCGGGCCCGCGTGCCACCCACGCGTTGTCGACTGCGTGCCGTAGCAACGCGGCCGGGAGCGAGCCGCCGAGGTGCTCGCGGCGTTCGGTCCAGTCGAGGCACTCCTTGAGCAGCGGCCGCCGACCGCCGGGCAGCTTGATCTCCAGGTCGTCGAGCACCTGGTGGCCGCGAGGCGTCAGGGCGAGGCCGCTACGGGTGTCGAGCAGGCCGGCGGTGAGCATGCCGGTGCGCAGGGCGACGCCGAGGTGCCCGGCGATGTGGTCGTAGCAGGTACGGGCGAAGGCCAGCCGCTCGGCGCGCTTGGAGGCCCGCAGGCCGTCGGGCCGGGGCATTGGGTCGGCGGCGAGTTCGTTGAGCTGCTCGATCAGCTCGGCCACGCGGGTGTCGGCCAGCCGCACGTAGCGGTGCCGGCCCTGCCGGACGGTCTCCACGAAGCCGGCCTCGGCCAGCCGCGTGACCTGCTCGGTCGCCGAGGGCGGTGCGACGCCGGCCATCTTGCCGAGTTCGCCGACGGTCCAGGCCCGGCCGTCGATGAGGGCCATGCACATGGCGGCCCGGGTGGGGTCGGCGAGTACGGCGGCGACTTCGGCCATCGGGTGCGCGCGCATGTCCTCAAGCTAGACAACCGAGGGTTCGGCGGCGGCCGAACTGTCAGGTGTTCGGCAGGGCGAGTTGCAGTGCGCCACGTCCGTCGGAGACGCAGGCGGCCTGGCGCACGCTGAGCGTGAGGAACTGGCTCATGCAGCGGGCGAAGGCGGTGTAGCCGGCGGCGTTGGGGTGGAAGGACTCCTGCAGGGCGTGTGGGTAGCGGTTCTTGTCCTGGAAGTCGGCGAGGTTGACGGCGAGGCGGGTGAACCACTCCTGGCCGCCGGTGCAGGCCTCGTGGCCGATGCCGGCGCGGGACAGGTCGAGGAAGCGGGCGCCGCCCTGTTCGGCGGCGCGGCGGATGCCGTCGTTGAGGATGGGGACGCCGCGGTCCTGGACCCAGCGCAGGTCGTCGGTGCGCAGTGGGCAGCCGCTGACGTTCTGGAGGTTGCGCAGGATGTCGGGGGCGACGGGGGCGGCGTAGGACTGGAGGACGAGCTGGTAGGCGCTGTCCGGGTAGCCGTGTTGGATCATGACGCGGCGGACGTCGCGCAGGGCAGCGACGATCTTGGGGACCATCGCGTTGACGCGGTTCTGCCAGCTGGCGTCGACCTGTTTGCCGCAGCCGGGTTTGGCGCTGGTGAACAGGGCGTCGACGCAGTTGGTGAGCAGGGTGCCGAACTGGGGGTCGTCGTTGGCGCCGACGGCCACCACGACGGCGTCGATGCGGTAGGTGCTGGCGATGGCGCTGAGCTGGGCCGCCTGGCTCGGTTCTCCCGGGTGCGGGCCGTCCAGGCGGATGGCCTGGGTGCTGGCGCCGGAGCAGGCGAAGTTGAAGATCTTGGTGACCTCGGCCAGTTTGATGTGCTGGACCATGGCCTGTGGCGACCGGTGGCACCAGTCGTTGCGGGGCCCGTCGGTGTCGGGGGTGTAGTTGCCGCCGCCTTCGCCGGACATGGTGGAGTCGCCGAGGGCGACGACGGCGTGCGGGGCGTCCTCGGGCGGCCGGGGTGGCGGCACGATGCGGTGGTCGGCGGCCAGCAGGAGCAGGGCGAACACCGGGAAGACGATCAGGACGGTCGCGGCCCGGCGGAGAAGGTTCCGCATCGCTGCGTGAGTCTAGGCGAACCCCCGCGGATCACGCTCTCCAGCCCGAGAGCGTGACCCGCGTTGTCGACGGCCTGCCGATTTTCGGTTACCAGGGGTGGCCTACTGGTTGGACCACCAGGTCTGGCCGGTGTCGGCGAGCGTGTAGATGGGGTCGTAGTAGGGGTAGGTGCGGGTGAGGGCTTCGGTGTCGTCGTGTTCGATGCCGGTGCGATAGTTCTTGGTCCAGTAGGAGATGCCGAGCTCGCGGTCGTACTCGGAGAGCTGGTGGACCCAGCGCTTGCCGACGTAGGGGACGTCGCAGACGATGCGCGGCGTGGCGTAGCCGGGGAGGTAGCCCATGATGGCGTGCTGGAGTTCCTGTGCTTCCCAGACGGCCAGTCGCCAGTGCTCGGCGTTGGGGATCATGTCGCACATGTAGAAGTAGTACGGCAGGATGTTGGCCTCGCCCTGGAGGGCGAAGCACAGGTCGAGCAGGTTCTCGGCGGTGTTGTTGACGCCGCGCATGAGCACGCCCTGGTTGCGGACGTCGCGGACGCCGACGTCGAGTGCGGTGCGGGCGGCCTCGGCGACCAGTGGAGTGACCGACTGGGCGTGGTTGACGTGGGTGTGGATGGCGAGGTTGACGCCGCGGCGGTGGGCGGTGCGGGCGACGCGCTCGAGTCCCTCGACGACCTTGGGCTGGATCCAGTGCTGGGGCATGCCGGCGAGTGCCTTGGTGGCGAGTCGGACGTCGCGGACGGTGGGGATGTCCAGCAGGCGCATGAGGAAGGACTCGAGCTGGGGCCAGGGCATGTTGGCCACGTCGCCGCCGGAGACGACGACGTCGCGGACGCCGGGGGTGCGCTTGAGGTAGTCGATCATGGCGTCTTGCCGGTCGACCGGTTTGAGCAGGAGTTTGTGCTTGTCGATCTGGGGGGTGGAGTTGCCGACGAGGTCCATGCGGGTGCAGTGGCCGCAGTACTGGGGGCAGGTCGACACCATTTCGGCGAGGACCTTGGTGGGGTAGCGGTGGGTGAGGCCTTCGACGACCCACATCTCGGCTTCGTGCAGTGAGTCGCGGGAGCTGTGGGGGTGGCTCGACCAGGCAGTGATGCGGTCGCTGGCCACGGGGAGCATGTAGCGGCGGACCGGGTCGGCGTAGAAGGCCTCGGTGAAGGCGGCCGGCTCCGGTGTGGCGTCGATGGCCATGGTGTTGAGCATCTGGGGCGGCAGCAGCATGGACATGGTGGCCAGCGTCTGCTGGTCGGCTTGCAGGTCGTCGTAGAAGCGCTCGGTGAGCAGGTCGCCGACGACGGCGCGGAGCTGCTTGATGTTCTTGACGCAGTGCACGCGTTGCCATTGGGCGTCGCGCCATTGGGCGTCGGTGATGTCGCGCCAGCCGGGGAAGCGTCGCCAGTCGGGTTCGACGAGTTCGCGCCGGACGTACTCGTACGGCTGGGGTTCGGCGGCGGTGGTCGCCGCGGTCACCTCGGCGGCACGGGTCTCGTACAGCGCTGTCATCCCTACTCCTCGCCCTCAGGGTTCCGTAAAGATATGCTGTCGGAACGTCGGTTGAGCGTAAATCTTCCGGCGGGGCCGCGTCCAGTGACGAAGGAGTTCGGAATGGCGGGTGACGTGACCGGGTCGCCGATCGGGTTGCACCGGGTGTTGGCGCCGTCGGGTGTGCTGCCGCAGCAGGCCGAGGTGTTGGACGCGGATCCGTCGCCGCACCCGGACGAGGTGGTGGTCGCGGTGGAGCGGTTGAACCTCGACGCCGCGTCGTATCGGCAGTTGCGGGAGGCGCACGGCTCCGGGGCTGCCGTGCGCCAAGCCGTGCTGGAGATCGTCGCCAAGCGCGGGAAGATGCAGAATCCGGTGACGGGTTCGGGCGGGATGCTGCTCGGCACGGTCACGGCGGTCGGTCCGGACTCCCCGCTGGGGTTGAAGGTCGGCGATCGGATCGCGACTCTGGTGTCTCTGACGCTGACGCCGTTGCGGATCACCGATGGTTTGGCGCGGTGGGACGGTCTGGGGGAGCAGGTGCCGTGCGAGGGGACGGCGGTCCTGTTCGGACGGTCGATCGCCGCGGTGTTGCCGGCTGACATGTCAGACGGGTTGGCGTTGTCGGTGCTGGATGTCTGTGGTGCGCCGGCGTTGACCGACCGTGTGGTGCGGTCGAGGGGCGCGAAGTCGGTCTGTGTGCTTGGTGGCGGCGGCAAGTCGGGGTCGTTGTCGTTGGCGGCCGCCCGGGCTGCTGGTGCGACGCGGTTGGTGGCGCTCGTGCCGGCCGAGGCGGAGGCGGCCGCGGTGCGTGCGTCGGGCCTGGCCGATGAGGTGGTGGTCGCCGATGCGCGCAACCCGGTGGCGGTGGCGGAGGCCGTGGGTGAGCCGGTCGAGGTGACCGTGGTGTGTGTGGATGTCTCGGGCTGTGAGCACGGGGCGATCCTGGCCACGGCGCCGGGTGGGGCTGTGATCTTCTTCTCGATGGCGACGTCGTTCGCCGCGGCCGCGTTGGGGGCCGAGGGGGTGGCGGCGGACGTGGAGATGCTGATCGGCAATGGTTACGTGCCGGGGCATGCCGAGTTCGCGTTGGACGTGTTGCGCAGGACACCGGGGGTGCGGTCGCTGTTCGAGGGCCGTGAGCGGCAGACTGCGCAGGCGTGAGCACAGTGAGCGCAACCCTGCTTGTCGGTGGCCGGATCTATTCCTCGGCGTCCCCGGATGCGACGGCGATGGCGGTTGTCGACGGGCAGGTCGTGTGGGTTGGTCAGGACACGCCTGGTGTCGCGTTGTACGGGGATGCCGAGGTTGTGCATCTGGACGGGGCGTTCGTGGCGCCGGCGTTCGTGGATGCGCATGTGCATGCGACGTCGGCGGGGTTGTTGCTGACCGGTGTTGATCTGACGGCTGCCGCTTCGGTGGCGGACGTGCTGTCGGCGGTTCGGGACGCCCCTGGCGCGGCCGTGTGGGGTCACGGTTGGGACGAGACGCGTTTCGCCGAGGGCCGCGCGCCCTCGCGGGCCGAGTTGGACGAGGTCGCGCGGGGCCGTCCCGTCTATTTGTCGCGTATCGATGTGCATTCCGCGCTGGCGTCGTCGGCGCTGATCGCCCTCGCGCCGAAGGCGAGGGACTGTGACGGTTGGTCGGAGTCGGGGTCGTTGTCGCGGGCGGCGCATCACGAGGTGCGCCGTGCGGCGAAGGACGCGGTGTCGCCGGCGCAGCGTCGCCAGGCGCAGGAGGCTTTCCTCCAGTTGGCCGCCTCACGCGGGATCGCCAGCGTGCACGAGTGTGCCGGCCCGGACATCTCCAGCGTCGACGACCTCGCCGAGCTCCTGACCCGAGGTGCCGGCCCCCAGGTTGTCGGCTATTGGGGCGAGTTGAACGGCGTCGACACGGCCAACTCGCTGGGCGCTCGGGGCGCTGCCGGCGACCTGTTCGTGGACGGCGCGCTCGGCTCCCGGACCGCGGCGTTGTGCTCCCCCTATGTCGACGACCCCGGCAACTCCGGTGCGCTGTACCTGGACGCCGCGGCGATCGCCGAGCATGTGCTGGCTTGTACGGCGGCCGGCCTGCAAGCCGGTTTTCACGTGATCGGCGATGCCGCGGTGGCCGAGGTGGTCGCCGGTTTCGAGTTGGCGGAGAAGCAGGTGGGCGCGCCGGAGTTGGCGTCGTGCCGGCATCGGCTGGAGCACGTGGAGATGGTCACGGCCGAGCAGGCGGCGCGGCTGGCGTCGTGGGGGATCGTCGCTTCGGTGCAGCCGCAGTTCGACGCGACCTGGGGTGGCCCGGACGGCATGTACGTGCAGCGTCTCGGGGCCGAGCGTGGCACGCGGTTGAACCCGTTTTCGCAGCTGGCGGCGGCTGGCGCGCTGCTGGCGCTGGGTTCGGACGCGCCCGTGACGCCGGTCGCCCCGTGGGAGGCGGTCCGGGCGGCGGTGCACCACCGCACCGACGGCTTCGGCGTGTCCCCTCGTGCGGCGTTCACCGCGCACACGCGTGGGGGTTGGCGGGCGGCTGGGGTGGATGACGGCGTGACGGGCACGTTGGTGCCGGGTGCGCCGGCGACGTACGCGGTGTGGCGTGCGGACGAGCTGGTGGTGGGGGCGTCGGACTCACGGGTGCAGCGTTGGTCGACGGATCCGCGGTCGCGGGTGCCGGCGCTGCCGGTGTTGGAGCCGGGGGCGGCGCTGCCGGAGTGCCTGCGCACGGTGTTGTGCGGTCAGGTGATCTACGAACGGGAAGGGGCGCTTGGGTGACGTTGCTGGATCTGGACCCGGAGGTCACCGGGCGGGCGCGGGCGTTGGCGGCGCGGGCGGCGGAGCCGGTGATCGAGCTGGCGCGGGCGCACACGACGGTGGCGGTGGAGCGGGCGACGCTGCGATTGGCCGGGATCACCGGTGCGGACACCACGCATCGGGCGGGTGACGTGCCGTGGGTGAACCGGGTGGTGGACACCGTTCGCGAGCAGTGCGGGCTGGAGCACGGTGTGGTGCTGCCGGCATTTCACGCGCTGCGCCAGCATGATCTGGGCTCGTTGACCGAGCTGGCCGAGGCGACGGCCGCCGGGCAGATCCAGTTCACGGTGCCGACGGGCAGGGACGTCACGCAGGCGGCGAAGGCGGCGAAGGCGGCTGTCGCCAAGGGGTTGCGCACGGTCGACCGGAATCGTGGTCAGCGGGACAAGCTGGTGGCGAAGCTGGGGGATCCGGCGCAGCGGCCGTGGATCTATCTGATCGTCGCGACCGGTGACATCGACGAGGACGTGGTGCAGGCGTGCAACGCGGCGCGGGCCGGCGCCGACATCATCGCCGTGATCCGCTCGACGGGTCAGTCCCTTCTGGACTATGTGCCGGAAGGCGCGACGCACCACGGGTTCGCCGGCACCTACGCCACGCAGGAGAACTTCCGGATCATGCGGGCCGCGCTGGACGAGGTGTCCAAGGAGGTCGGCCGGTACGTGCGGCTGACCAACTACGCGTCGGGCCTGTGCATGCCGGAGATCGCGGTGCTGGCCGGTCTCGAGCGGCTGGACATGATGTTGAACGACTCGATGTACGGGATCCTGTTCCGGGACATCAACCCGATCCGCACGTTCGTGGACCAGCGGTTCTCGCGGCAGGTGCACGCGCGGGCCGGGATCATCATCAACACCGGCGAGGACAACTACCTGACCACCGCCGACGCCGTCGAGGCCGCGCACACCGTGACGGTGTCGCAGCTGCTCAACGAGCGGTTCGCGCACGAGGCCGGGCTGCCCGACGAGTTGCTGGGTCTGGGGCACGCGTTCGAGATCAACCCGAAGGTGCCGGACTCGTTCCGGATGGAGCTGGCGCACGCGCTGCTGGCGCGGGAGCTGTTCCCGGACGCGCCGCTGAAGTGGATGCCGCCGACCAAGCACATGACCGGTGACGTGTTCAACGGCTATCTGCTGGACGGGTTCTTCAACCTGGCCGGTGTCCTGACCGGGCAGTCGATCCTGTTGGTGGGCATGATGACCGAGGCGGTGGTGACGCCGTTCCTGTCCGATCGGGACCTGGCGGTGGCCAACGTGAAGTACGTGCTGAACGCCGCCGGCAACCTGGCCGAGGACTTCCGGCCGTCGCCCGACGGGTTCATCGTCAAGCGGTCCAAGCAGGTGCTGGGCGAGGCGGTGGACCTGTTGGAGCGGATCGTCGACGACGGTCTGCTGCGGGCGATCGCCGAGGGCACGTTCGGGTTGATGAAGCGGCCGGCCGACGGCGGCAAAGGCGCGGACGGGGTTGTGGTCAAGGCCGACGGGTACGTGAACCCGGCCAGCGAGCTGTTGGAGGCGGGCCATGAGTGAGCAGCAGCCGGTGAGCTCGGACAAGCGTTACGTGCGGCCCTACGGCGACACCACCGGCGACGGCATGGTGCAGATGTCGTTCACGCTGCCCGTTCCGCACGGGCCTCGGGCCGAGGGGGCGGCGCAGCAGCTGGCCAACAAGATGGGCATGGACCCGGCGATGGTCGTGCACTCGCACGCTATCGGCGCCGACTTCACGTTCGTCGTGGTCTACGGCTCGGTGAGCCACCTTGTCGACCTCGACGCGGTGAAGATCGTGGAGCGGGAGTACCCGTTGCTGTCGCCGTACGAGGTGAACTCGACGGTGAAGAACGAGTTGGGGCGCAAGCTGGTTGTCGTCGGGGCGTGCATCGGGACGGACGCGCACACCGTGGGCATCGACGCGATCCTGAACATCAAGGGCTTCGCCGGCGAGAAGGGCCTGGAGTACTACCGGGAGCTGCGGGTGATCAACCTCGGGGCGCAGGTGTCGGTGCCGGAGCTGGTGAAGCGGGCGCGGGCGGAGAAGGCCGACGCCGTGCTGGTGTCGCAGGTCGTGACGCAGCGGGACGCGCACATCCTCAACACCCAGGAGATGTCCGCGGCGTTCCGTGAGGCCATGGGCTCCAGCCGGCCGACGCTGGTGGCCGGCGGGCCGCGGTTCGATCCGCTGATGGCCGGTGAGCTCGGTGTGGACCGGGTCTTCGGCCGCGGTACGACCCCTGGCGAGGTTGCCTCTTACCTCGTGCACACCATCTCCCAGAAAGGCGTCGCCGCGTGAGCTTGGTCGAGGGCTTCTCCGTGACCCATCGCCGTTATGTCCCGTACTCGCACGCGCACTACGGCGGCAATCTCGTCGACGGCGCGTACGGGTTGGGCATGTTCGGCGATGTGGCCACGGAGTTGTGCATCCGCACCGACGGCGATGAGGGCCTGTTCGCCGGCTACGACGCCGTGCAGTTCCTGGCTCCGCTGCGCGCCGGTGACGTCGTCGAGGCCACTGCCACGTTGACCCGGATCGGCACCCGCTCGCGTGGCGTGGCGTTCGAACTGCGGGTCGTCTGCCGGGCCACCCCCGACAAGGGCGCATCAGCGGCCGAAGTGCTGTCGGAGCCGATCGTCGCCACAACCGCCACCGGCACCGTCGTGGTGCCTCAGGCGTGATCTGGCGCGGTTCGTTCACCAACGCCGAGGTCAATGCCTTGCACGCCAAGGCATTCGGGCATGAGCTCGGCACTGTCGACCGGTGGGCGCGGGTGCACCGGCACAGCCTCGGTTGGGTGTGCGCCCGCGACGGTGACGATGCCCTCGTCGGCTTCGTCAACGTCGCGTGGGACGGCGGCGCGCATGCGTTCCTGCTCGACACGATGGTTGTCGACGAGCTCCGGGGCCGTGGGATCGGGGCCGAGCTCGTCGCCGCGGCGGCCACTGGCATTCGCGCTGCGGGTTGCCAGTGGCTGCACGTGGACTTCGAGCCCCACCTGCGGCACTTCTACCTCGACGCCTGCGGCTTCCGCGGCACCGAGGCGGGGCTGCTGGCGCTCTAGAGTGCGTCGAGTTGGCGCTGGATGCGGGCGGCGTCCTCGTGGCGTTGCTGGGCCCGCAACAGATCCAACGCCTCCTGCCACACGGCGCGCGCCTGGTCGCGCCGGCCGAGTGCGGCGTAGGGATTGCCGAGCCCGTCGAGGCAGTTGGCGATCTGACTGACGTCGCCGAGGCCGCGGCGCAACGTGAGGGACCGCTGGTAGCGCTCGATGGCCCGCTCGTGATCGCCGGTGCCGTGCTCGATGTAGCCCAGGCTGTCCAGCGTGCTGGCCTGCGCGTCGGGATCGTCGTGGCGCTCGTAGATCGCGAGTGCGGCCTCGCAGTTGGCCCGGGCCAGGTCGTACCGGCCGAGCTGGGCCGCCGACCAGCCGGCGTCGTTGAGCGCGTGGGCCTGCCCCGGCACGTCCTCGATCGTCGTGTACAGGTCCAGGGCCCGGGTGGCGTGTTCCAGCGCCCGCCCGAAATCGCCGGACAGGCCCCAGGCGCGGGCGAGCATCAGCTCGGTGCGGGCCTGGTTGCTGGTGTCGCCCTGCTGTTCGGCCAGGGCGGCGGACTCGTTGAGGTGCCGGACCGCGTCGTCGTGCTGCCCGAGGTCGCCGTAGGCGAAGCCGAGGAACCGGTGGGCCAGCAGGCGTGCGGTGGGATCGTCGAGGTGGTGCTCGGCGGCCAGCCCGAGCTCCCAGACGGCAGCCTGGTCGTGGCGGAGTCCGCGGCGGATTTGGAAGGTGGTCAGGGTCCAGGCCAGTTGCCACACGGCCCGGTGCCAGCCCTGGTCGCCCGCGGTGTGCTGGCTGGCCAGCAGGCACCGGTGTTCGGCGTCGAACCAGGCCAGCGCCGCGTCGTAGTCGGGCAGTGCGAGGGGCTGGCAGCCGGGTTCGGGCGCCTCGAGTTTCTGCGGTGCGCGGTGCGGGCTCAGGATGCGGTCGGCGTCGTAGGCGGTGTGCAGGTAGAAGTCGACGATCCGGCGCAGCGCCGCCGACCGCGTGTCCTCGGGAAGCTGGTCGGCGGTGGCGACGGCGTAGCGGCGGATCATGTCGTGCATCCCATAGCGGCCATGCGCATGGCGGCCGACCAGTGACGCTTCTTCGAGAGAGCGCAGGATTCTCGTGACCTCCGCGAGGGGCAGGCCGGTGAGGCTGGCCGCGGCCGGCAGGCCGATGTCCGGGCCGGGGGCCAGGCCGAGCAGCCCGAACACCGTGCGCTGCTGTTCGGTGAGGCTGTCCAGCGACCAGCCCAACACGGCGGGCAGGCTGGCGGTCGGCTCCTCGTCGTCCAGCGCGTCCAGGCCCAGCTCGTGCAGCTCGGCGGCGAACTCGGCCAGCGGGAACGCCGGGTACGTCTGGGCGCGGCCGGCCATGATCGCCAGCGCCAGCGGATACCGCCCGCACAACCGGATCAGGTCGGCCACCGCGTCGGGTTCGGCGGCCACCCGCGCGTCGCCGAGCCGCCACGCGAGCAGCGCCTCGGCCTCGTCCTGGGTCAGCACGGCCAGCGACATGTGCCGGGCGCCGTGCCGGGTGATCAGCGAGGAGAGCGACCGGCGGCTGGTGACGATCACGGTGCAGGTCCGGCCCCCGGGCAGCAGCGGCGCTACCTGGTCGGCGGTGGCCGCGTTGTCCAGCACGATCAGCAGGCGCTTGTCGATGACCAGGCTGCGGTAGAGCGCGGTGTGCTCGGCCAGGCCGCCGCCGACCTGCGCCGGATCGACGCCGAAGGCGTCGAGAAAGCCGCGCACCGCGGTCAGTGGATCCAGCGGGTCGCCGTCCGGGCCGAAGCCGCGCAGGTCGACGAACAGCTGCCCGTCGGGAAACCGGTCGGCGTGGGTGTGGGCCCAGTGCAGCGCCAATGAGGTCTTGCCGATCCCGCCCGCGCCGGCGATTGCGCTGATCACGATGGTCGCGGACGCCTCCGCCCCGGTGTCGACCGTCATGGCGTCGACCGCCTGGGCCAGCACGGCCAGTTCCGCCTCGCGACCGGCGAATCCGGTCGGCGCGGCCGGCAGCTGCCTGGGCACCGAAGAACCACCGGGGAACCCCTTGGCCGACGACCGACCGGCCGAGATTCCACTGGCCGACGACCCACTGGCCGACGACCCACTGGGCACCGGGGTGACACCCAGCACCTCGGCCATCAGCTCATCGCGGTCGGCCGGCGGCAGGTCCATCGCGTCGGCCAGCTGACGCAGCGACGTGAGCTGCGGATTGGGCCGGTCCCCGGTCTCCAGCCCGCGGATCGTGCGCACGGACACACCGGAGCGCGCGGCCAGTTCCTCCTGGGTGAGCCGAGCCCGCTGGCGGAACCGTCGCACCACCGAGTTGTGCTGGTCGCCCATCGCTCCTACCTACCACTCGCCCCCAACCCTGTCGGACCGTGACTTAACACGTCAATCGGGCGCGAGGCAAAGCCCCCTTTCACCACAGGTGGAGGCAGGGGCGGCGGGGGCAGGGCCTAGGCTGCGCGGTCGTGGGGGAGATCGTGTTGGCGGCGGTGATCGTCGCGGCGACGGTGGCGGGCGTGTGGTGGGTGCCGCGGGGCGGCGCGCCGGAGCGGCCGGGCGGGGGTTGGCGACGGCACCCGGGCACCTGGCTGGCCGTGGTGATCGCCTTGTTCTTCGTCAACCAGCTGTTGTTCACGGCGTTCGTGCATCAGGCGTGGCACGGCGACACCTCGTCGATCGCCCGCTCCATGCCGCCGGGCTGGTTCGACCTGGCCGATCTGGGGTGGCTGGCCGACGCCTTGCCGGCGTGGCCGTGGACGGTGCTGCACGCGCAGTCGGCGATCGAGCTGCCGTTCGGGATGCTGGCGTATCTGCTGGTGTGCCGGTGGTTCGGGGCCGAGACGTTCCGGCGGGCGCTGCACGCCCGGTGGCTGCTGTCGGCCTCGTACACGGTGACGTTCTGCCTGATCGAGTGGGAGCTGCCGAGCCCGTACACGATGGGGGACATCGTGATCCGCGTGGTGTCCGGTGTCGTGACGCCGCTGCTGCTGCCGTTGCTGTCGGAAGGCGCGCCGACGCCGCCTCGGCTGGCGCCGTTCGTGGCGTCGGTGGCGGCGCTGGGCTGCATCGTGCTGGCGGTCTACGACACCGTGACCCTCTACAACCTCGGCCACACCGTCTCCTGGCTGCCGATCGTGATCGCGGCGCTGGTCGTGTTGGCGATCGCGCGGGCGTGGGCGCGGCGGCCGGTGCAGCACGGCCCGACCATGACGTCGGTGGCCGACGCGCTCGGGTGGTTCCTGGTGCTGTTTCTGGTGCCGGCGCTGCCCCTGCGCTACGGCTTCATCTTCGGCACGCCGGTCGTGTCGGCGCTGGCCGGCGCGGTGATCGTCGCGGCGGCGGTGTGGCGAGGCTGGGCCCACCGCCACTTCGGCCGGCTCGGGCTCGCCGCGATCGCCGGCATCGTCGGCGCGGCCATCGGCTACCTGGTGGCCCACGGCTATCCCGAAGCCCGCCTGCTCGCCGCCGCGATCGGATTCCTGCTGGCCGGCACCGGGGTGTGCGCCGGCCTGGACCGGACCCTGACAGAACGGGCGACAAAAGACCGGTGAACATTGACGGCGCCGGCAACCGATAGCGACGCGGGGGTCACCTCGCGCAACTCAACATTGGTCACCTGAGATATCCCTTCGGTTCCGGCGAGGCCGACGAATTCATCGCCGCACTCGACCGGTCAACGCGCTCGTGGAGGGGGTGCCGGGGTTCGTGTGCGGCAAGGACTCCGTCCCCATCGACCCAGCTGAGGACGTGGTCGTGAACCTCACTGTGTGGAAATCGCGGGAGGCGATGTGCGAATTCACCTGTCGCGCCGAACACCGTGAATTCCTGCGACGCCGACGGGAATGGTTCCGGCCGCAGACGCAGGCGTCCACCGTGTTGTGGTGGATTCCGGCCGGCCACCTCCCCACTCCGCCGGCTGAAACGCAACCCGCCGCCCCGTGAGTCATGTTTAGGGAGTTGTGTTTACCGAGTCGTGTCCACGGCCGGACCGGGGCCTCACACGAGGCCCGTAGGCTGAACGGGTGGCCGCCCCCGTTGTGACGTCGGAATCCGACACCTCTCTCGCGCTGCCGTCCCGACGCCGCCGCGCCGTCCCCGTGCTGATCCGGCTGGCCGCCGCCCTCGCCGGCGGCGGCATCCTCTACGCCAGCTACCCGCCGCGCACCCTCTGGTACCTCGCACCGCTGGCGTTCGCCCTGCTCGCGGCGGCCCTGCGGCACCGTAGCGCCCGCGGCGGCTTCCTCTACGGACTCGCGTTCGGCCTGGCGTTCGTGATGCCGCTGCTGCAGTGGCTGCAGAGCTTCCTCGGCGCCGACTTCGGCCCGTTCCCGTGGATCGGCCTGTCGTTCGTGGTGTCGCTGTACATGGCGGTCGCCGGCGCCGCGATGGCCGTGGTCAGCAAGCTGCGCGGCGGCCCGGTGTGGATGGCCGCGGTGTTCATGGGCAGCGAGGTCCTGCGCACCTACTTCCCGTTCGACGGCTTCCCCTGGGGCAAGGTCGGCTTCGGCCAGCCCGAGGGCCTGTTCCTGCCGTTGGCCGCGATCGGCGGCACGATGCTGCTCGGCTTCGCCGTCGTCGTCACCGGCGCCGGCGCCACCGAGCTCGTCGTGCGCTGGCGGGCCGGCGACCGCCGCCGCGCCCTCGTGCTGCCGGTGATCCTGGTCGTGCTGCCGGTCGTGGCCGGCGCGGCCAGCTGGTCGCTGATCGGCACCGACGCCCAGGCCGGCACCCGCACGGTGGCGATCATCCAGGGCAACGCCCCCGACGACGGCATCAACCTGATGTACGACACGCCGATCCTGCGCCGCAACCACCTCGCCGCCACCGAGAAGCTGGCCGCCGACATCAAAGCCGGCCGCGTGCGCAAGCCCGACATCGTGATCTGGCCCGAGGTCGCCACCGACCTCGAGCCCGACCCCCGCTACGACATCGAGCTGTCCCAGGCCATCCGCGACGTCGGCGTGCCGTTCCTGATCGGCGGCCGGCTCATCCAGAACCCCACCACCATCCAGAACGTCGTGCAGGTCTGGGACCCCGACACCGGGCCGGGCCAGCGCTACGCCAAGCAGAAGCTGGTGCCGTTCGCCGAGTTCATCCCGCTGCGCGACATCTCCGCCGCGGTCACGCCGTTCGTCGCCGACACCCGCGACATGATCCCCGGCACCCAGCCCGGCGCGCTGGCCATCGACAACACCACCGTCGGCGTGGCCATCTGCTACGAGGTCGCCTACGACCAGGTGGTCGGCGCGGCCGTGCGGGCCGGTGCGACAATGCTCGCCATCCCCACCAACAATGCCTGGTACGGGCCCGGCGAGATGAGCTACCAGCAGCTGGCCATGTCCCGGGTCGCGGCGGTGGAGTACGGCCGCGCGGTGGCCGTCTCGGCGACCAGCGGCGTCAGCGCCGTCGTCCAGCCCGACGGGTCGGTCACCCGGCAGACCGAGCTGTACACGGCGGCGACGCTGGTGGCGACGGTGCCGCTGCGCACGACCGCTACGCTGGCCACCCGGCTCGGCGCATGGCCCGAATGGGTGGCGTCCGTGACCGGCCTGGCCGCCTTGGCGCTGGCCATCGGCGCACGCCTGCGCAAGCGGTCGGCGCCGGCACGAACTGACGACACGAGTACATCGGAAGAGGATCTTTGATGGCGGACCAGTCGGACACCCGCGCGGAGCTCGGCCAGGTGCTGGTGGTGATCCCCACCTACAACGAGCGGGAGAACCTGGGCCCCATCGTCGCCCGCCTGCACGAGGCGCTGCCCGAGGTGCACGCCCTCGTCGTCGACGACGGCAGCCCCGACGGCACCGGGGAGCTCGCCGACCAGATGGCCGCGGCCGACGACCGGGTGCACGTCCTGCACCGGACCGAGAAGGCCGGCCTCGGCGCCGCCTACGTCGCCGGCTTCGGCTGGGCGCTCGAGCGCGACTACGGCGTCATCGTCGAGATGGACGCCGACGGCTCGCACGGCCCCGAGGACCTGCCCCGGCTGCTCGACGCCCTGACCGACGCCGACCTCGTGCTCGGCTCCCGCTACGTGCCCGGCGGCCGCGTCGTGAACTGGCCCAAGTACCGCGAGCTCATCTCCCGCGGCGGCGGCCTCTACTCCCGCCTCGCCCTCGGCGCCAAGGTCCGCGACATCACCGGCGGCTTCAAGGCCTTCCGCCGCGAGGTCCTCGAGAAGATCAACATCCAGTCGGTGGCCTCGCAGGGCTACTGCTTCCAGATCGACCTCACCTGGCGCACCATCGAGGCCGGCTTCGAGGTCGTCGAGGTGCCGATCACCTTCACCGAGCGGGCCATCGGCCAGTCCAAGATGAGCGGCAACATCGTGCGCGAGGCCCTGTGGCGCGTCACCAAGTGGGGCGCCCGCCGCCGCCTGGAGCAGGTCGGCCTCATCAAGCGCTGACCACGCCCACCCGGGCCGGCGGTCGACTCGCCCGGCCTGACCAGCGCGATCACTGGTGGCCGGCACACCACCCCGCTGACCTCAAGCGCCAGCTCGGTCGGCAGACACAAGATCACCCCCTGGCCGTGACGGCCAGGGGGTGATCTCTGTTCACTTCATGGTGGGCTCGGTGAAGATCCCTCACGCCCGCGGTGGGCCTGGCGGTGGGGCGGGCCGGCCCGTGGCCTCATGCGGGGACCACCCGTCCGCTGTCCGCCCACCCGCTCACGCCGTGCGGGTGCGACGGCCCTTGAGCTCCTCGAGGCGCTCGGTGAGCAGTTCCTCCAGCTCCGGGATGCTGCGGCGCTCCAACAGCATGTCCCAGTGCGTGCGCGGGGCCTTGATCTTCTTCTGCTCCGGCTCGTTGCCGTCCATGATCTTCGACTCAAGGCCGTGCAGTCGGCACTCCCAGACCGGCGGGATCTCGGCGTCGTCGGAGAACGGCACCTCGAAGTCGTGCCCCTTGGGGCACGCGTACCGCACCGACCGGCGCGGCGCGAGGTCGTGGTTGCGGTCGGTCTCGTAGCTGACCGCACCGAGCCGGCTACCACGCAGAACGCGGTCGGCCATGACGGTGTCCTTTCGCTCGGCTCGGGGCTTGACGCCCCGGGTTGTGCTTACCGAGTGCAACGACGGGACTGGTCCAATCGTTCCCCGGTGAGGGGTTTCGGCACCCAGGGTGACGTCGTTCACGTGTCAACCAGAGTGTCCCGTCTCAGGGATGCAATCGGTCGGACGTCGTGACGCGTTATCCAGCCACCGAGTGCAACTATCACTCGTTTGGCCTAGTCCGGGTCGCTTTGGGCCGACCCGGCCGGTCTCCTGACTGCATTCCGCAACCAAGCGTGCCGGCAAGACCATCAATGAGTGACATTTTCCCCGACTTCTGATGACAGAGCGTAGCATATGTGGCTAACGCGAAGCTCTTCACGGTTCGTGTCGACACCCGGAACCTGCCCGAACGACAGCGCCACGGCGCGCGAACGCGCAGAAACGCGCATCCGGGCCGGCCTCGCGTCGGCGTCCATGGTGGCGCAACGGCCGCGGCCGTGCCGAACGAGCCTGCGCGCCCACCGCCGTCGCCGCAAGGGGCCGCAGCGCCCCACGCACCACCCTCTCGCCGTGAACCCCCCGAATGTCACATGCGGCGCGGACTTGACGCTGGATGTCACATACGGACCGCATGTGACATCCGTCGCGTCGGGGTCGCGGCCCATCGGAGGGCGCCGCACCGGAGCCACGACCACCATCGCGGCGGCTCAGGTGAAGCTCAGCTGGGCGGGGGACACCGGCTCGGCGGCGAGCTCGCCGGTGCGGAAATGCCGGCGGCACAGCACCTGGTAGCGGACCTCCCGTAGATGATCCGGGCCGGCGTGGTCGGTGTCGGCGACCAGCACGGTGTCGCCCTCACGCAGCACCCGGCCGGCGCTGACCCGAGCGTTGAACCGGCCCGGCACACCGCACCAGCACAGCACCTCCACCTGCACCGGATTGAGCTCGTCGGCCAGCTCGAACAGCCGCCGCGCGCCGGGGAACATGCGGCTGCGGAAGTCGGTGGCGATGCCGAAGCAGTACACGTCCACCTGGGCGTCGTCGGCCAGCTCGGCCAGCTGCTCGACCTGCTCGGTCGACAGGAACTGGGCCTCGTCGACCACCAGGTAGTCGACCCGCTGCCCGTCGGCCCACCGCGCCCGGACCAGCCGGCGCAGGTCGTCGCCGTCGGCGACCTCGGTGGCCTGCCGGCTGATGCCGATCCGGCTGGAGATCTGCGGCCGGCCCGAGCGGTCGTGCCGGACCAGGACCAGGCCGTGCCGCCCCTGGCGGGCCTGGTTGTGGTCGATCTGCAGGGCCAGCGTGGACTTCCCGCAGTCCATCGGCCCGAAATACCAGCGGATCCGGCCGGTCTGCGGGGTGCACCGGCGCGTGCCCGCCGAGGACAGCGCGTCGGTGGCGTCGATGATCGATCCGGGTTCGCTCACGGCGGGTGACCCTAACGGGTGCGACACTGGCCCCGTGGACCGGCGTATCCACCGTGACGTTCGGGTCGACGGGGTCGTGCAGGGCGTCGGCTTCCGCCCCTACGTGCACGCCCTGGCCACCCGCCTGCGGCTGGCCGGCCGCGTCGGCAACGACGTCGCCGGCGTCTTCGTCGAGATCGAAGGCGCGCCCGCGGACGTGAGCGAGTTCCTCACCCGGCTGGAGCGCGACGCCCCACCGCTGGCCCGCGTCGAGCACGTCCGCGTCACCGAGTCGCCCCCACGCGGCCTGTCCGGCTTCGAGATCGCCCTCAGCTCCGCCCACGGCGCCCGCAACACCCTCGTCTCGGCTGACTCCGCCACCTGCGACGACTGCCTGCGTGAGCTTTTCGACCCGGCCGACCGCCGCTACCGCTACCCGTTCGTCAACTGCACCAACTGCGGTCCCCGCTTCACCATCGTCCGCGACGTCCCCTACGACCGCCCGCTGACCACCATGGCCGGCTTCGCGATGTGCGGGCCGTGCCGGGCCGAGTACGAGGATCCCCGTGACCGGAGGTTCCACGCCCAACCCACCTGCTGCCCCGACTGCGGTCCGAGCCTGACGCTGGGTGACGCCGAGGACCCCCTCGCCGAAGCCGTCCGCCGGCTGAAGCGCGGGGAGGTGCTCGCGATCAAGGGCCTCGGCGGCTACCACCTGGCCGTGGCGGCATCCCATCCCGCCGCGGCCGCCGAGCTGCGGGCACGCAAGCACCGCGAGGACAAGCCGTTCGCCGTCATGTGCACGGACGTGTACCAGGCCCGAGAGCTGTGCGAGGTCGACGAGCAGTCGCTACCGGACCTCACGGGGCACCGCAGGCCGATCGTGCTGATGCCACGGCTGGCCGACGCACCGGTGGCCGAGGCGGTGGCACCGGGGAACCGGTACCTGGGCCTGATGCTGCCGTACACGCCGCTGCACCACCTGCTGCTCCGCGAACTCGGCGAGCCGATGGTGCTGACCAGCGGCAACATGTCCGAGGAGCCGATCGCCTACCGCGACGCGGCGCCGCTGGCCGACATCGCGGACGCGGTGCTCGACCACAACCGGCCCATCCACATCCGCACCGATGACTCCGTGGTCCGGGCCGGCGCGCTGCTGCGGCGGTCGCGCGGCTACGCGCCCGAGCCGGTGACGTTGACCCGGCGCTGCAAGCGGCCGGTGCTGGCTTGCGGCGCGGAGCTGAAGAACACGTTCTGCCTGGCCAAGGACGACCACGCCTTCGTCTCGCACCACATCGGCGACCTGGAGAACCTGGAGACCTACCGGTCGTTCGCCGAGGGCATCGACCACTTCTCCCGCCTGTTCGAGATCACGCCGCGTGTGGTGGCCCACGACCTGCACCCCGACTACCTGTCCACCAAGTACGCCCAGCAGTTGGACGGCGTTGAGCTTGTGGGCGTGCAGCACCACCACGCCCACATCGCCTCCTGCCTGGCCGACAACCGCGAGGCCGGGCCGGTGATCGGCGTGGCCTTCGACGGCACCGGCTACGGCCCCGACGGCACCATCTGGGGCGGCGAGTTCCTGCTCGCCTCGTTGACGGGCTTTGAGCGTATCGGGCATCTGGCGACCGTGCCCATGCCCGGCGGCGCCGCCGTGATCCGCCAGCCGTGGCGCATGGCCGCCGCCTACCTCGGCACCGAGATCCGCGGCTGGCACCCCGAATGGGACGCCGTGGTCTCCATGGCACACAAGGGGATCAACTCTCCGCTCACGTCCAGTGCCGGTCGCCTGTTCGACGCCGCCGCCGCGTTGCTCAGCGTCCGTGACGAGATCAACTATGAGGGGCAGGCCGCCGTCGAGCTGGAGCAGCTGGCCGATCCGATGATCACCGACGCCTATCCGGTCCGTGTCGATGACCTGATCGTGCAAGGCGTCGACCTGCTGCGGGCCATCCTCGACGACCGTGGGACACCCCGGCCGGTGATGGCCGCCCGCTTCCACAACGGCGTCGCCGCCGCCATCCTCGCGGGTTGCCAGCAGGCCCGTGACCGCACCGGACTGAGCACCGTGGCGCTGTCCGGCGGCGTCTTCCAGAACGTGCTGCTCCAGATCCGGGCAATGAACCTGTTGGCGGACAACGGGTTCCGGGTTCTCGTCCACCGGCGCGTGCCCACCAACGACGGCGGCATCAGTCTCGGCCAGGCCGCCATCAGTGCGTGCCGGTGACCGCTTCGAGCCCACTCTCGAAGGTCGCCCCGACGGCTCGGTCTCGTCTACGCGTTCACGGCGTGGGCAGGTTGGCGCGAACAGCGAGAGCAAGAACGGCCGCGCCGGCCGGGGTGACCGGCTCCTCACGCAGGAACCGCTCAATCGCCTCGACGGTGAAGGGCACGGCATCGGACAGGGCATCGACCACCGTGATCGTGAGGATGCTGGCCGAGAGGGTCAACGGGTCGAGGCCGACGCCGAGGTAGAACGACCGCGCGTGCTCGCCAGTGACCAGTCGATGCAGGTCCGAGCCAAGCGGGGGTAACTCGCCGGTGGGCGCCGCGAAGCGGCCGTCCCGGCTCACCAGCAGGGTCTGCACGTCGGGGATCACCGACCGACACCGGAGATCGAACGGATCGCCCAACCGGTCCCGGAAGGCGGTGCCGCCGCCACAGAACTCGTGGGCCAGCGCCTCGGCGGTGTCGATCTTGTCGAAGTAGGCGCCGGGACCGAACGTCAGGTTCGGGCCGGAGACGTCGAGAAGCCGGTGGCAGTCCCGGTTCTCGAACAGCGCCGGCCGCTCGACGGCCTCGATGGCCGCGCTGTACGAGGAGAAACCGGACGGCAGGAAATCCGGCGTCGGCACGGCGAACGCCGGCGACGCGGCCCACATCAGCCGGAGATCAGACGTCGGCACCGGCTCGGACGGCACCGACAGGGCCAGAAAAGGTGCGCCCGCCACCAGTCGTGACGCGGGATAGCGGCGAGCGGCCAACAGTGAAAGGGACTGGCGCGACTGGTCGAGCAGTCGTCGGACGGCGATCCACTGTTCAACCGGCACGGCCACGGCGAGCAGTCTGTCAGAAACCGCCCGGGCCTACGGCGGGGAGTAACCCCAGCGGAAGCTCCTCGGCACCCCGGCCCGAGCGGCCAACCGTGCAGGCTCCCGACCAGGTAGCGCAGGGTTTCGACGGGTCAGTCGGCCGCCAGGTACGGGGCAAGCGACACGATTGAAGACGAGCCCTATCGGGCAGTGAGTGGCTCGGCCGGCTGGCGGACGACGGCGCTCACAGGCGTTCGAGCTCCTCGGCCCGCCGAACGTCCTTGGGGCGGCCCACCGCACGCCGCATGAGCACGAGGTCGTCGCGGCGCAGGTAGTGCACCACCAGACCGTCCACATCGGACACAGTCAGGGCACGGACGAGGAAGTCGCCCACGTCCAGCGACCCCCACGGCAGCGCGGGAGTGCAGAGGTCCCCGCTGGCCTGCGGCGACGAGAACTGGACCTTGGGCAGCAGAAACGCCGGCACAGCCAGCGGGACGGGACGCAGATCGTCGTCGACGAGCTCAGCGCCGACGGAAGTGAAGGCCTGGACCAGTGCCGGCGCCTGGGCGGGGGAGCCGTCCCACAGGAGGTCAAGATCGCCGGTCAGCTCCTGGGAGCCGTGCAGGATGCCGGCGACCTGCCCGATCACGGCCACACGTGCGCCGGCGGCGTGCAGGGCCCGCAGCAGCGGGAACGGGTCGAAGCCGCGGGCGCTGTCGGTGCTGATCGTGCCGGCGGTGTCGTCGGCGTCGTCATGGCTCAGGCCGGTGGCCGGCCGGTCGAGGGTCAGCGCACGCGTCCGCTCGACGGCCAGCCGCAAGGAGTCCAATGGGCCCATCCGATCATGCAACAGCACCCGCGAACCCCACGCACCCCATTTCCACTAAGACAGCCACCCGTACCAGTCGGCCAGGCCCTCGCCGGTGCGGGCGGACACGCGGAACACCGGGGCGTGCGGATTGACCTGGCGCAGGCAGCGCAGGAAGTGGTCGACCGAGAAGTCCAGGTACGGCAGCAGGTCCACCTTGTTGAGCAGGACGACGTCGCCGGTGCGCACGAGATGCGGGTACTTGAGCGGCTTGTCCTCGCCCTCGGTCACCGAGAGGATCACCACCCGCCCGGTCTCGCCCAGATCGAACAGGGCCGGGCAGACGAGATTGCCGACGTTCTCCACGAACACCACCGAGCCGGCGGCCGGTTCGAGCTCGGCCAATGCCTTGCGCACCATCACGGCGTCGAGGTGGCAGCCGGCCCCGGTGTTGACCTGCACGGCGGGCACGCCGGTGGCGCGGATGCGGTCGGCGTCGAAGGCGGTCTCCTGGTCGCCCTCGATCACCGAGCACGGCACGCCCAGCTCCCGCACGGTCCGCTCGAGCAGCGTGGTCTTGCCGGAGCCGGGGGAGCTCATCAGGTTGTAGGCCCGCACGTCGATGCCGGCCAGCCACTCCCGCACGTGGGCGGCCAGGTGGTCGTTGCGGGCCAGCAGCCGCTCCTCCAGGTTGATCACCGTGCCGTGGGAGTGGTCCTCACACCCGCAGGTCGCGCACATCGGGCTCCACCTCCACCGGGGCCAGTCGAACCGCCTTGATCAGCAGTTCCGTCCCGGCGAGCACCGAGACGTCGCTGGAACCGCACGGGCACAACAGGATCGGGTCGTCGGTCAGGAACTCGACGCCGCACGTCCGGCACGATGCCCGCCCGCCGGGCTCGACGATCTCCAGCCGCGCGCCGTCCAGCGACGTGCCGGCGACGACCAGGTCGAAGCAGAACCGCACGGAGTCGACCACGACCCCGGACAGCTTCCCGATCTCCACCCGCACCATGACCACCCGGCGCGCACCCAGCCGGTCGGTGATCGCCGTCACGATGCCCTGGGTCAGCGACAGCTCGTGCATGTCAGCAGATCCGGGGCAGCGGATCGCCGACGAGCATGTCGACGATCCGGGTCCCGCCGAACGCGGTGTTGAGCAGCACCATGCCCGGCTGATCGGCCAACACGTGCCCGATGATCGCCGCCTCGGTCCCCAACGGATGCTTGCGCAGCGCCGCCAGCGCCGTGTCGGCCTGGTCACCGGCGACCGCCGCGACGAACCGGCCCTCGCACGCCACGTACAGCGGATCGATGCCCAACAGCTCGGACGCGCCGCGGACCTCGGCCCGCACCGGGATGGCGTTCTCGTCGACGACCACCGACACCTGCGCGTCGGTGGCGATCTCGTTGAGGATCGTCGCCACCCCGCCCCGCGTGGCGTCGCGCATGGCGTGGACCCCGCCGCACGCCGCCAGCAGCTCGGAGATCACGCCGTTGAGCGGGGCGGTGTCCGAGATCAGGTCGGCCTCGATGTCCAGCTCGCCCCGGGCCAGCATGATCGTCACGCCGTGCTCGCCGATCGGCCCGGAAACCAAGATCGCGTCTCCGGGCTGAACTGCGGAAACTCCGAAGTCCGAGGTGCCTTCCACGACGCCGATGCCGGCCGTGTTGATGAAGCAGCCGTCGGCCTTGCCCCGCTGCACCACCTTCGTGTCGCCGGTGACGATCACGACCCCGGCCCGGTCGGCCGCGGCCCGCATGGAGGCCACGATCCGGGTCAGGTCGGCGATCGGGAAGCCCTCCTCCAGAATGAATCCGCAGGTCAGGTACAGCGGCGTCGCCCCGGACACGGCCAGGTCGTTCACGGTCCCGTTCACCGCCAGGTCCCCGATGTCCCCGCCGGGAAAGAACAGCGGCGACACCACGTAGGAATCCGTGGTCAGCGCCAGCCGGGCGTCGCCGACCCGCAGCCGGGCGGCGTCCTCCAGCGGCGCCAGCAGGGGATTGCCGAAACCGTGCAGGAACACCGCCTCGATCAGGGTGTGGGTGGCCTTGCCGCCGGCGCCGTGCGACAGCGTGATCCGCTCCTCGCGGACCTTGGCCGGCCGCCGCCGCTGGCGTTCGATCCGGTCCAGCACCTGCTGCTCGCGGTCGATCACGAGATGCTCACCTCCTGCACGCGCTTGCGGCTGAACCGGCCGAAGTTGTAGTACGCCGCGCAGGCGCCCTCGGGCGACACCATGCACGTGCCGATCGGCGTCTCCGGCGTGCAGGCGGTGCCGAACACCTTGCACTCCCACGGTTTCAGCACGCCTTTGAGCACCTCGCCGCACTGGCACGCCTTCGGATCGGCCACCCGCACCCCGGGCACCGAGAACTTGGCCTCGGCGTCGAAGGCGGCGTACTCGTCACGCACGCGCAGCGCCGAGTGCGAGATGAAACCCAGCCCGCGCCACTCGAAGTAGGGCCGCAGCTGCATGGTCTGGTTGATCACCCGCAACGCCACCGGGTTGCCCGCCCACGGCACGACCCGCGAGTACTGGTTCTCCACCACCGAGCGGCCCTCGTGCAGCTGGAGCATCAGCAGGTAGATCGACTGGAGGATGTCCAGCGGCTCGAACCCGGCCACCACCACCGGCTTGCCGTACTGGGCGGCGATGAACTCGTACGGGCGGCAGCCGATCACCGTGGACACGTGCCCCGGCCCGATGAAGCCGTCCAGCCGCAGGTCGGGGGAGTCCAGGATGGCCTTGATGGCCGGAATGATCGTCACGTGGTTGCAGAACACCGAGAAGTTGTCCAAACCCTCGGCGGCCGCGCGTAGCAGCGTCATCGCGGTGGACGGCGCGGTCGTCTCGAACCCGATGGCCATGAACACGACCTGCTTGTCCGGGTGCTGGCGGGCCAGTTTCAGCGAGTCCAGCGGGGAGTACACCATGCGGATGTTGGTGCCCTCGGCGTTGGAGTCGAAGAAGTTCCCGCCGCTGCCCGGTACCCGCATCATGTCCCCGAACGAGGTCATCAGCACGTCGGGCCGGCGGGCGATGTGGATGGCGTCGTCGACCCGGCCCATCGGGATCACGCACACCGGGCAGCCCGGCCCGTGCACCAGCTGCACCTGCTCGGGCAGGTAGTCCTCCAGCCCGTGCTTGTAGATGGTGTGGGTGTGGCCGCCGCAGACCTCCATGAACTTGTAGCGACGCCCGGGCGCGCACAGCCCGGCGATCTTCGACGCCAGCGCCCTCGCCTTGTCGGCGTCGCGGAACTCGTCGACGAAACGCACGGCTCACTCCTCGATCCGGGACGCGGCCAGCGCGGCCATCTCGTCCTCGTAGGCCTTGCCGATGGACTCCAGGAACTCCATGGCCGCGCGCGCCTCGGCCTCGTCGATCTTGGACAGCGCGAAGCCGACGTGGATGAGCACCCAGTCGCCCGGCATCACGTCCTCGCCCTCGAGCAGGCCGATGTTGATGGCCCGCTTCACGCCGCTGACATCGACCCTGGCCAGGTCGGGCCGGTCGGCCATGATCTCGATGACCTCACCGGGAATGCCCAGGCACATCACACACCTCCACGAGTTCGAGCACCGTCCGCACGGCCGCGTCGACGGCTGCCGCGACCAGTGGGGACAGTCCGATGTGGTCGGTCACACTCGCCGGCTCGCAGCCCACCAACAGCACCCGTGGGCACGAGCCGCCGAGCATCGCCAGCAGCCCCAGCACCAAGTCGGGCTGCATCCCGTGAGCGTCGACAGAGCCGACCGGTTCGGTCACGGGGTCGAGTTCCAGGACGTACACCGTGCCGGGGGCGTCGCCGCGCGCGGTGGCGTCGACGAGAATGGTCGTGTCGAAGCCGTCGAGCAGGTCGAACGCCAGATGCATGCCCGACACGCCGTAGTCACGGACCTGCACCCCGGCCGGCATGTCCACAGTGGACAGCCGCCGGGCCACCTCGACGCCGAAGCCGTCGTCGCCGAGGAAGATGTTGCCCACGCCCGCGATCAGCACGCTCACAGCGGCTCGACCTCCTCGGTGGAGAAGTAGCGGAACCGGCCGTAGGAGGGATCCAGGTCGCCGTCGATCGTCACGGCCACGTGCAGGTCGCCGTCCACGTCGTGCAGCACGGCCTGCACGGTCGCCTCCCGCCCGTGCAGGAACATGTCCTGCGCGTCGGCCCGCCGCAGTCCCGGCCGCAGTCGCACGCGCGAGCCCCGCGCGACCCGCACGCCGTCGATGACCACGCTGTCGGTGTCGGGATCCACGCTCGTGTCGGCCCCCGGATCCCACCAGGGCTTCTCCTGCTCGGTGACCGAGCGCAGGTAGCGGACCGTGCCGTGCAGGCGGTCCAGCAGCTCTGGCGGCATCGCGTCCACCCGGTCCACGATCGCCGCCGCCCGCGGATCGGTGGCCCGCGCCTCGCGCTTTTCCTCGTCGGTCAGGGCCATCGTGCGCAGCGTGAGGATCTCGTCGATCTCCAGGCCGTCGAACAGCTCGCCGGCGCTCTCCTCGGCGATCGACGGGTAGTCGTAGAGGATGATCGGCGAGGACAGCACGGTGTCGGCCGAGCCGACCAGCACCGGCCAAGTCCGCTCGCAGCGGCATTCGGCCACGGCCGGCTTGGCCCACTGCGGCGGGTCGACCATCGACACGAACCGCCCGGCCGACACCGACATCAGGCTGTGCGCGGCGATCAACGCATGCCGCAGTGCCACATCCCGCTGGGCCTCGTCACGGGTGGAGCCCTCGCCGGCCGACACATTCGCCACGGTGACGGAAAGCCGGGACGCCCCGTACGGCCCGGGCAGGGCATCGGCGCGCAGCGTGATCGACCCGGACAGCGGCCACCGCCGCCGCACCAGGCGCACCGAAGGCGACAGCTGATCCTCAACGGCGCCGCCGTCGACGGTGAACGGCACGGTGTTGTCGCCGGCCAGCAGGTCGGCGAACCGCACCACGGCGTCGACCTCCTGCTCCACCGCCTCGTCCCACGTGGTCCACTCCGTGCCGTCCACGACCGCCGACGGCACCTCCGCGCCGTCGACCACGACCGTGCGGGCCTGGACCTGGAGGAACCGCAGCCGGACGTGCAGGGAGCTGTGCAGGGACGGCTCCACCAGCAGCTGCGTCACGGATGTCGACGCCTCCTCGGGATACCCGGGCGGCATCAGCACGCCGAACTGCCAGCGCAGCTGGTTCTTCACCGCCGACGCCCGGTACGGGTACAGCAGATATCCCTCGTACAGCACGGCATCGGCCACCGCACGGGCCTGGTCGAGGCTCACGGTGACGGCTCCTTCAACAGGGCCATGATCGCGTCGTCCCAGGTCGGGATGGCATGCGCCGACTTGTAGCGCAGCATCGCGTCCACAGTGTCGCGGTCCAGCCGGATCCACGAGCCGTGCGGGAAGTAGGCGTCCATCAGCTCCCGCCACACCTCGACCGGCATCCGATACGTCGCCTGCTGGTGCCAGGGGATCGGATGCACCCAGAAACCCTTCTCGCCCTTGGCGAAGACGGTGCCGGAGAACAGCAGGATCATCGGCACCTCGCCGCCGTCCAGGGCGTGGAAGTACTTGCCGGCCGCCACCTCCAGGTCGTAGGTGCACGGCACCTCCAGCGACACCTCGGTGGCCCCGGTGAAGCTCGGTACCATCACCGATGCGGCGGTGAACTGCATCGGCTTGAGCGTCTCGCCCCACCGCGACCGCTCCCCGAACAGGTAGGCCAGCAGCTCGGCCTCGTGTTCGGCGTAGTGACGGAGCTGCGGCTCGATGCGGATCTGCACGCGCAGCGCGATCGCGTGCACGGCGGCGGCGTTGACCTCGGCGATGTGCAGCCGGAACACCAGCGCGGGCCCCACGCCGTAGCGC
This sequence comes from Kutzneria sp., assembly GCA_036403095.1. GTDB lineage: Bacteria > Actinomycetota > Actinomycetes > Mycobacteriales > Pseudonocardiaceae > Kutzneria. The sequence goes on along the minus strand of DASWRQ010000006.1, from coordinate 53,246 downwards.
AGGGGCTGCACGTCCAGGCACTCGAAGGCCAACTCAACCATGGCTGCGCAATTCGTCGAAGAAGGCGTTGATCTCCCGCCACGCCTCGGTGCCGCCGTCGAATCCCTTCCAGTTCAGGCGGACCAGCCCCACCAGCCGGTAGCAGGCGTCGATCGGCACCAGGAACCCCTCGAACCGATCCCCGTCGACGTTCACCAGCAGCGCCTCGACATCCGCCTCCAGGTCAGCCAGCAACGGGTTGTCCGTCACCAACTGGCTCCACGACTCCAGCGCCAGCAGGCACTCGGTCGCGCCGGCCGGGCTCGGGTAGAACGCCACCGGCGCGCCCCGCTCGGAGTTGGTGAACACGAACGCCATCCGCACCGGGATGCCCGCCGACTCCCACCACGCCGGGCCGCCGACCAGGTCCGGCACGTGCCCGTACCGCTCGGGGATCGCCCGGTGCTTGCCGGCGCCGCCGTGCGTGAACAGCAGGTAGCACGGCCGGCACGCGCACAGGATGGCCCGCGACTCCACGTTCACCACGTGCGAATGCTCGGACTCGACGGGCCGCGCGCACAGCTCGCAGCGCTCCTCCGGGTCCACGGGAGGACGCTGGGCGAAGCGCCGCAAGCCACCTTGTTGCGCGACACGGGTCATGCCGGCACCGCGACCCGGATCGTGCCGTCGGAGGCCAGCAGCGGCAGCGGATCCAGGTGCCCGTCCCCGCTCACCGCCCGACCCGCGGCGACCACGTCGTAGCTCGCCCCGCACGACGGACACGACAGCAGCCGCCCGTCGAAGTGCCCACCGGACAACGCCTCTCGACAGGCCGCGCACCGGTCCCGATACGCGTACAGGGTCCCGGCGGCGTTGCACACCACCGTCGCCTCGCCCCGCGCCCGCGCCGAGGACACCGCCCCGGGCGCGACCATGTCGGCCTCGCCCAGCTCCACCCACGACGCCTTGTCGGCCGTGACCAGAGGCAGCAGCGGCCGCCCGCCCGGACCGGTGTCCTGCGGCACGACGCCTTCCACGTCGATGCGCACGATCTCCGGCGCCGCGTGCTCGATGGCCTGCTCGATCGCCAGCTTCACGGTGACCATGGAGGAGGGACAGCCGTCGCAGCTGCCGCCGAGCGCCAACCGCAGCACACCCTCGTCGGTGATCTCCACGAAACTCACGTCGCCCGAGTGCGACCCCAGGTAGGGCCGCACGCCGTCGAGGGCGTGCTGGACCCGCTGCTCAAGGCCGTGCGGGTGCAGGTCGTGCACCACCAGCACGCCCGACACCAGCGGATCGGCCGCCAACCGCGCCAACACCGGCTCCGGTGTCAGCTCCACGACCCGTTCCAACGCGGCCCCGTAGAACTCGACGACCGTGCGGACCAGCTCCTCGGCCCGCGCGGCCAGCGTCGGGTCGGCCAGCGCCTCGAACTCGGCCAGCAGCCGCTCGACGCGGTCGCCCACCTCACCAGCTGACGCCACCGGATCACGCCCCGAGGAACGCGTGCGGGGTGTGCATCCTGTCGATCACCTTGCCGGTGGACAGGTTCATGTGGACCCCGCACGGCAGGCACGGGTCGAAGCTGCGCACCGCGCGCATGATGTCGATGCCCTTGAAGTTCTCCTGGCTGTTCTCCTCGAAGATCGGCGTGTTCTGCACCGCGTCCTCGTACGGGCCGGGGGTGCCGTAGGAATCCCGCACGCTGCCGTTCCACGGTGTCGGCGGGTACGGGTGGTAGTTGGCGATCTTGCCGCCGCGGATGACCATGTGGTGCGACAGCACGCCCCGCACCGCCTCGGTGAAGCCGCAGCTGACCGCCTCGTCCGGGACGGTGAACTTCTCCCACGTCTTGGTGTGGCCGCCACGGATCTCGGCCAGCGCCTGCTCCACGAAGTGCAGCGCCAGCCCGGCCGCGTAGGCCTGGAAGTAGGTGCGGGCCCGGTTGCGCTCCAGCGCGTTGCTCCACTGTGGAATCTTCCACTCGAAGCTCGCCGCCGGCTTCGTCGCCGTGCGCGGCAGGTCGATGCGCACCGAGTGCCCGGTGGAGTTCACGTACGGCGTGTGCACCAGGTTGGCCAGCGCCGTGACCCACAGCCGGGCGATCGGGCCGCCGCCGGTGTCCAGCGCCAGGTGGTCGGTGCCGTCGAACCAGCGCGGCGACATCGTCCACGAGTACTTGTCGTCGAAGTCCCGCTTGGCCGGCCGGGGGATGGTGTGCTGGTTCCAGGGGTGGCGGCGGTCCACCGGGTTGCCCAGCGGATCCTTCGTCACGAACATCTCCTGGTCTTCCCAGTCCTCGTAGAAGGAGGAGCCGAGCAGGATCCGGATGCCCAGGTTGATGTCGAGCAGGCTGGTCGTGACCAGCTTGCCGTCGACCACGACCCCGGGCGTGACGAACATCTTGCGGCCCCAGTCGGCCATGTTCCGGTAGGAGAAGTCGCAGAACGCCGCGTCGTTGAGGGAGCCCCAGCAGCCCAGCAGCACCCGGCGGCGGCCGACCTCCTCGTAGCCGGGCAGCGCCTCGTAGAAGAAGTCGAACAGGTCGTCGTGCATCGGCACGACCCGCTTCATGAACTCCACGTACCGCATCAGCCGGGTCAGGTAGTCGGTGAACAGCTGCACCGTGGCCACCGTGCCGACCCCGCCCGGGTAGAGCGTGGACGGGTGCACGTGCCGGCCTTCCATCAGGCAGAACATCTCCCGCGTCGACCGGGACACCTGCAGCGCCTCGCGGTAGAACTCGCCCTCCAGCGGGTTGAGCGACCGCATGATGTCGCCGATGGTGCGGTAGCCGTGCTCGTCGGCGTGCGGCGACTCGGTGCGGTTGGCCAGTTCCAGCACGCCCGGATTGGTCTCGCGGACCATGCGCTCGCAGTAGTCCACACCGACCAGGTTCTCCTGGAAGATGTTGTGGTCGAACATGTACTCGGCGGCCTCGCCCAGGTTGATGATCCACTCACCCAGGTGCGGCGGCCGCACCCCGTAGGCCATGTTCTGGGCGTAGACCGAGCAGGTGGCGTGGTTGTCGCCGCAGATCCCGCAGATCCGGCTGGTGATGAAGTGCGCGTCGCGCGGGTCCTTGCCCTTCATGAAGATGCTGTAGCCGCGGAACACCGACGAGGTGGAGTGGCACTCCACGACGCGCTTGGCCGCCCAGTCGATCTTCGTGTAGATGCCCAGGCTGCCAACGATCCGGGTGATCGGGTCCCACGACATCTCGACCAGGTTGTCGGAAGAAGCGGTCATTGTTGTGCCCTCCTACGACCAGGTCGAGGTGTAGCCGGTGTGGAGCTCCTTGCCCTTGGCCCGCCACTTGGGCTCGCGGTTGGCCTTGCGCAGCGTGATCCCGCGCAGCCGCCGGATCACCGACCCGTACGCGCCGCTCGCGGCGGCCGACACCCGCGCGCCGGGCGGCTCGTCCATGAACGGCATGAACTGGTCGGGGAAGCCGGGCATGGTGCAGCCGATGCAGATGCCGCCCACGTTCGGACAGCCGCCGACGCCGTTGATCCAGCCCCGCTTGGGCACGTTGCACTTGACCACCGGCCCCCAGCAGCCGATCTTGACCAGACAGCGCGGCGAGCCGTACTCGTCGGCGAACTGGCCCTGCTCGTAGTAGCCGGCCCGGTCGCAGCCCTCGTGCACGGTCGCGCCGAACAGCCACTGCGGCCGCAGCTGCTCGTCCAGCGGGATCATCGGCGCCTGCCCGGCCGCCAGGTACAGCAGGTACAGGATCGTCTCGGACAGGTTGTCCGGGTGGATCGGGCAGCCCGGCACGCACACGATCGGGATGCCGGCCTTGGACTTCCAGTCCCAGCCCAGATAGTCCGGCACGCCCATCGCGCCGGTCGGGTTGCCGGCCATCGCGTGGATGCCGCCGTAGGCCGCGCAGGTGCCGACGGCCAGCACCGCCAACGCCTTGGGGGTCAACCGGTCCAGCCACTCGCTGGTGGTCATCGGCTGGCCGGTGGCCGGGTCGTTGCCGAACCCGCACCAGTAGCCCTCCGACTTGATCGACTCGTTCGGGATCGACCCCTCCACCACGAGCACGAACGGCTCCAGCTCGCCCCGGTCGGCCTTGTGGAACCAGTCGATGAAGTTGTCCGCGCCCTGCTCGGGGCCGCACTCGAAGTCGATCAGCGGCCAGTGCACGGCGATCTTCGGCAGCCCCGGTAGGGCGCCGAGCACGATCTCCTCGATGGACGGCTGGGTCGCCGCGGTCAGCGCGACGGAGTCCCCGTCGCAGCTCAGGCCGGCGTTGATCCAGAGGATATGGATGGGCTGTTCTTCGGTTGTGCTCACTGGTCATCACCCCTGAGCTGGTCGAGAACGAGTTCCCACAGCACGTGGTAGACGGTGGTCTGGGCCTCCTGCACCCGGTGCACGGATGCGGACGGCACCGTGAACAGGTGGTCGATGCAGTCCAGCTCGGCCATCCGCCCGCCGCCGTAGCCGGCGATGCCCACCGTCAGCAGCCCGCGCCGGCCCGCCTCGTCGAAGGCGGCCAGCAGATTGGCCGAGTTGCCGCTGGTGGACAGCCCCATCGCGATGTCGCCGGGCCGCGACAGCGCCGCGAGCTGCCGTGCGAACACCACGTCGAAGCCGATGTCGTTGGACAGCGCCGTCACCACGGCGATGTCGTTGGTCAGGCAGAACGCCGGCAGCGGCCGCAGCCCGCCGCCGGGGGCCAGGAACAGGCCCGCGACCTCCTGCGCGTCGGTGGAGGAGCCGCCGTTGCCGAACGACAGCAGCCGCCCGCCGGCCGCGAACCGCTCGGCCATCTCCGCCGCGCACCGGGAGATCCGGTCCCCGTCGGCGGCCAGCACCTGCCGCCGCAGCGCGGTGATCTCCCGCGCCTTGGCCACCGTCGACGCGGTGACCTGCGCCAGCACCGCCTCGAGATCCACCTTGTCGGCATAGAGGAACGGGTAGAGGGCCTCCACGTCGGTCATGACTGACCCTCCTCGATGACGGCGATCGCCTCGCCGGCGTGCACCAGCACCGTCGCGCCGACCCGAGCGTCGACCAGGGCGACGCTGACCTCCTCCCGGCCCGACCCGGTCTCCACGACCGCCAGGCCGCCGGGGCGCAGTTCGACCACCGTGACCTCCACGGCGGTGTCCCCACAGGTGATGCAATGGTCGTCCGAGCAGGGGCCGGTCATCGCGACATCGCCGGCTCCAGCACGCCTGGTTGTTCGAAGAACACGTGCACCAGCTCCCACAGCACGTGGTAGGTGGTGACGTGGACCTCCTTGACCACTCTCGGGTCGGCGGAGCGGGCCACCAGCACGTGGTCGGCGGCCCGCTCGGCCGCGATCCGGCCGCCGTCCCCGCCGACCAGCGCCACGGTCAGCATGCCCACGGCCCGCGCCTGCTCGAGGCCGCGCCGGATGTTGGGGCAGTCGCCGTCGACCGACAGCGCGAGCGCGATATCGGCGGGCTCGGTCAGGAACCGGATCTGGTGGGCGAAGACCTCGTCGATGCCGGCCCCGGTGGCCACGCCGGTCAGCGTGGCCACGTCCGAGGTCAGCGAGACCGCCGGCAGCGCCCGCTTGCCGACGATGACCGGATGCACGAACTCCACGGCGACGTGCTGGGCGTCCGTGCAGGAGCCGCCGTTGCCGAACACCACGAGCTTGCCGCCGCGGTGGAAGCGCACGGCCATGGCGTGGCAGGCACGGGCGACATCCTCGGCGTGCCCGGCCAGGTCGTCGACGGGAGCGGAGCGGAGTTCGAACAGCGCACGTGGACTCGCGCTGCCGGGTGCCCGCGCCATGCGGGGTCACTTCCCTCGTGGTGGGAGGCAAAGCGGACAGTTCTGTCCCACCGTAGGGCTGTTACCCAGATCACACAACCAGGTGTTGATTTTGACCGAGCGGTGTGATCACCGGCTCTGTTCGAGGGTGGCCGGCAGCTCGTTGCCCGCGGCGGTGATCGCCTTGCGCACGTTGACCAGCAGCAACAGCACCAAGCCGATGACGAAGAACGCGATCAGCGAGAAGATCGCCGACCGGTAGCTGCCGGTGTTCTGCAGCACCAGCCCGAACAGCAGCGGCCCCAGCGCCGAGGTGCCCGAGCTGGAGATCTCGAACAGGCTGAAGTACTCCGCCTCCTTGCCGGTGGGGATCATGCTGGCGAACATCGACCGTGACAGAGCCTGGCTGCCGCCCAGCACCAGCGAGATCCCGATGGCCAGCAGGTAGAACTGCACCGGCTGTCCCGGTTCGAGGAAGTACGCCAACGTGATAAGCACCGACCACACCACCAGCGACCACGCCACCACCCGCTTGGCGCCCCACCGCTGCGACAGCTTGCCCAGCAGCAGCGCCCCGCCGAACGAGGCGAACTGCACCAGCAGGATCGCCGACAGCAGCGTGGTCTCGCGCAGCTTCAGCTCGTTCTGCCCGTAGTCGGCGGCCAGCGTCGTGGTGGTCGCGATGCCGTCGTAGTAGACGAGGTAGGCCAGCAGGAACAGCAGAGTCCACGGGTACAGCCGCAGATGCCGCAGCGTGTCGCCCAGCTCCTTGAAGCCCGCCGTGATCGCCGAGCCGGCCTGCGGCGCGTGCGTGTCGGCCGACATCGGCATCTTCCGCAGGATCACCGCCGGCACGATCATGAACGCCGCCCACCACACGCCGGCGCTGCACAGCGACAGCCGGGCCAGCACCGAGCTGTCGTCGATCAGGAACGAGGCGACGAAGTTCAGCGCCAGCAGCGACCCGCCGCCCAGATAGCCCGCGGCCCAACCGATCGAGGACACCGTGTCCCGCTCGTCCGGCCCGGCCAGGTCCGGCAGCAGCGAGTTGTAAACCACCCGCGCGCACTTGTACGTCAGGAACGCCAGCATGAACAGAATCGAGCCCAGCACCCAGTCGGTGGTGCCCACGAACACCATCGCCGCACAGGCCAGCGCGCCCAGATAGGCGAAGCCGAACAACAGCTGCCGCTTGCGGCCGGTCCGGTCGGCGAACGCCCCCACGATCGGCATCAGCACGATCAGCAGCACCGAGCCCAGCGAGATGATGTAGGTGAACAGCGAGCCCGGCGCGATCGGCACGCCCAACACCTGCAGCCGGCCGCTCTCGCCCACCGCCTGGGCGGCCACGTACGGCAGATAGCGGCTCATGAACACCGCGAGCACCGTCGTCTCGAACACCTGCGCCGCCCAGCCGTAGCTGTACCAGCCGAAACGCAGCCGCTTGGTCGCCGGCGAGCCGGTAGCCCCTGTGGTGGCCTGAGTCATCGCTGCCTTCCGGCGTCCGGGATCGGGTGGTGCCGAACGGTAGCGGCGATCATGGGCCGTCAGCCATGTGGGTCACCAAGTTGTGACTGCACCGCAGCCGACCTACGTTCGGTGCCGTGATCACCCGATCGCCGCTGGTCATCGCGGCCGCACTGACGGTGTCCCTGGCCATGTTCCTGGGCACGGCCGGCGCCGCCGCGGCCGACCCGAGCAAGCAGGACTGGGCCCGGCTGCGCATGTGCGAGTCCACCGACACCTACACCGCCGTCTCCGCCGACGGGAAGTACTTCGGCGCCTACCAGTTCGACCTGCCCACCTGGGCCAGCGTCGGCGGCGCGGGTCTGCCCAGCCAGGCCACCCCGTCCGAGCAGGACTACCGGGCCCTGTACCTGTACCGGATGCGCGGCTGGCAACCGTGGGAGTGCGGCCTCAAGCTCGGGCTCACCCCCGACACCGACGCCTCCTCCCGCCGCGTGCCGGCCGTCGGCGACGCCGCCTACATCGCCGTGCCCATCTGGCCCGGCAAGGTCTTCCTCGCCGGCGACTGCGCGCCCGCCCTGGCCACCTGGCAGCACCGCATGACCACTTTCGGGTACCACTTCGCCGCCCCCGGCTGCTACGACGGCGCCACCCGCCAGGCCGTCCGCGACCTCCAAGCCGCCAACGACATCACCGTCACCGGCCAACTCGGTCGCCTAACCTGGAACGCCGCCTGGCTAGGCACCCCACCCCGCATTAACCCTCAGTAACCGCCTTTGAGGTTGGGAAGGGGGCATTCCCACACTCCGAGTGGAGGAAAGCCCCCTTCCCACACTCAAATCAGGGGTGCCACTGGCCTTGTGATTGCAGAACGTCACGGAGCAGGTCCGGGCGGTCGGTGACGATGCCGTCCACACCGAGGGCGAGCAGGGACCGCATCTGCGGCTCGGTGTTGATCGTCCACACGTGCACCTCCAGCCCCAGCCGATGCGCGCCGTCGACGAACTTGTGGTCCACCACCCGCAGCGGACCCTGCCGCTCGGGCACCTGCGCCATCGCGCCCTGCACGAACCGGCGGGTGCCCAGCAGCGGCCACCGCCCCGACGACCACAGCGCGAACACCGTCGCCGGACCCATCGACGTGATCAACCGCGGACCGGCGATCTTGCGCAGCCGGGCCAGCCGCGCATCCGAGAACGACGCCAGGCACACCCGGTCCCAGGCGTTGCACCGCTCCAGCACCCGCAGCACCGGCCCGACCGCGTTGTCGGCCTTCACGTCCACGTTGAGCAGCGCCGTCGGCAGCTCCTCCAGCACGTGCTCCAGCCGCGGGATCTGCTCCCGCCCGCCGACCAGCGCCCGCCCGACCTCCGACCACGGCAGCTGGTTGATCACCCCCTGCCGGTCGGTGGTCCGGTCGAGCACGTCGTCGTGCTGGACCACGACCACCCCGTCGGTGGTGGCCTGCACGTCGGTCTCGATGTACCGAAAGCCCTCCTGCACGGCCCGCCGGAACGAGCTCAGCGAGTTCTCCATGCCGGCCAGCTCGCCCAGATGCCAGCCACGGTGCGCCAACGCCCGCGGAAACGGCCCGTCGGCCAGGTAGGGATGTCCACTTCGCACAGTCGCAGTCTGCCCCAGCGGCGTGGCGCTTTCGATCACCAACAGATGAACGGATAACCTCGCCGCCCATGGAGGTCACCAGCACCCGGCGACGGGAGGCGACGCGACACTGCGCGTGGTGCGGCCAACGGCTGCCCGCGGACGGCCAGTTCGGACGGCGCCGCCAGTACTGCGCCCAGACCTGCCGGCAGCGCGCCTACGAGCGCCGCAGCGCCGTGCAGCGCGGCGGCCTGCCCGAGGACGCCGTCGTGCTGTCCAGCATCGAGCTGGCCAACCTCCAGGACCGCTTGTTCCAGCTCCGCTGCGCCGCCGAGGACATCGCGACCGCGGCCGCCGACGGGGCGCAACCGGACGAACTGCACTCGATGGCGCGGGCACTGCTGGGCACCGCCACCGGGTTGGAACGCCTTCGGTGACCGGGACGGGCTTGCCCAGTGGCCGGTGAACCGACAACTATGGCGCCGGGTGGCAAGGAGGAGCTGGTGGCGGACCACGGCGCCGTGCACAACCACGTCCTGCGCTGGGCGGACGTCGGATTCGGGGTCACGGACCTGCACGGCAAACTGAGCTGGGCGAACCCGGCGCTGGGCACGCTCATCGGCGTGCCCGACGACCAGGCGCTGGGCCGGTCCCTGCCGGCGCTGCTGCCGGGCGCGCCCGAAACCCCCGATCCGGGCATGGTCGTGCAGGCCGCGGGCCTGGACGGCGACGACCACCGCTGGCTGGAGATCAGCTGCACGGCGCTGCCCGGCGGCGACGAGCTGCTCTACCGGATCATGGACATCACCTCGTGGCGCGACCGCGAGCTGGAGGCCACCCAGCAGGCCAACGCGCTGCGCCGCGCCCAGGTGCTGGGCCGGATGGGCAACTGGGAGTGGGACATCACCACCGACCGCGTGCTGTGGTCGGACGCCCTGCTCGACATGTTCGGCCTGGAGCCCGGCACCGAGCTGGACTACGCCGGCTACATGGCCCGGGTGCACCCCGACGACCGGCAGATGATCGAGACCTCGCTGACCGTGGCCCGCGCCAACGGCGACCGGTTCACCTACTCGCACCGCATGCTGGTCGGCGTCGACAACGAGCGCTTCTTCGAGTGCTTCGGCGAGGTCATCTGCGACGAGGACGGCACACCGGTGCGCATGATGGGCACCTGCCACGACGTCACCCAGGACCGCCGCCTGCAGGACGAGCTGCGCCAGCTGGCCGAGGAGGACCCGCTCACCGGGCTGCCCAACCGCCGCGCGCTCACCCGCGAGCTGGAGCGGCAGCTGGCCGCCGGCGGCACCGGCTCCCTGCTCCTGCTCGACCTGGACAACTTCAAGGACGTCAACGACCTGCGCGGGCACGCCGTCGGCGACCGGCTCATGCGCACCATGGCCGCCGCCCTGCGCGAACGCCTCGACCCCGGCCAGCTGCTGGGCCGCCTGGGCGGCGACGAGTTCGCCGTCGTGCTGCCCGGCTGCGAGGAGTCCGACGCCTCCGAGGTCGCCGCCCGCCTGCGCGACGCCGTCGCCGGCCTGCCGCTGGTGGCCGGGGGAGCGACGACCCGGATGACCGTCAGCACCGGCGTCGCCGGCTTCACCTCCGGCGAGGGCTGGGAGGCCGTGCTGGCCAACGCCGACCTCGCCCTGTACGCGTCCAAGGCCGCCGGCCGCAACCGCGTCACCGTCTACGACCCCGGCCACTACGCCGACACCGCCAAGCGCGTCTCCGTGCAGGACCGGCTGCGCAAGGCCCTCGAGCACGGCGACCTGGCCCTGCACGCCATGCCCATCGTCGCCCTGTCCTCGGGGCGCACCCTGGGCTACGAGCTGCTGCTGCGCCTGGAGGACGGCCAGCTCCCGCTGCTGGGCCCGGCGGACTTCCTGCCCGCCGCCGAACGCAGCGACCTCGTGCTGGAGATCGACCGCTGGGTGTTCGGCAAGGCCATCGACACCCTGGTCGCCTATCCCGACCCCAACCTGCGCTTCGACGTCAACGTCTCCGGGCGAACCCTGGAGGACGAGGACTTCGCCGACTTCGTGCTGGACCGCCTCGCCTCCTCCGGCGTCGCCCCGGGCCGGCTCGGCTTCGAGATCACCGAGACCGCGGCCGTCACCAACCTCGACGCCGCCCGCAGCCTCGCCCACCAGGTCCGCGCCACCGGCTGCCGGATCGCCCTGGACGACTTCGGCGCCGGCTTCGGCTCCTTCGTCCACCTCAAGCACCTGCCCATCACCGGCCTCAAGATCGACGGCGAGTTCGTGCGCGGCATCGACTCCGGCACCCGCGACGCCGTGCTGGTCTCCGGCATCCTGGAGATCGCCCGCGGCTTCGACCTGTCGGTCGTGGCCGAGTGGGTGGAGCGGCCCGCGCAGGTGGAGATGCTGTCCAAGCTCGGCGTCTCCGTCGGCCAGGGTTTCCACCTGGGCAAGCCGAAACCGCTGGGCATGGTGCTGAAGCGGCCGGATGGGGCCTTGTCCGGCGAGCTGCCGGCGACTGAGGATGGGCGTTCCTGAGCCCGCCAGCCAGAGAGGGACCCGCCCCGTGCCCGAGGACGTTCCCGTCAAGGGGCTGCGCCGCGTCGAGCTGCGCAGCAACGACCCGGCCGGGTCGGCCGAGTACTACCGGAGCCTGTTCGGCTGGATCGTCATGTCGGCCGACGACGGGACCCTGCGCTGCTGGGTCGGCGACCGGCTGGCCGCCCTGATCCGAAGACCCGCCGACTGGGAGACCCCCGGCTGGCACCCCGTCCTCGGCGGCCGGCCAACGGCGCTGCTCGCCGACCCCACCGGCGTCACCGCCACCCTCGACCCCGGCCGCGTGCGCCACGGACCGTGGGCCCCGCCGCCCCGACACGGCGAGCCCTGCTGGCTCGAGCTCATGACCGCCGACACCACCGACGACTTCTGGACCCAGCGGCTGGCCTGGACCGTGCGGGCCGACACCGACGTCAAGCCGTTCGCCCTGTTCGACGCCCCCGACGACGCCGGCGCGCGTGCCATCGCCGGCCGGCTGCTCGTCGACGAGACCACCGCCGCCAGCGTCGGCGCCAGCTGGATGTGCTACCTCGCCGCCACCGACATCACCCTGGTCACCGACACCGCCGTCGCCGGCGGCGCGACCGTGCTGATCGAGCCCCGCGAGGCCCCCACCGGCGTCATCGCCGCCATCGCCGACCCGTACGGCACCGTCTGCACCCTCCTGGAGGACCCCGCTGGCTGGGGCGGCGCCTGGTCGGCGGCCTGACGCCTGCTAGCCTGGCCACACCTGAACGTCCACCCGGACGTCCACACAGACAAGGTCGATGCCATGGGCACCCCCGGACCCACCGGGCGTGTGCTTCAGCCTGCCCGGTGACTTCTGCGAACCATCTCTTCGCATTCACCAGGAGCCTTCACCTTGCCGTGGTACACGGATTTCTTCACCGAACTGCCCAACACCTTCTGGCGCGGCGCCGTCCCGCCCGAGCAGACCGCCGCCGAGATCGACTTCGTGCTGGATGTCACCGGGGTCGAGCCCGGGGCGCGCGTGCTCGACGTGCCGTGCGGCAGCGGCCGGCACAGCGTCGAACTGGCCCGGCGCGGCTATGACGTCACCGGCCTCGACATCTCCGCCGAGGCCATGACCCACGCCCGAAAGTCCACTGTGGACGTCGACTGGCGACTCGCCGACATCAACGACCTGGCCCGCCAGAGGCTTTCCGGTGATCTGGCGATCTGCATGGGCAACAGCTTCGGCTACCTCGACCACACCGCCAACCAGCGGTTCCTGGCCGACCTCGCCGGCGTCTCGCCCACGCTCGTCATCGACTACGGCTGCGCCGCCGAGGCGATCCTGCCGCACCGGCCGGGGGAGATCAGCATGTCCGCCGGCGGCGTCGACATGGTCGCCGTCAACCATTACGACGTGGCCCAGGGCCGCCTGCTGATCGACTTCACCTTCACCCGGGGAACCGAGATCCAGCAGGCCGCCTGCGTCCAGCACGTCTACACCGCGGCCGAGCTCAGCCGCATGCTCGTCGCGGCCGGGTACCGGGACGTCGCGCTGTACGGCGACACCGATCGCGGGCCGTTCCAGCTGGGCAGCCACCGCCTGCTCGTGGTCGCCCGCCGATGAGAAACGGGGTGCCGCGGCTCGCGCCGCGGCACCTCCACTCACCGTCTGGTCAGGCCAATCGGGCCGGGAACCCGCCGGTGGACACCGGGCCCCAGCGCGTCGGCTCGACCCGGATCAGGCACTTGCCCTGCCGCGTCATCGCCGCCCGGTACTCGTCCCAGTCCGGGTGCTCGCCGGAGATGCCCCGGAAGTACTCCACCAGCGGGTCCAGCGCCGCCGGCAGATCCAGCACCTCGGCCGCGCCCTCCACGTGCACGTACGGCCCGTCCCACTCGTCCGACAGCACACAGAACGACACCCGTGGGTCCCGCCGCGCGTTGCGCGCCTTGGCCCGCTCCGGATACGTGGACACGACGATCCGGCCCTCGCCGTCCACCCCGCAGGTCACGGGGGAGGACTGCGGGCTGCCGTCGGCCCGCATGGTGATGATGATCGCCCGATGCCGCGTGCGCAGGAACTCCGTCAGCGCGGCGCGGTCCACGGACTCGTTGGTCGCAACAGCCATGAACCAGACCCTAAGCCCGAATACCGTTCGACGCCGCCGCGCCCGGCCGGCTCATGGAACGGGCCTATGCCGGCACGATCGATGACGACCTCGGCGACAACAACGACGGGGCCGTCGAGATCGCCACCTGGCGGGGACGCGGCGCCATGACAGCGGCCAGCTTCGTCGCCGTCGGGAACGACGACGAGCCGGTCAGCGCCTCGCTCGTGACGGCCGGGTCGAACGGATCCGCCTGGATCTCCTACGTCATCACCAATCCCGGCTGGCAGGGCCGCGGACTGGGCACGGCCGTCGCCGCCTCCCTGGCCGCACTCGCCGACACGACCGTGGTGACCGGCATCACCGACGGCAACACACCGTCGGAGAAGCTGTTCGCCACCCTCGGCTTCGTCAGGACCCGGACCGGCCTAGGGAAATCCTGGCCGCAACGCTTCACGCTGCTCGCCCGCGCCTCGCTAGCTCACCGCCGCCGGTCCAGGCCGCCACACCGTGGTCGTCAGCACCGTCACGCCCTCCAACGACCGCGGCACCGGCACCTCGTAGGCCGCGACCCGCTCGAACCGGTCCTTGGGCAGGTACGGCCGGTTCGGATCACCGACCAACACCAGCGCCCCGCCGGCCGCCATCCGGAACAGGAACGGCAGCACCACCGCGGCCATATCCTTGTCGTAGAACACATCCCCGGCCAACACCACCTCGGCGTCCACCGTGGTCGCCAGCACATCCGCGACCAACGGGGTCAGCGCGACGTCGTTGGCGGAGGCGTTGATCCCGGCCGCCACCAGCGCCATCTCGTCCACGTCGCACGCCGTCACCTGCGCGGCCCCGGCCAGCGCCGCGGCGATCGCCACCAGCCCCGACCCGCACGCCAGATCGAACACCCGCCGACCCGCCACGACCTGCGGATTGTCCAACACATACCGGGCGACGCCCTGCCCACCGGCCCACGGGAACGCCCAGAACGGCGGCTCCGCGCCACCCGTCAGCTCCCACAGCGGCGTCACGTCCTCGGCCACCCGCAGCACGATCTCCGGCACGAACTCCGTCGCCCGGGCCGTGGTGTGTGCCCGCACGAACGCCTCCACCGCCACCTCCCAGCTCACTCGTGCTAAATATTGCTCATGCCCGCAAACGCCGCCGCCGAAGGCAGTCAACGGGGGAGGACCTTCACCGAGAGCGCCCGCCGCGCCCAGATCGTCGCCGCCGCCATCGCCGTGATCAACGAGCACGGCTACGCCGCCGCCTCGTTCACCCGCATCGCCAAGCAGGCCGGCCTGTCCAGCACCGGCATGATCTCCTACCACTTCGCCAACAAGGACGACCTCATCGGCGAGGTGCTCACCGAGGCCACCACCGTCGCGTACCGGTTCATCTCCCCGCGCATGGAGGCCGTCGACGGCTACCGGGCCAAGCTGCGCGCCCGACTCGAGTCCAACATGGAGCTCGTCCGCGCGCACCCCGGCCACGTCCGCGCCCTGATGGAGATCGCCCGCAACGCCCCGACCACACCCGAGTTCGTCGACGACCGCTTCGGCCTGTTCAGCGGGCACCTGCGCGCCGGCCAGGCCGCGGGGGAGTTCGGCCCGTTCAACGCCGACGCCATGGCCGTCGCCATCATCGGCGCCATCGACGCCATGGTCATCGGCCTGGTCCTGCACCCCGAGGTCGACGCCACCGAGTTCGGCCGCGAACTGGCCGACACCTTCGACCGCGCGACCCGTCCGTCATAGCCCGTCCAGCGCCGCGATGAGCTTCTCCAACGACGCCGCCACCTGCGCGAACTCGCCGGCCCCCAGCTTGCCGGCCAACCGCTCCGCGAGGTCACGCTGCCCAGGTCCGATCCGACGCACGGCCGCCAATCCGTCGTCGGTCACGGCCAGCAGCCTGGCCCGCTGGTGCGCCGGATTCGGGCGGTACTCGGCCAAACCCTGCTCCACCAACAGATCCGCGGTCCGCTGCACGCCCTGACGGGTCAGCCCCATGGCCCGGGCGATCCCGGAAACGGGCAGCGGCTCGGGCAGAACCGCGCCGAGCACCTGCCACCGAGCGGCGGTCAGACCGACCGGACGGGCCAGCTCCTCGGCGACCTAAGGTCGTCAGGACAGCGCGTCGGCCTTCCCCAACAGATACCGCTGCTCCGGCAGACTCAACGTCAACCGCGCCGCCGCCAGGTACGCCTCCTTCGCGCCGACGACATCACCGGCCATCTCCAACAGATGCGCCCGCACCGCCGCCACCCGATGATGCTCCGCCACCCGGTCGTCACCCTCCAGCTCGACCAACATCGCCAAACCGGCCTCGGGCCCACGCACCATCGCCACCGCCACCGCGTGGTTCAACGTCACCACCGGATTCGGCGCCAGCTGCGCCAACAACGCGTACAGACCGGCGATCTCCGCCCAGTCCGTCTCCTCGGACGACGGCGCCTCGGCATGCACCGCCGCGATCGCCGCCTGCAGCTGATACGGCCCCAACCGCGTCGTCGACAACGCCTCGCTGACCAGCTTCACACCCTCGGCGATACCCGCCGCATCCCACAACGCCCGATCCTGCTCGGCCAACGGCACCAGCGACCCGTCCGGACGCGACCGCGCCGCCCCCCGCGCCTCCGTCAACAACATCAACGCCAACAGGCCCGCCACCTCGCCGTCCTCCGGCAGCAACTCCCGCACTGCCCGCGTCAGCCGCACCGCCTCACCCGTCAGCTCACCCCGCACCAACTGCTCACCCGCGGTCGCCGTGTACCCCTCATTGAAGATCAGATACAACACATGCAGCACGGCCCGCAGGCGCTCATCCCGCTCCGGACCCTCCGGCGGCGCCGAGAACCGCGCCCCGGCCGCCTTGATCTTCGCCTTCGACCGCGAGATCCGCTGTGCCATTGTCGCCTCCGGGACCAGGAACGCCCGCGCCACCTGCGCCGTGGTCAACCCGCCCACCGCCCGCACCGTCAACGCAACCTGCGACGCCGGCGTCAACGCCGGATGACAGCACAGGAACAGCAACGTCAACGTGTCATCCCGCGCCGGGACCTCCACGTCCTCCACCTCGGCGGCGAACACCGCCTCCTCACGCCGCCGCCGCGCGCTGTCACTGCGCCACAGGTCCGCCAACCGCCGCGAACCCACCGTCACCAACCACGCCCGCGGATTGTCCGGCACACCCTCGCCCGGCCACTGCGTCGCCGCCGCCAGCAACGCCTCCTGCACGGCGTCCTCACACATGTCGAACTGCCCGTGCCGCCGCACCAGCGCGGCAAGAACCTGCGGCGCCAACTCACGCAGCAGACCCTCCACCTCCGTGCTCACACGTCCACCCCAGCTGAGAACATCACCGGCCAGACCTCCGTCGCGTTGTGCCGTGAGTCCGGGACCAGCGCCGCCAACTCCAGCGCCCGCTCCCGCGACTCACAGTCCACCAGGTAATACCCCGCCAGATACTCCTTCGTCTCGACAAAAGGGATGGATGTGCGCCGCGTCGCCAGCCAGCAAGACGCGCCCGACCCGATACCGCTCGGCCTGCCGGGTGGCGTCGCCGAAACGGGACAGCCAACGGGGCGAGTGCACGCCGAAATCGGTGCCGGCGAAGGCATGCAGCTGTTGCCGGAAGTCCTCGAGCGTGGGCGGTTCCGCGCGGTCGCTGACTCCCGCGGCCGGGACGACGACGCTGTAGACCCCTTCGCCGAAGGGCCGGAGCCAGAATCGCTGCTGAGTCTGGTTGACCGCGGCCACCTTGGCGGCGATCTCCTCCTGCGGAGCGCCCACTTCCATCTCGCCCATAAGGGTGTCGTTCCGTGAGGGCTCGCCGGGGAAGCCGACGCCGAGCAGCTTGCGTACCGCGCTGCGCGCGCCGTCGCAACCGACGAGGTAGTCGGCACGCAGCCGTTCCCCGCTTGTCAGATCGACGGTCACGCCGTCGTTGTCCTGCTCGAATCCGGTGACCGCGCACCCGCGCCGGACCTCCGCGCCCAGGTCGATCGCGTGCTCTTCGAGCAGGCGAACGATGACCGGATGCTGGATGCCGAGCATGTAGGCGTGCGCGGAATCCAGGCCCTCGGGCGCGGGTTTGGCGATGCCGGCGAAGAGCCCGCCGGCCGGCCGTCGCCTGCCGTGTTCGAGAACGCGGTCCAGCAGCCCACGCATCGCCATCAGCTCAAGGCTGCGGATATGCAGGCCGACGATGCGCACGAACGACGCCGGCTCGGTTTCCTGCTCCAGCACGAGCACCCGCACATCGTGCAGCCGCAGCTCGGCGGCCAGCATCGCGCCGGTCGGCCCGCAGCCGGCAATGATCACGTCCATCGGTGTTGCCTTTCGGGAGGGTCGAGGCGCTCCCGGCGACACCTACGTCAATCGCCCGACCGTGACGGCAGGGGGAGCACCCACATCGCAACTGCGGTCATGGGTCTCACCTCCTCGGGCGGTGTCACGGACCGCTGCAAGCTACCGCCCGAGCACCACCCCGTCCACTCCATTTCGCCACCGGTCCCCACGTGAGTGGCCCATTTTCGCTCGGTGGCCACCTGAGCCACTCACGTAGGGGTTCCGGCGTCAGCCGACGTCAGGGGCAGATCACCCCTGACGGGGTCAGATGTCGGCGGCGCCGAACCATCGGGGCAGGTGCTCGAGGAGCGATCGCTGGTCCTCGCCGACCCAGGCCACGTGCCCGTCGGGCCGCAGCAACGCGGCGGGCACCTCCAGCTCCTCGCTGACGTCCACGACATGGTCGACGCGAGAGGCCCAGCCCTCGACCGACAGCCGGCCGGTCTGGTCGAGCAGCAGCCCACGGCCGGCGTGCATGAGCTCGAACAGCCGTCCCCGCTTCAACGCCACATCCCGAAGCCGCCGTCCGACAACGGGATTCGGGTCGCCGAAGTCGTAGCGGACGCTGATGGCCGTGACCTTCGAGATCAGGAACTCGCGCACGTTGTCGAAGTCCATCAGCTCGGACAGCACGTGCCGAACGGCCTGCGGCCCCGGCTCGGTGGAGATCAGCTCCATCTGCGCCCGGGTGTTGACGAGGACGTCGGCGGCCACGGGATGCCGCTCGGCCTCATAGGTGTCCAGCAGCCCGTCAGGGGCCCAGCCGGCGACCGCGGCGGCCAGCTTCCAGCCGAGGTTGAACGAGTCCTGCACGCCCAGGTTGAGGCCCTGCCCGCCCAATGGCGGATGGATGTGCGCGGCGTCGCCGGCCAGCAGCACCCGTCCCTCCCGGTACCGCTCGGCCTGCCGGGTGGCGTCGCCGAAACGGGACAGCCAACGGGGCGAGTGCACACCGAAGTCGGTGCCGGCGGTGACCAGCAGCTGCTGCCGGAACTCCTCGAACGTCGGCGGCGTCGCCCGATCCTCGACCACGTCCGCGGCCGGCACGACCGCCCGCACCAACCCGTTCGCGATCGGCCCGATGCCGAACCGCTTCTGGGTCTTGCGGATCTCGGTCATCACGGCCAACATCTCGTCCGCCGGTGCCGTCGCCTCCATCTCGGCGATCAGAGTGTCCACACGGGACGGCTCGCCGGGAAAGCCGATGCCGACCAGCTTCCTGACCGTGCTGCGGCCTCCGTCGCAACCGACCAGGTATGCCGCCCGCACCGAGCTGCCGTCGGCCAACGAGGCCGTCACGCCCTCGTCGTCCTGGCTGAGCCCCACCACCTCCGTGCCGCGCCGGATATCCGCCCCGACCTCGACCGCCCACTCCTCCAGCAGCCGGTCGGTCACCGGTTGATGGATGCTCAGGACGTAGCTGTGCGCGGTGTCCAGCCGCACCCCCGCGGGCTTCTGGATGCCGGCGAAATATCCCCCGACCGGGTGCTTCGTGCCGGCGGCCAGGAACCGGTCCAGGATGCCGCGCTGGTCCAGCAGCTCGATGGTGCGGGCGTGGATGCCCAGCGACCGCACCACCTTCGTCGGCTCGGCGTCGCGCTCCAGCGCCACCACGCCCAGGCCGTGCAGCCGCAGCTCGCCGGCCAGTGCCAGGCCGGTCGGCCCCGCGCCGACGATGATCACGTCGAACAAAAGTTCCCCCTGTTTTCGCTGGTCCGGGCTTCGGCCGGACATTCTGCGGCATGGGGAGGGGCTTGCCGCAAGACCCCCGGTGCGCTATATGTTGAAGTGGAGGGAAGTGGCATCCACCCCTCACACCCCCGGCATGGCAGACTTCCCCTTGATCAAGACGAGGGGAGTCGGGGCCGTGACGCTGGCACTGGTCGGGGAGGACAAGACCGCCCGCGAGCGCCTGCAGGAGTTCCTGCGCATCTACGCCTCGGTCAACACCCGCCTCGCCTACGCCACCGACCTGGGCATCCCGCTGGAATGGGTGCCGGGCTACACGCCGCCGGACCCGAGCCGAAGGCGGGGCCGGCAGCGATCCCGGTCGACCGGGCTGGCCTGGCTGAACTGGTGCGCCAGCAACGGAATGCGGTTCGCGGACGTCAAGGTCGAGCACGTGGAGCGCTGGCTGGACGAGCTCACCGGGGCCGGCTACAGCGACGCCACGAAAGGCCGGATGTTGTCGGCGGTGTCGGCGTTCTACGCCAAGTACCTGCTCCGCGAGGGACTCGCCCAGCACAACCCGGTGTCCCTTGTGGACCGGCGGGCGCAGCACCTGAACCGGCCGGCCGGCACGCCGTCGACGACGAAGCGCTGGTCGTTCCAGGCCTGCCGGGCCCTGCTGATGGCGGCCTACCTGCTCAAGGACCACCGCCGGGACGGGCGCAGGGACCGGGCGATGATCGAGATCCTGATCGGCACGGGCGTCCGCGCGGACGAGCTCGTCGGCGTGAACCTGGACGACTACCGCCGGGCCGCCCAGCACGACATCGGGATCCTGCGCGTGCACGGCAAGGGCGGCAAGGACCGCGAAGTGGCCCTCGCCCCGCCGGTGGCCGACGCGCTGGAGGACTACCTGCGTGAACGGACGGAGCCGGCGGTGCCGGCGCTGCCCGGCCAGGTGCGGGCCGGTGTCCGCCCGATCTTCGTGACCAGCACGGGAAAACGCGTCCACACCTCGCACCTGCAAGCCGTGCTGACCAGGCTGTGCAAGACGTTCACCGAACCGTCCAAGCAGCTGCGGGACCTGCTGGCCACGCCCGACGCGGAGTTCATCGCCACCCACCTGGGCCCGCTGCGCGACACCATCCACCCGCACTCGGCCCGCCACTCCTACGCCACCCACGCCGTCGAACGGGGCGTGCCGCCGCGGCAGGTGCAGCGCGACCTGGGCCACGCGGTGCTGGCCACGACCGAGGGCTACCTGCACGACGAGGACAACGTCCGCAACTCCGCCGCCCACGAGCTGGCCCCGGCCCTGCACCGCGGCTGGCTGGCTACGCCCCTCTGAAGTGTGACTTCCTGAGCAGCGCGGCGATCCCCGCCGCCACCAGCATGCCCGCCTGCACGTCCAACAGGACGTCCAGACCGACGGTGCCGACCAGGTAGCCGGCGACCAGCGTGCCGACGGTGGTCAGCCCGGCGAAGCCGGCGTACACGGTGGCCAGCACCCGGCCGGCCAGCTCGTCCGGCGCCCGCAGCTGCACGGCCGTCAACGCCGCCGACTGCGCCACCACCGCCGGCGCGCCGACCACGGCGAAAAGCACCACGTAGAGCCAGAAAGTCACGGTCACGTGCGGCAGGTTCCAGATCAGCGCCGAGCACAGGCCCAGCGTGAGGATGCCCAGCCCCATCATCCGCACCGCGCTGACCCGGTTGGCCACGGCCGCGATCAGCAGCCCGGCGCCGAGCCCGCCGACGGCCTGGATTCCCCGCAGCAGACCGACATCGGCGTCGCCGCCGCGCAGCGGCCCGGTCACGAACACCACAAACAGGACCAGGAACATGCCCTGCCCCAACGCCATCAGCGCCAACGTCACGCCGGTGGCCCGCAGCGACGGGTCCCGCAGCGCCCGCACGCCGTCGAGCCAACTGCCCGGATCGGACGGCACGGATTCCACGTGCACGCCGAACCGGGGCACCAGCAGCAGCGCGGCGATCACCAGCGCCGCCAGGTAGCCGGCGACCACCCAGCTCAGGCCCCACACGCCCAGCACCAGCCCGCCGAGGGAACTGCCGGCCAGCCGGGAGATGCTGCTGTTGAAGCCCATCAGGCCGTTGGCCGAGGCCAGCCGGTCCGCGCCCACCAGTGCCGGCACCAGGGCGTTGCGGGTCGGCTCGAACAGCGACGCCAGCGCCGACTGCGCCACCATCACCACGTAGATCAGCACCTGGTGGCTGCCGAACAGCAGCGGCACCGTCACCAGCGCCTGCGCGAGGCATACGGCGTACAGCACCCGCCGCCGGTCGAACCGGTCGGCGACCACCCCGGCCACCGGGCTGACCAGCAGCATCGGCAGGATCCCGGTCACCATCACCAACGCCGTCGAGCCGGCCGACCCGGTCGCCTGGTAGACGTACACCGGCAGCGCCACCTGGAGCATCCACTCCGCGGTCTCGGCGAACAGCCCGGACAGCCACAGCCGCACGAACGCCGGATGGCGCGCCAGGGTCGTCATGTCCGGCAATATGCCGGAGCGTCGCCGGGCCGTCACGTCCGGGCGCAGGATACGGTGGCCGCGTGCCTGAAACGATCACGCTGCCCGAGTCCCTGCGCGCCCTGATCAGCAGCGGGCCGATGGCCCATCTGAGCACCGTCAACCCCGACGGCAGCCCGCAGGTGTCGGTGATCTGGATCGGCCTGGACGGGGACGACCTGGTCAGCGGCCACCAGCACGCCGGGGTGAAGATCCGCAACATGCAGCGGGACCCGCGTGTGGTGCTGTCCTTCGACGCGCCGCGGGTGCCGGGCAGATTCCTGGATGAGAACGCGGTGCTGCGCGCGGAGGCCGTGGTGGAGGCGACCGATCAGGCCTGGGACCTGCTGGACCGGCTGTCCCGGGTGTACATCGGCCCGGAGGCGACGTTCCCGGTGGAGCGGCGGCCCGGCTTCATCGTGCGCTACAAGGTGCGGCGCATCGGCGGGGTCGGACCGTGGGCGAGCTGACCACGTTCGAGGTCCAGGCCATCCTGTTCGACATCGACGGCACGCTGGTCGACTCGACCGGCGCCGTCGAGCGGACGTGGCGGGTGTTCGCGGCCGAGCGCGGGCTCGACGCCGACAAGATCCTCCAGGTCTGTCACGGCCGGCGCAGCGAGGACACGATCGCCGACCTGCTGCCACCGTCCGAACGGGACGACGCGGTGGCCGAGCTGGCCCGGCTGGAGCTGACCGACCTGGGTGACGTCGTGGCCCTGCCGGCGACCCGTACCCTGCTGCCCGAGCTACCGAAAGACCGCTGGGCGGCGGTGACCTCCGGCTCGCAGGAGCTGATGCGGGCCCGGCTGGCCGCCGCCGGGCTGCCGGCGCCGGCCGTGCTGATCGCGGCCGACGACGTGAGCGCCGGCAAGCCCGATCCCGAGGGCTACCTCAAGGCGGCCGCGGCCCTGGGCTACGACATCGAAGACTGCCTGGTCGTGGAGGACGCGCCGGCCGGCCTGCTGGCCGGCCACAACGCCGGGGCGCGCACGCTGGCCGTCGCGACCTCCCACGACGCGGCCGAGCTCACGGCGGACGCGGTGGTCGCAGACCTCACGTCCTGCCGGGTCGACCGCGTCGCGGACGGCCTCGTGGTCACGGTCAGTGCCGGTCCTGGATGAGGCCGATCTCGTTGCCGTCGGCATCGAGCACGCTGGCCACGGTGCGGCCGTTGCCGACCTCCTTGGGCTCCTGCGCCATCGAGGCGCCGGCCTCGACCAGCGCGGCCAGGCCCTTCTCCAAGTCGTCCACGTGCCGGTAGCAGGCCGGACCGTTGGTGCTGCCGTTGGGCACCAGGCCGATGTGCTGGCCGTCGATGTCGTAGCCCACGTAGTACGGCGACTCGACGCCGGGGGCGACGCCCAGCAGCGCGGTGTAGACGGCCTTGGCCTTCGCCACGTCCTTCACCGGGAACAGGATCGTCTGCAGCATGGTGTTTCTCCTTCTCGGTCACATCGGGCGGCTGCCGCCCGTCACTGCTATGACGGACCGCGGACGGAGGATGTGACCGTGAACGAAGAATGGCTGGCCGGAGAGTTCGAGGCCAATCGGGACCACCTGCGGGCGGTGGCCTACCGCATGCTCGGTTCGACCAGCGACGCCGAGGACGCGGTGCAGGAGTCGTGGCTGCGGCTGTCCCGTGCTGACACCAGTGAGGTGGAGAACCTCGGCGGCTGGCTGACCACGGTGACCGCCCGGGTGTGCCTTGACATGCTGCGGTCCCGCAAGTCCCGGCGCGAGGACCCCATCGACGAGGCTCCCGACGCGGCCATCGACGCCCCGGTCGCCGGTCCCGAGCAGGAGGCGCTGCTGGCCGACTCGGTCGGCCCGGCGCTGCTGGTGGTGCTGGAGACGCTGGCCCCGGCCGAGCGGCTCGCCTTCGTCCTGCACGACCTGTTCGCGGTGCCGTTCGACGAGATCGCGCCGATCGTCGGCCGCACGCCGACCGCGACGCGGCAGCTGGCCAGCCGGGCCCGACGGCGCGTGCAGGGCGCGGACCGCCCCGACTCGGATCTCAACCGCCAGCGCCGTGTTGTCGACGCCTTCCTCGCGGCCTCGCGGGACGGCGACTTCGACGCGCTGCTGGAGCTGCTGGATCCCGACGTCGAGCTGCGGGCCGACGAGACGACCGTGGCGGGCACGATCGCCAATGCCGACAAGGGCGCGCCGCTGCTGTCGGCCCGGATGTCCGGGGCCCGCACGGTGGCGACGGCGTTCTCGGGCAAGGCCCGCGGCGCGCTGCCGGCCCTGATCGACGGCAACGTCGGCGCGGTCTGGATGTACAAGGGCAAGGTCATGGGCCTGTTCGTGTTCACCGTCGAGGACGACCGGGTCGTCGGCCTCGAGCTGGTCAACGACCGCGAGCGCGTCGCTAGCGCCGAGGTCGAGGTGCTGCCTTCGCGCTGAGGTAGCGCTGCTCGGGCAGGCTCAGGGTGCGGCGCGCGGCCGACTCGTAGTGCACGCGCGCCGCCTCGTGCTCACCGGCCAGCTCCAGCAGGTGCGCCCGCACGGCATCCACCCGATAGTGCCCGCCCAGCGACGGTTCCGCGGCGGCCAGCTCGGCCAGGGCCGTCGACGGGCCGCGGACCATGGCCACGGCGACGATCCGGTTCAGGGTCACCATCGGCCCGGGCGCGGCCGAGTTGAGCAGCTCGTACAGGCCGAGGATCTGCGTCCAGTCCGTGTCCTCGGGCTTGCGTGCCTCGTCGTGCACGGCGGCGATGGCGGCTTGCAGCTGGTACGGGCCGATGACCGCGGTGGCCAGGGCGTGGGTGATCAACGCCGTGCCCTCGGCGATCGCCTCCCGGTCCCACCGCGACCGGTCCTGCTCGGCCAGCGGCACCAGCGTGTCGTCGGGCAGCGTCCGCGCCGGCCGGCGGGCGTCGGTCAGCAGCATCAGGGCCAACAGCCCGGCGACCTCCCCGTCCTCCGGCATCCGCCGGTGTAGCTCACGGGTCAGCCGGATCGCCTCGCCCGTCAGCTCCACGCGGTTCAACGTGCGGCCGGAGCTGGTCGTGTGCCCCTCATTGAAGATCAGGTACAGCACGGCCAGCACCGCCTTGAGCCGTTCGTCCCGCTCGTCGTCCGGCGGCGGCGCGAAGCGCGCCCCGGCGGCCTTGATCTTGGCCTTGGCCCGGCTGATCCGCTGCCCGACCGTCGACTCCGGCACCAGCAGCGCCCGGGCGATCTCCGGCGTGGTCAGGCCGCCGACCGCGCGCAGCGTCAGCGCCACCTGCGACACCCGGGTCAGCGACGGGTGGCAGCACAACGTGAGCAGCGTCAGGGTGTCGTCCTCGGCCGGCACCTCGGCGTCGTCCACATCGGCCGTGAACACCGTCTCCTCACGCCGCCGCCGCGCCGCCTCGCTGCGCCACACCTCGGTCAGCCGCCGCTGCGCCACTGTGATCAGCCAGCCGATCGGGTTGGACGGCACACCGTCCTCGGGCCACTGCTGAGCCGCCGCGAGCAGCGCCTCCTGCACCGCGTCCTCGCACGTGTCGAAGCCGCCGTTGCGCCGTACCAGCACCCCGAGGACCTGCGGCGCCAGCGTGCGCAGCAGGTCCTCGACCTCGGTCGTGACGTTCACAGATCCAGCGTGCTCATGTCGAGCAGCGGCCGGACCTCCACGGCTCCGCCCAGCTGCGCGTCCGGCGTCTTCGCCGCCCACGCCAGCGCCTGCTCCTCGGTGTCGGTGTCCACCAGCAGGAAGCCGGCCACGTACTCCTTGACCTCGGCGAACGGCCCGTCGCTGGTCATCGTCTCGCCGTCCTGCACCCACACCCGCTTGGCCAGCGCCGGATCGGTCAACCCGTTGGACACCACCAGATCACCCGAGGCCGCCAGCTCCTCGCTCAGCGCCATGTAGCCGCGGCCGAACTCCATGCGCTGCTCGTCGGTCAGCGTCTCCCACAACGCGCGAGACCGCGGGTTGCTGTGGATCAAGATCAGGTACTGCATGGTCTGCCTCCCGAAGGTCGCGGAAATCCTCTCACCGGCGGACTGTCGAGGCCGGGCCCGCCGCTTCGACACCCCGGCGGGAGCGATCTTCGTAAGGTGGCGGGATGACAGCGGACTTTCGCGAGATCGGCCGGCGCCTGTCCAACTGGGGGCGCTGGGATGTCGACGGGCACAAGGACGAGCGCGGCACCACCAATCTGCTGACCCCGGAGCGGGTGGTCGCGGCGTCCGGGCTGGTGCGCGAGGGCAAGGTGTTCGACCTGGGCATCCCGTTCGGCGCCGACGGTCCGCAGACCGGCGTCCTGCGGATCAACCCGGTGCTGACGATGGCCGAGACCGGCGTCGACCAGGACCTGCCCGGCGGCGGCCACTACGCCGACGACTACGTGTTCATGCCGCTGCAGAGCGCGTCGCAGTGGGACGGGCTGGCCCACGTCTACTACGACGACCTGCTCTACAACGGGTTCCCGGCGTCGGACCTGTCGCCGCACGGCGCCAAGCACCTCTCGATCGAGCACCAGGCCAAGGGGCTGGTCGGTCGCGGCGTGCTGATCGACGTCGCCGGACATCGCGGCGTCGACTGGCTGCCGGCCGGTGAGGTGATCACTCCGGACGAGCTCGACGCCGTGCTGGCGGCGCAGGGCACGCGGCTGCGCGGCGGCGACATCCTGGCCATCCGCACCGGCTGGCGGCGCAAGTTCCGCGCCGAGCACGATCCGGCGTCGTTCATGGCCGGCGAGCCCGGGCTGGGCCTGGCCAGCTGCGAGTGGCTGGCCGACCACGACGTGGCCGCGGTGTGCTCGGACAACTGGGCGATCGAGGTGCTGCCCGGCGAGGACCCGGCCGTGCTGCTGCCGGTGCACCTGGTGCTGATCCGCGACATGGGCATGACGCTCGGCGAGATCCTCGACTTCGAGGAGCTGGCCGCCGACTGCGCCCAGGACGGCCGGTACGACTTCATGATGACCGCGCCGCCGATCAAGTTCCGGCGGGCGGTGGGGTCGCCGATCAATCCGCTGGCCATCAAGTGAGGCGTGTCGAACGGCGGGAGGTGGCTTCGACACCGGGGCGACCAACCAGAAGGGACACCATCATGAGCAGCAGCGACGAGATCTCGGTCCAGGAGATCGACGCCCAGGATATCGAGACTGTGATCACGGCGGCCGAGGCGGCGATGAAGGACGGCGACGCGCAGCGGTTGATCGACCGCTACACGGCCGACGTGGTCAAGTTCGACCTGGCCCCGCCGTTGGGCCGCCGCGGCGACGCCGCCCGTGACGTGCCGGGGCAGCTGGCCTGGTTCGGCACATTCGACGGCCCGGTGGATTTCCAGGTGACGGAGCTGGAGATCGAGGTCGGCGGCGACCTGGCCTGGGCCCACTCCCTGAACCGCATGTCGGCCACGCCGAAGGGCGCCGACTTCGCGTTCGAGATGTGGTTCCGCGCCACGTACGGCCTGCGGAGGACGGCTGAGGGCTGGCGGATCGCCCACGAGCACACCTCCACGCCGTTCTACATGGACGGCTCGCTGCGCGCGGCCACCGACCTCAAGCCGTAGGAGAGCCGAGCCAGCGGGTCAGGGACTCGGCCGGCCCGTCGGCGGCAGTGTCGGCCCAGGCGACGAACCCGTAGGGGAACCGAACCAGCGGGTCAGGGCGTCGACCAGACCGTCAGCGGTGATGCCGGCCCAGGCGACGAAGCCGTCGGGGCGGATGAGCAGCGCGGGGTGGTCGGGATGGACGCCGGCGACGACGTCCACCCGATCCCGCCAGCTGGCGGCCACGTCACCGACGCCGGCTAGGTCGAGCAGCAGCGGCCGGCCGGTCCGGAGCAGCTCGGCCAGCCGCACCACCCCATCGGTGGTGGTCACGGCCAACTCGGGGACCAGCCGCCCGACCAGCGGATGATCGGCCGGCCAGTAGCGGATGTCGTTGCCGGACATGGTGTCCGCGATATGCCCTACGTTGTCGGGCGAGGCCAGCAGCTCCTCGAACAGGGTGCGCAGGGCCGTGACCTTCGACCCCGGGGCGAGCAGCGCCGACTGGGCCTGGGTCTGCATGGCGACCCGCACCGCCACCGGATACCGCTCCGAGTGGTACGTGTCGAGCAGCCCCTCGGGCGTCCAGCCGTTGATCACGGCCCCGAGCTTCCACCCCAGGTTGACGACGTCCTGCAGGCCCGCGTTCAGCCCGGGCGCGCCGATGCCGGCGTGCACGTGGGCGGCGTCGCCGGCCAGGAACACCCGGCCCTGCCGGAACTGCGCGGCGATCCGCGTGTTGTTGCCGCTCAGCCGGCGCAGCAGCGGCGGCCGGTCCAGCACCGGCGGCTCCAGTGGCACGTCCACGCCGAGCACCCGCCGCACGCTGGCCCTCATTTCGTCCAGCGTCATGGGGACGTCGTCCTCCGGCGCGTTGCCCCATTCCATGGTGTTGACGGTCGTCGCGTCCTCGAAGCGCGCCCAGATGAACACCCCGGTTGCGGTGCGGTGGAAGAAGAAGGGCGCCATGCCGCCGTGGCCGGGCACGGGCAGCGACATGCCGGTGGCGGTCGGCAGGCCGACGTTAGCCGTGCGGCTGACGACGTCGTCGTCGGTCACGCCGGGGAAGTCGATGCCGGCCAGCTTGCGGACGGTGCTGCGGCCGCCGTCGCAGCCGACCAGAAAGTGGGCGGTGAGCTCGCCGCCATCGGTCTTCACGCTCACATAAGACCCATGGGCGGTGACACCTCTTACGTCGACGCCACGACGGATCTCCGCGCCGAGTCCAGCGGCGTGCTCCTCAAGGACGGCCTCCAGCCGCCGCTGCGGGATCTGGACCGCATACATCGGGTTGTCGGCCAGTTCCCGCAGGTCAAGGCGCATGCCACCGAACACGAACTGTGGCGTGGCGGCGGGCGGCGCGGCCCAGCCGCTGACCTTCTCGTACAGGCCGCGGGCGTCCAGGACCCGGGCCACCACCCCCATCAGGCCGTTGGCCTTGGGCATCGTCGCCCGTTCCGGCAGGCGTTCAAGGACCACCGGCCGCACCCCGGCCAGCCGCAGCTCGGCGGCCAGCATCAGCCCGTTCGGTCCACCGCCGGCGATCACCACGTCGAAGTCCATGCCGGCCACGCTACAGAAACATGCGTGGCACGCAAAGATGCGCGGCGCGCAAATTGGTGACCGGGCAAATTGGTGACCGGGCGGGCGTATGCCAAGGTGGCCGGCGTGACTGATCTGCGGGTGACGACCCGCAACGCCCGGTTCCAGCAGTGGGAGGCGTTGCTCGGCAACCGGACCAAGCGGCAGCGCACCGGCGAGTTCCTGGTGCACGGCGTCCGCCCCATCACGCTGGCCGTCGAGCACGGCTGGCCGTTGACCGCGCTGCTCTACCCGGCCGGCCGACGGCTGTCCAAGTGGGCCGAGGAGCTGCTGGACACGACGCCGGCGACTCGGGTGGCGATGGACCCCGATCTGCTGGCCCAGCTGGGAGAGAAGGACGCCGACAGCGCGCCGGAGCTGATCGCCGTGGCCGAGTTGCCGCCCGACGACCTGAACCGTATTCCGGTGCCGGAGGACTTCCTCGGCGTTGTGTTCGACCGGCCGACCAACCCCGGCAACATCGGCACGGTGATCCGCTCGGCCGACGCCTTCGGCGCGCACGGCGTGATCGTCGCCGGGCACGCCGCCGACGTCTACGACCCGCGCACGGTCCGGGCCAGCACCGGCTCCTTCTTCGCGCTTCCGGTGGTCCGGGCCGATGCGGCCGCAACTGTTATCGAATGGATTCGGGCCCAACCCGTAACGGTTCGCATCATAGGCACCGATGAGCACGGCACAGCGGTTGTCGACCGGCACGAGCTGACCGGCCCGACGCTGCTGGTGGTCGGCAACGAGACCGCGGGCATGAGCAACGCGTGGCGCGCGGCCTGCGACGACGTGCTGAGCATCCCCATCGGCGGGGCGGCCAGTTCGCTGAACGCCGCCAACGCGGCGTCCATTGTTCTCTATGAGGTAGCACGTCAGCGCAGACTGTGATGTATCTGCGGGCCCTCTCCATTCATCTTGGTTTACATTGGGTGTTCACCATGGGGAGGTCGAGAAGGTGGACGACGAGACGAGGCCGGCCGAGCGCAACACGGGGGCTGCTCGGAACCAGGTGCTCCGGGGCCGGCTCAGCCGGGCGACGGAACTAGCGGCGCGCGCGGTGGCCGCCGCCCAACACATCGGCGGCGCGGGTCTCGGGGAAGACCTGCCCGCCGCGCTCGCGGTCCAGGCGTGGGCCGCGGCCTGGCGGGGCGACTCGCAGCTGGCCGACCAGGCGTCGGCCCGCGTGATGAGCCAGGCGGACGCGAACTGGGCCCGTCGACTGCTGGTGGAGCTGCTGGGGGCGCGGCTGCACCTGGGCGACGTCGACGGCTGCCAGCGGCTGGCCACGCTGGCCGGCGTGGACACCGATCCGGGCCGGGTCGCGCCGGTGCTGCGGCCGTGGGTCTGCGAGTCGATGGTCAATCTGGAGCTCACCCGCAGCCGGCCGGCCCGCGCCGCGCTGTGGGCCGAGCACGCCGCCGAGTCCTCGGCGCCGGCGATGTGGGGGCACACCGCGGTCATGCACCTGGCCAACGGCCAGGTCGCGCTGGCCCGCAACGACCTCCAGGTCGCCCAGTTACGGGCCGCGCGGGCCGCCGAGGCGTTCACCGAGGCCGGCATGCCCGGCTACGCCGCCCGGGCGCACGCCGTGGTCGGCGCCGCGCTGATCGGCATGGGGGAGCGGGACACGGCGCTGCGGGAGCTGAGCGTGGCCCGTCGGCTGGCCGAGAGCTGCGGCGCCAGGGCGCTGGCCGCCGAGCTGGTAGACACGCAGCTGAGCCTGTCCGTGCGGCGTGCGCCGCAGGTCCGCAGCATGGACACGCTGACGGTGCGCGAGCACGAGGTCGCCGAGCTGGCCGTGCGCGGCCTGACCAACCGGCAGATCGCCGAGAAGCTGGTGGTCAGCGTGAAGACGGTGGAGGGGCACCTGTCCCGCGTGTTCACCAAGCTGGGCGTGCCCTGTCGGACCGCGCTGGCCGCGCCGCTGCGCAAGATGGACGCCGAACTGGTGCACTGAGGATCGTGTTGCCGCACGGGGCCGACGCATGGCCCCGTGCGGAAATAACCTGATCCGAGGGAATTTGGTGAACTAGTGCCATAGTTGGTGATCTTGCTCTACGATCGCGCCGACCCGCTGTCCCGCGATCCAGGAGAACATCCGATGCCCAACCGTGTCGTCACGGCTCTGGCGGCCACAGCCGTGCTGCTCGCCACGACCGCTGCCCCCGCGACCGCGTCCACGCTGCCCGTGTCCTACCACGGCGGCGCCGGCCAGCTCATCACGGTGATCGCCGACAGCCCGACCGCCACCACGGCGGTGCTGACCGCGTGGGAGCGCCACGGGTCGAAGTGGCGCGCCGTGCATGGCCCGGTCACCGCCAACGTCGGCTCCCAGGGCATCGGCCAGGCCAGCGAGACCACCTCCAAGACGCCGGCCGGCGTGTGGACGCTGACCGAGGCGTTCGGCATCCAGGCCAACGACGGGACGCGGCTGCCCTACCGCCAGGTCGGCACCTCCGACTGGTGGGTGTCGGACACGACCTCCCCGCTCTACAACACCTACTACCACTGCGACCCCGGCACCTGCCCGTTCAACGAGGGCGCCGGCGAGGACCTGGGCAAGGCCGGCCCGGTCTACGACCACGCCGTGGTGATCGACTACAACCGCACGCCGGTCGTGCCCGGCGCCGGCTCCGCGTTCTTCCTGCACGTCTCGGCGGGCAAGCCGACCGCGGGCTGTGTGTCCATCCCGGCCGACGACCTCAAGGCCGTCATGGCCTGGCTGGACCCGGCCCAGCACCCGGTGATCGACATCGCGGTGCAGTAACAGCAGATGGCTCAGCAGGTGGTGAGGAACCGGTCGAGGACCTTCGCGCCGAAGGCCAGGCCCTCGACCGGGACCCGCTCGTTGACGCCGTGGGCCATGGCCCGGTAGTCGAAGCCCTCGGGCACCCACAGGGGGGAGAAGCCATAGCCGGGGATGCCCAGCCGGGCGAACGCCTTCGCGTCGGTGCCGCCGCCCAGGCAGTACGGCACCACCACGGCCGCCGGATCGGCCCAGCGCAGCGCGTCGGCGATGGCGTCGAACCACGGCGAGTCCACCGGCGCCTGCACCCCGGGCTGCGGATTGATCAGCTCCCGCCGCACGTGCGGGCCGATCAGCTCGTCCACGGTGGCCAGCAGCTCCGCCTCGCCGCCCGGCAGCACCCGGGTGTCGATCAGCGCCTCGGCGGTGCTGGGGATGACGTTGACCTTGTAGCCGGCGGCCAGCGCCGTCGGCGTCGTGCTGTTGCGGATCGTCGACTCCACCAGCGAGGCCGCGCCGCCCAGCCGCTTGACGGTGCCGTCCACATCGGACAGATCGACCTCGACGCCAAGCGCGTCGCCGACCCGTTCGATGTAGGCCTGCACGGACGGGATGAGCCGCACCGGCCAGCGGTGCTCGGCCAGCCGCTGCACCGCCTGGACCAGGCGGATCACCGCGTTCTCGTCATTGCGCCGCGAGCCGTGGCCGGCCCGGCCGCGGGCGGTCAGCCGCAGGTGCGAGGAGCCGCGCTCGGCCGTGCCGACCGGGTAGAAGTGGATGCCGTCGACCCGATGGGTGTGGCCGCCGGACTCGCCGATCGCCGCCGCGCAGTCCTGGAACAGCTCCGGATGCTCCGAGACCAGCCAGTGCGCCCCGTAGTCGCCGGCGTCCTCCTCGTCGGCCACGAAGGCCAGCACCACGTCCCTGCGCGGCTTTCGGCCCTGGTCATGCCAGTCGGCGACCACGGTCAGCAGCTCGGCGACCATGTCCTTCATGTCCACCGCGCCGCGGCCCCACAGGAAGCCGTCACGGATCTCGCCGGCGAACGGGTCGACGTCCCAGTCCGCCGCCTGCGCCGGCACCACGTCCAGATGGGCCTGTACCAGCACCGGCGGCAGTGTCGGCTCGCTGCCGGCGACACGGGCGATCACATTGGTGCGCCTGGGCTTGCGCTCCAGCAGCGTCGCCTGGACACCGGCAGCCGAGAGCTCCGCGGCGACGAACTCAGCCGCCTCCCGCTCGCCCTCGCTGTCGCCGCCGCCCCGGTTGGTGGTGTCGAACCTGATCAGCTGGGCACACCGCTCGACGACGTCCATCCACCCTCACCCGTAGACCTTTTCCACCGCGCCACCGGCGATGTTGGTCACGATCTTGAACGTCATCATCGCCTCGGTCATCGTCGGCGCGTCGTAGCCGACCCGCAACAGCGACACCCGCTCCACGGTCGGGATGACGGCGGCGGCCGCGGCCAGGTGCGCGGCGTCGAAGGCGACCTCCATGTGGTGGCCCGATACGACGGGCTCGACGCGGCCGGCGCGGGCCATGGCCAGCCGGGCCTGCTCCTCGATCAGCCTGGCGCTGCGGGCCGGCGGCAGGCAGATGGCCGAGTACCGGCTGACGCACTCCTTCACCACGGCCTTGCCCGCGTCGGGCACGTACTCGTCGGCGTCCTCGCACGTCTTGTCGTCGCCCGTGACCAGCAGGACCGGCACGCCGTGCTCGGCGGCGACGGCGGCGTTGAGCCGGCCCTCGCCGGCCCGCACGCCGTCCAGCCACACGCCCGTGACCGAATTCCCCAGGTAGGTGTGCGACAAAACGCCCTCGGCGCCGGCGCCGGTGTGGTATCCCAGGAACACCACACCGTCCACATCGGAGTCAACGCCCTGCATCATCGACAACGGCTTGTGTTTGCCGGTCAGCATGCGGGCCCGCTCGTCGAGGTCCTCCAGCAGCAGGTTGCGCTGCGTGTCGTGGGCCTCGTTCACCAGCACGTCGTCGGCGCCGCCGTCGACGAGGCCGCGCACGCACGCGTTGACGTCGCCGTTGAACATCCGGCGGAAGCGCTGCCACTGCTCGGTGCCGGGCTCGACGTCGGCCGGCCACGTGACTCCGGTCGCGCCTTCCATGTCGGCCGAGATGAGGATTCGCACGCTCGGTACGTTACGGGTTGGCGGCCGTTGTCGACAATTGTTGACACGTTGCCTGACTGGGTGGTTACTTCTTGGCAAACATGGGGAAGGGGAGGTGCGCGGCTATGCGCATCAGACGGATCGGCATAGGCCTGGTCGCCGCGGGAATGGCGGTGCTCAGCGCGCCCATTGTGGCCCAGGCGCAGGACACGCCGCAGCCCAGGACCCTACGCGTGGCCGTCACCGGCACGATCGCGTCGATGAACCCGTTCATGGCCTACCACCTCGGCGACACCGAGATCGGGCGGGTGATGTACGCGTTCCTCACCTCGTACTCGCGCGACGACTTCAAGCCCGCGCCCGGCCTGGCCGACAAGTGGCAGGTCTCCAGCGACAACCTGACCTGGACCTACCACATCCGGTCCGGCGCCAAGTGGTCCGACGACCAGCCGATCACGGCCAAGGACGTCGCCTGGACCTTCAACAAGATCATGACGGACAAGACGGCGGCCACCGCCAACGGCAACTTCGTGGCCAACTTCGACACCGTCGCCGCGCCCGACGACAGCACCGTCGTGATCAAGACGAAGAAGCCGCAGGCCACCATGCTGGCCCTGGACGTGCCGATCGTGCCCGAGCACGTGTGGTCCAAGGTCACCGACATCGGCAAGTTCGACAACCTGCAGTACCCGGTGGTCGGCAGCGGCCCCTTCACGCTGACCAACTTCACCCAGGGCCAGTCCATCACGCTCAAGGCCAACCCGGACTACTACGGCGACAAGCCGGCCTACGACCAGCTCCAGTTCCGCCACTACGACAACGCCGACGCGGCCGTGCAGGGCCTCAAGAACGGCGACGTGGACGTGGTCAGCGGGCTGACCCCGGTCCAGTACACCGCCTTGCAGAGCACGCCCAACGTGACCACGGTGAAGTCCCGTCAGGGCCGGCAGAACGACCTGCTGATCAACTACCAGGCGCAGACCAACGACCGCAAGCCGGTCGGCGACGCCAACCCGGTGCTCAAGGACCCGAAGGTGCGCCAGGCCATCGCCCGGTCGGTGGACATCAAGACGCTGGTGGACAAGGCCTACGGCGGCCTGGCCGAGCCCGGCAGCGGCTTCGTGCCCGCGGTGTACGAGCAGTGGCACTGGACTCCCGACGCCGCCCAGGAGCAGAAGTTCGACCTGGCCGCCGCGGGCAAGCTGCTCGACGAGGCCGGCTACGTCAAGGGCGCCGACGGCGTGCGTTCGGACAAGCAGGGCAAGCCGATCACGCTGCGGCTGCTGGTGGACAACGGCATCCCGGCGCAGACCGCGGCGGCCGACTTCATCAAGGGCTGGCTCAAGCAGGTCGGCCTGGGCGTGACCGTGCAGGCGCTCAGCTCCGACGCGCTCACCGACGCCGGCAGCACCGGCAAGTACGACCTGCAGATCAACGGCTGGACCGGCAATCCCGACCCGGACGCGCTGCTGTCCATCCAGACCTGCGGCAACCTGCCCGACGCCGACGGCAACGGCAACACAGAGAACTTCATGTGCGACCCGCAGATCGACGCCCTGTACCAGGCACAGCTGTCCGAGATGGACCAGGCCAAGCGGATCAAGGACGTCAAGGACCTGCAGGCCCGGCTGTACTCGCTGGACAGCTCGGTGGTGATCGCCTATCCGAACTCGCTGGAGGCCTACCGCTCCGACCGCTGGGCCAGCTTCGGTCTGCAGCCCGCGCAGGGCGGCTCGATCACCCACCAGAACGGCTACTACGGCTACCTGCTGGCCAAGCCCGTCGACGCCGCGGGCAGTAGCGGCGGCGGCAACACCACGCTGATCGTCGTGATCGTGGTGGTGGTCGTGGTGGTGCTGGGCGGCGGCGCGTTCCTGCTGTCGCGGCGGCGCAAGGCCGGCGCCGACGAGCGGGAGTAGCCCGTGACCTCACCGGCAACGGCGCCGGCACTGGCCGGGCCGAGCACGTCCGCGCGTCAACGGGGCGCGCGGTACGTGCTCGGCAAGGTCGGCGGCGCGGTGGTCAGCCTGTTCGTCATCGTGGTGCTCAGCTTCTTCCTGATCCGGGTGGTGCCCGGCGACCCCATCCGGCTGCTGACCCGCAACAGCTCGCTGGGCCCGGCCCAGGTGGCGCAGCTGCGCCACCAGCTCGGGCTCGACAAGTCGATGCCGGCGCAGTTCGTCGACTACCTGGTCGGCCTGCTGCACGGCGATCTCGGCGTATCGGCGAACTTCCAGCAGCCGGTGTCGCAGCTGATCCTGCAGCGGCTGGGGCCGACGGTGCTGCTGGTCGGCGCGGCGACGGTGATCTCCGTGCTGCTGGGTCTGTGGCAGGGCACCCGGGCCGGCTGGCGGCGGGGCAGCCGTTTCGACCGGTTCTCCACCGGCTTCGCGCTCACCCTGTGGTCGGCGCCGACGTTCTGGCTGGGCATGATCCTGCTGTCGGTGGCCGGCACGTGGTTCCCCACCCAGGGCTTCGCCGACCCCGACACCCCGCCGTCGTTCTTCCCGCAGGTGCTCGACGTGGCGCACCACCTCGTGCTGCCGTGCCTGACCCTGGTGGCCGTGCTGTACGCGCAGTACCTGCTGGTGATGCGCTCCTCGCTGCTGGAGGAGATGAACGCCGACTACCTGACCACGGCCAGGGCCAAGGGACTGCGCGACGACTTCGTGCGTGACCGGCACGCGGTGCCCAACGCGCTGCTGCCGACCGTGACCCTGATCTTCATCCAGCTCGGCTTCGTGGTCGGCGGCGCGGTCACCGTGGAGACGGTGTACTCGTGGCCGGGCCTGGGGCTGCTGCTCTACCAGGCGCTCGCCGACCACGACGGGGCCCTGTTGCAGGGGCTGCTGCTGGTGTTGGCCGGCGCGGTGCTGGTGATGAACCTGATCGGCGACCTGCTGCTGCATGTGATCGACCCGAGGGTGCGTGCCGCATGACCGCTTCCATCGCCTGGCAGCGCCGGCGGGCCGCCGCCGGCCGGGTCTGGGCCCAGTACCGCACCGACCGCGGCGGGCTGGTCGGCCTGGCCGTGCTGGTCGTGATCGTGCTGCTGGCCGTGCTCGCGCCGGTGATCAGCGACGCGTCCGGGCTGGACGTCACCAAGGCCACCGGCGGCCTGCTCAAGCCGCCCGGCGACGGCTTCCTGCTCGGCACCGACGAGCGCGGCCGATCCGTGCTGCTGTTGCTGCTGTGGGGATCGCGGATCTCGCTGCTGGTCGGCCTGACCGCGACGCTGCTGTCGGTCGGCGTCGGTGCCATCGTCGGTGTGCTGATGGCGCATTTCGGCGGCTGGGTGCAGGCCGTGCTGATGCGCGTGACGGACTTCTTCCTGGTGCTGCCGTCGCTGGTGCTGGCGGCCGTGCTGTCCACGGTGCTGACGCCGGGCATCGGGTCGATCATCATCGCCATCGGCGCGACCGCGTGGCCGACGACCGCGCGGCTGGTGCGGTCGCAGACCCTGGCGGTGGAGTCGCGGCCGTACATCGAGCGGTCCTGGGCGTTGGGCGCCGGGCATCTGCACGTGATCGGCAAGCACGTGCTGCCGGCGGTGGCGCCGTTGGTCTTCGCCAACACGACGCTGAACGTGGCCAACTCCATCATCACCGAGTCCACGCTGTCGTTCCTGGGCCTCGGCGACCCGAACTCGCCGTCGTGGGGCCAGATGCTGCACAACGCCCTGCAGAGCGGCGCGGTCACCGCGCGGGCCTGGTGGTACCTGCTGCCGCCGGGCGTGGCCATCGGCGTGGTCGTGCTGGCGTTCATGATGTGCGGGCGGGCCCTGGAGGCCGTGCTCAACCCGCGGCTGAGGGAGCGGTGATGGGCGAGCCGTTGCTGGAACTGCGGTCCGCGACCGTCGACTACCGGACCGCTAATGGTGTCGTGCCGGCGGTGCGCGGGGTGGACCTGCGGATCGACGCCGGGCAGACGCTCGGGCTGGCCGGCGAGTCGGGCTGCGGCAAGTCCACCCTGGCCATGTCGGTGCTGCGGCTGCTGCCGCGCAACGCCGTGCTCGGCGGGGAAGTGCTGCTGGGCGGCGAGAACGTCACCGACATGAGCTGGGGCCGGCTGCGGGCCGTGCGCTGGGCCGAGGCGTCGGTGGTGTTCCAGGGGGCGATGCACGCGCTGAACCCGGTGCAGCGCGTCGGGGACCAGATCGCCGAGCCGATTCGCCTGCATGGCAAGCAATCCAACGTCGAGCAACGGGTCGGCGAGCTGCTGGTGCAGGTCGGGCTGCCGGCGCGGCGGGCGCGGGCCTATCCGCACGAGCTGTCCGGCGGGCAGCGGCAGCGGGTGATGATCGCGATGGCGCTGGCCTGCTCGCCCGGGCTGATCATCGCCGACGAGCCGACCACCGCGTTGGACGTGATGGTACAGGCCCAGGTCCTGGACCTGGTGAAGCGGCTGGTGGACGAGCTGGACATCGGGCTGCTGATGATCAGCCACGACCTGTCCGTGCTGGGCTCCACCTGCCAGCGACTGGCCGTCATGTACGCCGGGCGGATCGTCGAGCAGGGGCCGGCCACCGAGGTGCTTCGCGCGCCGGCGCATCCGTACACCAAGGCGCTGGCCGCCGCGTTTCCGACGATCGGCGACGCCTCGTCCCGGCTGGCCCCACGCGGGCTGGCCGGTGATCCGCCGGATCCGTCGGATCTGCCTGGTGGCTGCCCGTTCCATCCGCGCTGCCCGTCCGTCATGCCCGCGTGCTCGGGCACGGATGTCCGGCTGCGGCCGGTGAGCGAGGACCGCGTGTCGGCCTGTCTCTTGGAGGTTTCGCCGTGACCCGAGGGGAATCGGCATTGCTGCGCGCCGACGACGTCTCCGTGCACTTCGGCGGCGCCCGGGCCGTGGACGGTGTGCGGCTGGACATCCGCTCCGGCGAGATCATCGCGCTGGTCGGGGAGTCCGGCTGCGGCAAGACCACGCTGGCCCGGACCCTGTTGGGGTTGCAGAAGACCACGTCCGGGCGGGTGCTGTACGAGGGCAAGCCGCTGGCGTCGTCGACGCGAGGGCTTCGGGAGTACCGCCGGCACGCCCAGCTCGTGTTGCAGGACCCCACCGGCGCTTTGAACCCCCGGCACAGCGTCTACGAGGCCGTCGCCGAGGGTCTTCGGATCCATCGCGTGCCCGGCGACGAGCGGGAACTCGTCGCGTCGGCCTTGTCCCGCGCCGGTTTGCGTCCGCCCGAGCGGTTCTTCGGCCTTGTGCCCCACGAGCTGTCCGGCGGTCAGCGCCAGCGCGTCGTCATCGCCGGCGCGCTGGCTTTGGACCCCAGCGTGCTCATCGCCGACGAGCCCGTCGCGTCGCTGGACGCCTCCGTCCGGGGCGAGATCTTGGCTCTGCTACTGCGGTTGCGTGACGAGCTCGGCCTGGCGGCATTGGTCGTCACCCACGATCTCGGGCTCGCGTGGAACATCGCCGACCGGGTGGCCGTCATGTACCTCGGGCGCATCGTCGAGAGCGGTCCCGTGGAGCAGGTCCTCACCGCTCCCCGCCACCCCTACACCCAGGCACTCCTGTCCGTGCTCCCCGAGTCGTCGACCCCGCCCATGGTCTTGGCGGGGGAGACCCCCGACCCCAGCCGCGTGCCCGCCGGCTGCCGTTTCCACCCCCGGTGTCCGTTGCTCGCCGCCGGCTTGCCCGACGAGGTGGCGCACCGGTGCCGGACTGTGGATCTGCCCATTGTGGACGGCGCCGAGCCCGGCGTCGCCTGCCACGCCGTGGGAGTCACTGCTGCGCGGTGAGCACCTGCGGGCCGTCCTCGGTGATGGCGATGGTGTGCTCGGAGTGGGCGGTGCGGGAGCCGTCGGCCGAGCGGATGGTCCAGCCGTCGGGATCGAAGGCGATGCGGTCGGTGGTGGCGGCGAACCAGGGTTCGAGGGCCAGGGTCATGCCGGCGCGCAGCTTGAGGCCACGGCCGGCGCGGCCGCGGTTGGGGATGTGCGGCTCCTCGTGCATGGTGCGGCCCAGACCGTGGCCGCCGAACTCGGTGTTGACGGGGTAGCCGAAGCGCTCGGCCACGGCCCCGATGGCGGCGGAGATGTCGCCGAGGCGGTTGTCGGGCACGGCGGCGGCGATGCCGGCGACCAGGGCTTCCTCGGTGGCGCGGATGAGACGGAGGTCGGCCTCGGCCGGCGTGCCGACGATGACGGTGCGGGCCGAGTCGGCCACCCAGCCGTCGATGCCGACGGCGATGTCCATCGTGAGCACGTCCCCGTCGCGCAGCACGTAGTCGTGCGGCAGGCCGTGCAGCACGGCGTCGTTGACCGACAGGCAGATCACGTTGCGGAACGGCCCGTTGCCGAAGGAGGGCGCGTAGTCCCAGTAGCACGACTGCGCGCCGCGCTCGCGGATCATCTCCCGGGTGCGGTGCTCCAGGTCCATCAGGTTCACGCCCGGCTCCGCGACCTTGGCCAGCTCGGCCAGCACGGTGGCGATGAAGCCGCCGGTCACCCGCATCCGCTCGATCTCCGCCGCGGACTTCAACTCGATCACGATCACCCCTCGGTGCGGTATTTGTATACCAACTCTAGCCCTTGCCGGTATACAAATACCAGCCCTATCCTGGAGGCGTGGTCCGCAACCCCCTCACCCCGGAACAGCTCGAGGCCGGCCGCCGCCTCGGCCAGCGGTTGCGTGCCGCCCGCGGCGACCGCCCGCTGGCCGAGATCGCCCTCACCGCCGGCATCTCCCCGGAGACCCTGCGCAAGATCGAGACCGGCCGGCTGCCCACCCCGGCCTTCGGCACCATCGCCTGCCTGAGCGAGGCGCTCGGCCTGCCCGTGCAGGACCTGGCCGACGCCTGGACCGCCGCGCTGCGGCTGAGAAGCGCCTCCTGAGGGAGATCCCCAAGACCGGTTCGCCCCGGGACTCAAGTCCAGCCGGGTGTTCACCTTCTGTTGACCAGCGTGGCCGCTCGGCCCTGAACAACAACGGGCCGGGTAGGAACGGTGCTGCGCCGCATCGGATGAGCAGCGCGGAACCACGGAAGGAAACACCAATTGATCAACCGTCTTCGCACGACCATCGCCGCCGCCGCGGCGTCCGCGGTCCTGATCGGGGTGTGCGCCGTCCCGGCCCAGGCCGCGCCGCCGACCGGGTTCTGGTCCAGCACCTGTCAGGACGGGCGGGCCTGCATCGCGGACAGCCCCAGCGACTCCGATGCGAGCTGGTGGAACGCCGACGGTTGCGGTTTCCAGCCGCTGTCCGTGTGGGCCTGGCGGGGCCGGGCCCACGGCAACCGGTTCCGCGTGACCTA
The DNA here is from genome assembly GCA_036403095.1 of Kutzneria sp. Lineage (GTDB taxonomy): Bacteria > Actinomycetota > Actinomycetes > Mycobacteriales > Pseudonocardiaceae > Kutzneria. The sequence continues at coordinate 12,065 of DASWRQ010000006.1, read as the reverse complement.
CCGGGACGACCGCTGGGACGAGGTTCAGCCATGGACCACCCGCTCGCTGGACGGGACCAACCCGACCAAGAGCGTGTTCGTGTACTGCTGACGGCGCTGGGGTGTCGGTCGCGACCGACACCCCAGCGGGGGCGTTCAGCCGGCGCAGCAGGAGTGGGCGCTGTGCGCGACGTAGTGCTCGTCGTGCCACCAGAAGGCGGCGTTGGCCGGATGGCCGGGCACGGGGGTGACAACGCGGTTGGCGGCGATGCCCGAAGCAGCCCCGGCGAACGGCTTCAGTAGATCGTCCACAGTGAACAGTCGGCCGTTGCTGACCACGGACCGGACGTTGGCCGCCTGCTTGATGTCGGACAGCGGGTCACCGCCCACAATGGACAGGTCGGCGTACATGCCCGGCGCGACCCGGCCCAGCGGCTCGCCGAGCAGGTCGCCGGCGTTGCGGGTGGCGGTGACCAGCGCCTCGAACGGTGTGAGCCCGTACTTGACCATGGCCCGAAGGTTCATGTGGGTGCTGACGGCCGTGTGGTCGATGGGCGAGTCGGTGCCGGTGACGATGCGCCCGCCGCCCCGCACCATGGCGACGATCTGGGCGACCTGCTTGGCCAGATCGGTCAGGTTGGCGGTCTGGTCGGTGGTGGCCGCCCCCTGCGCCGACGCGACGAGCGAGGCGTACTCCCAGCTGGGATACAGCGTCTTGACCCGACGGTCGTCGACCAGGCTGCGGTCCTCGCCGAGCAGCGCCCCGGACAGGAACAACGTGGGCGTGCGGCCGGCCCCGGTCTTGTTGAACAGGTCGATGACGTCCTGGTAGCCGGCGCCCAGGGCCGTGACGGTGCGCGAGTAGCCGAACCGGTTGGTGGCGCCGATGTGCTCGACGCCGTCACCGCCGAAGGCCAGCGCGGGGAAGTGGTAGTGGGACGTGGCCAGCACGCCGCGGTCATGCGCCCACCGGATGACCTGCCGCTGCCACTCGGGCTTCAGTCGGACGTAGCACTTCATCAGGTCGTAGTCGAGCGCGGCGGCCCGCTCCAGCTCCAGCCCGAGCTGCCGCTCGTCGTAGGTGGGACGCATGAAGTTGTAGAAGATCCGCGAGCCGTCGATGGCCTCGCCGGTGGCGAAGTAGCGCGGCCCGACGCGGTTGCCGGACTGGATGGACTCGCGCTCCTCGACCATGTGGTACGCCGGGCTGCCGGGCGAACGCGTGGTCGTGATGCCCAGCGACAGCCACAGCCGGCCCTGCCGGGCGCCGTAGCTGTAGCCCTGCATCTCCCGGTGGTTGTGGATGTCCACGATGCCGGGCATGACCACGCCGTCACGGGCGTCGATCACCTGCCCGTCGACGCCGGGACCACTGGGCCGCACGGCCTTCACGCGATGCCCCTCGACGATGACGTCCACATTGGACTGCAACGTCGGGCTCTGTCCGTCCCAGAGCCGGCCGGCCCGGATGACCAGTCGCCCACGCGGGCTGGTGTTGGTCCAGCTCAACCCGACCGGCACGGTCCGGGCCCCCGAGCCGTCGACGCCGATCAGGCGCAGCCGGCCGTTGTTGAGGTAGAGCAGGTGCTTCGAGTCGCCGTGCCAGGTCGGCGCGTCGGTGACCTCGTCGTTGATCGGCTCGGGCGTGCCGGCGAACGTGCCGTCCGGGTGCACGTCGACCACGTGCAGCCGACTGCCGACGACAAACGCCATCCTGCTGCCGTCGGGCGACCACACCGGCCCGTCGTCGCCGCGGGTCTGCAGCGACCGGTTCGGCAGCGGATCGACGTAGCGCGCCGCACCGGTGACCCGGTTGACCAGCAGGATCTTGCTCAGGCCCTCGCGGTAGCGGGTCGAGTACGGCACGATCGCGGCCAGCGCGATCACGGTCCCGTCGGGCGACCAGGTCGGCCGGCCGGGCTCGAACGTCGCGGTGAACACCTTCTGCACCGCGCCGGTCGCGACCTCGACCGTGTACAGCGCCCCGGTCTGGTCGAGGAAGGCCAGGAACTTGCCGTCACGGGACCAGGACCCGGACACCGCGGCCGCGTTGGGCAGGTTGGTCAGCTGCCGCTCCTGGCCGGTGGCCAGCTCCCGCAGCCAGATGTCGAGCTTGCCGGCCCGGTCGGTGGAGTACGACAGGTAGCGGCCGTCCGGCGACCAGGCCGGATCGGACTTCCACTCGTTTTCGCGCGTTGACGGATCCCGCGTCAGCGGCTGCGGCGACTGACCGACGGTCATGGTGTAGATGTCGTTCAGCGCCCGGAAAGCGACCTTCGTGCCGTCCGGCGAGAGCACCGGGCTGCCGATGCCGACCACCGGCTTGGGCCGCGGCGAGTCGAAGTCCCGCCGGCGCTTGGTGTACTTGGCCGGCTGCACCTCGACCGGCGCGGTGAACGCGATCTCGGTCAACGGCCCGCCGGACAGCGACCGCTTCCGCAGCGCGCCGTCGGAGGCGTACAGGAAGTCGTTGCCGTGCCAGGAAACCCGGAACGGGTAGGCCTCCTCGCCGGTGACCAGTGGCTTGCCCGACAGGTAGAGCTCGGAGGCGGCCGGGGCGTTGGGCGGCGCGGCCGCGGTGACCAGGTTGTAGACGAGGTCCTGGCCGTCCGGCGTGAACGTCGGCCCGTGGATCTGCTGCGTCGCCGCCACGGTGATCGCGGTGCTGCGGCTGCTGTCAGCGACCGTGATGACGTCGATACGGGTGCCCGCCGCGACGAAAGCCACCCGCGCGCCGTCCGGCGACCACGCCGGCTCGTACTCCTCGACCGGCGTGTCGGTCAGCTGGGTGGTCTTGTTCGTGGCCAGGTCCAGCAGGTGAATGCCGTAGCTGCCACCGAGGTCGGAGGAGAACACGACCGTGCGGCCGTCCGGGGAGAACCGCGGCTCCCGGTGGTCGAACGGGCCCTGGGTGAGCTGCTTGAGTCCACGGCCGTCGCGGTCGACGGTCCAGATGTTGAAGTTTCCGTCCCGGTAGGCCTGGAACACCAGCTGCCGGCCGTCCGGCGACCAGTCGGGCTGGCCGATGTCCATCAGGTCGTCGGTGATGCGCTTGGCCGCGCCGCCGCCCGCCGGCACCAGCCACAGCACGCCGAGCAGGTCCATGGCGATGGTGGCGCCGTCGGGGGAGAGCTGCCCGGCGACGTTGGTGCCCTGGCGGATCGCCAGCGGCGTGCCGGCCCGATCGGGTTGGGCGGGTGGAGCGGCCGCCGCGGACGGCGGGCTTCCCAGCTCGACCCCGGTCAGCGCCACCGCGCCGGCCACACCGGTCAGGAATTCCCGCCTGTTGACAGCGGACATGACGTCCCCACCCCCACGTGAGCCGTTTTCCGCCAGGCTAGATCAACTGGACGAAGGCGTGGCAGGGATTCGGTTCTTTGTCGGTCAAGCCCGACCTGATCAACCTCGGGGCAGGTGACGGGCCACCGCTCGTTCCAACCGCCCGATGTGGGCCCGCAGGTGCTCGACCAGCTCGGGCGGGTTCAGCACCTCGAACTCGAAACCGAACATGCTCACGTACACCGCCATCCCGGCCAGCGAGTCCGCGCCGGCGTGCAGCAGGCAGCTGTTGTCGTCGACCGGCTCCAGCCGCCCGGAGGTGGGGGTGACCCGCTCGGCGACCCGGTCGATCGGGGCGTGGATGAGGAACGTGCCCTCGAACTTGTAGGCCCGCCCGGTCACGCCCTTGGACACGAAAGTCGCCGCGTCGGCCGGCGGCGTGCGGGGCTGGAACCGAGGCCCGACCGGGGTCTTCAGCTCGGCCCGGTCCAGCCGGAACGTCCGCCAGTCGGCCCGGTCGACGTCCCAGGCCAGCACGTACCAGCGCCGCACGATGTTGACGAGACTGTGTGGCTCCACCTGACGCCGGCTGGCGGTGCCGTCGTGCGAGCGGTAGTCGAACCGCAGCCGCATGTGCTCCCGGCACGCGCCGGCCACCTGCGCCAGCACCTCGGCGTCCACACTCGGCCCGTACGTCGAGGTGTGCACCACCACCGCCTGCAACGCCGACACCCGGTGCCGCAGCCGGGACGGCAGCATGTGCTCCAGCTTCGTCAGCGCCCGGATCGACGTCTCCTCGATGCCCGTGACGCTGCCGGCGGCCGCTGTGCGCAGACTGATCGCCACCGCGACGGCCTCCTCGTCGTCCAGCAGCAGTGGCGGCAGCGACGCCCCGACCCCGAGCCGGTAGCCGCCGGCGACGCCGGGGGAGGCGTCCACCGGGTAGCCGAGGTTGCGCAGCCGGTCGACATCACGCCGCACGGTGCGCACGTCGACTTCGAGACGGGCCGCCAGCTCGGCGCCCGACCAGTCCTGACGAGCCTGGAGCAGCGACAGCAGGCGCAGCAGCCGGGCGGAGGTCTCCAACACGAGCGCCAGTCTGCCACCCATTGCGGACAGCTCCTGTCCGCAACGCTGCCTAGGCTGTCGGCCATGACCGTGCTGACCCGCCGAGCCCTCAACCGGGCGCTGCTGCACCGGCAACTGCTGCTGCGGCGTTGGAAGCTGACCCCGGCGAAGGCGATCGAGCGGCTGGTCGGGCTCCAGGCGCAGGCGACGAACCCGCCGTACGTGGCGTTGTGGACCCGCCTCGACGGCTTCCGGCGCGAGCAGCTGACCCGCCTGCTGACCGACCGCCGGGTGGTCCGCCTGGCACTCATGCGCTCGACCCTGCACATGGTCACCGCCGACGACTGCCTCGCCTTGAGGCCCGTGCTGCAACCCATGCTGGAGACCGCCTTCGCCCGCAGCGTGCACGCCCGGGAGAACCTCGACCTGGACGAGATCGCCAAAGTCGCCCGGGAGCACGTCGAGGCGGAGGCGCTGACCAACGCCGACCTCGGGCGGCTGCTCACCGAACGTTGGCCCGGCAAGGACGTCACAGCGCTGCTCCAGGCCGTCCGCGCCAAGCTTGCCATCGTGCAGCTGCCGCCGCGCGGGCTGTGGGGCGTCGGCGGCCAGCCCACCGGCACCACCGCCGAGACATGGCTGGGCCGGCCGTTCGCGCCGATGAGCCCGGACGAGCTCGTGCGCCGCTACCTTGCCGCGTTCGGGCCGGCCAGCGTGCAGGATGCGCAGACGTGGTCGGGCCTGACCCGGCTGCGCGAGGTCTTCGATCGACTGGAGTTGCGGACCTTCACCGACGAGGCCGGCGTGAAACTGTTCGACCTGCCCGACGCCCGCCGACCGCACCCGGACACCCCGGCCCCCGTGCGCTTCCTGCCCGAGTTCGACAACTCGCTGCTCTCGTACGCCGACCGCACCCGGATCATCGCCACCGAGCACAAGCGGCACGTCTTCACCAACAATGGCCTGATCCGCGGCACGGTCCTGGTCGACGGCTTCGTCTCCGCCACCTGGAAGCTCGGCCCCGACGCGCTCACCGTCACACCGTTGCGGCCCTTGCCCGACGACGTCGAGGAAGAGGCGCACGGCCTGGCCGCCTTCGCCGACGCCGACGTGCCGGTCCGGCTTGTTGCCGAACCGGCAACGTAGTTTGCCGGCAGGCTCGGGCTTGTCGCACGGTGTACGACAGAGACACCGGAGAGGGGACGCGATGAGCCAGGGACACGGCCACGGGCATTCGGGCGACGACTACGACTGGGCGTCGCTGGGCGAGATGCTGGAGCGCAACGCCGAGGTGCACCGGGACTTCCTGGACCAGGCGATGGACTGGCTGCGGGTGCAGACCGACGAGCCGGCGCGGGTGCTCGACGTGGGCAGCGGACCGGGCGTCGCGGCCTGCGCGCTGGCCGAGACCTTCGGCGACGCGGAGGTGGTGGCGGCCGACCGCGCGCCGGAGTTGCTGGCCCTGGCGGCAAAGCGGGCGGCGCGACTGGGCGTCGAGATCACGACGCTGCGGGCCGACCTGCCCGAGGCGTTCGGCGAACTAGGGCCGGCCGACGTGATCTGGACCAGCGGCGTGATGCACCACATCGGCGACCAGCGGGCGGCGCTCAACGAGCTCGGTGCGCTGCTGCGGCCCGGCGGCGTGCTGGCGGTCGTTGAGGGCGGGTTGCCGATGCGTTTCCTGCCGCGTGACATCGGCTTCGGCCGGCCGGGTCTGCAGTCGCGGCTGGAGGCGGCCAACGACGACTGGTTCAGCGACATGCGCGCCGGCCTGCCGGGCGCCACGCGGACGGTGGAGGACTGGCCGGCGATGCTGGCCAAGGCCGGCCTGATGCCCAGCGCCAGCCGCACCTTCCTGGTCGACCTGCCGGCCCCGCTGGACACCGAGCCGCGGCTGCTGCTGCGTGACATGCTTGCACGGCAACGGGAAATGCTCGGCGACCGGATCGATGCAGAGGACCACGCGACCATCGACCGGCTGGTCCACGACGACGACCGGGCCAGCCTGCTGTGGCGGCCGGACGCCTTCGTGCTCAGCGCTCGGACCGTCCACTCGGCACGGCGGCTCGGGCCGGCGTGATGCCCAGCGCAAACTGCACTGCGCACAATGCGCCTGCTGAATCGTTTAGGATGCCGCCCGTCACATTTGTTTTCCCACTGGAAGCAATTGCTTTCTGACAGCGTTGTCACGCGTTGACGCCGAATTCTGACCGCGGTGCGCCGGACGGTTTCCCGTCCGGCGCACACGCGTGTGGCCGAACCGGCGCCCGTGACCGCTGCCTCGGACAACGTCGAGTCCCAAGAGGACGCTCGCGCAAACGGAACACCTGGTCCGCCGGAGTTAGGCTTCGCGCCACTGGCGTTCCAGGCAGAGGGGGATCCGCTGGTGGGACGAGCACTTCCTCGACACTACGAGCAGCAGACCGGGGCCGTACGGGTGACGCGGACGCATGAGTCCAAGGTCACGACCACGGCGCCGGCGGCGCGGCGGACACGCGCCCCGGAGGACATAACCCGTGTTCGGGCCGTTCGCCCCGGTCCGTCCACTGCGGACAGACGGGCGTACACGAGCGCCAGAGTTAAATGCTTCGTAACGTCTGGCCACTGGAATTGGTCATGAGAACAGGCCAAGGTAGAGACATCCCGGGAGAGATCGCCGTCATCGGCGCCAGGAGGATGGTCATGGCGCAAGCGCACGCCGCCGCAACGCTCAACGCACCTGTCGTCACCAGAACCACACTCGTCACCGCGGTAGCCACGCCCGTCGTGACCAAACGAATAGCGGTCGGCACCGACGGCTCCTACTGGGGCGACGCCGCCCTCGGCTGGGCCGCCCGCCACGCCCTGGTCACCGGGGCCGAGCTCGAGATCCACCAGGCCGACCGTCGCTATGTCGACATGCCCGACGACATCCCGAACGACGCCGGCATCGGGTCGACGCTGCGCAGCATGCCGATGCTGCCGGTGCGGATCCGGCGCAGCAGCCCTGACCCGGTTGGCACGCTCGTCGCCGCCAGCGCCAAGGCCGACCTCGTCGTGCTCGGCTGCCGCGGTCACCACCACGGCACGCTCGGCGTCGGCCGCAGCGTCGTTCCGATCGTCACCCGCGCCCACTGCGACACCGTCGTGGTGCGGGGCGTGCCGTCCGGTCTGCACGGCCGCACCCGCTTGATCACCGCCATCGTCCGCGGCGGCAGCGAGGACATCACCGTGCTGGCCAAGGTCGCGAAGCTGGCGACCTCGCTGCAGTCCAAGGTCCGCGTCGTGCACGTGACCCCGCCGGCCGGGCCGCGCTGGCTGCCCGAGCAGTTGGGCTCGGCCACCGTGCTGGAGCGGGCGGCGGCGCAGCTGACGAAGCTGGCCCCGAAGATCAACCCCGACCTCCGCTCCTACGCCTGCCAGCCGCCGGAGGTCGCCGTCGTCTGCCCCGACAGCGATCTGCTGGTGATCGGCGACACCCGTCTCACCGATCGGAACCGCCTTGATCCCATGACCAAAGCGGCCCTGTACCATTCCCGATCGCCCGTGCTGGTGGTGCATAACTGAACCAATCCCACTCGGCCCCTGGCGATCAACGCGGTCGGGGTGCAGAGTGTGTCAGGTATCCCAGTACGTGCGAGATTCCCTGTGCCGCCAGGAGGGTTCGCATGGCGAGAGTAATGCCCAGCGCGACGACGACGCGTCCCCGTCACCTGTCCCCGGAAGGGTTCGGGCGCAGCGTCGTGGTCGGCGCCGACGGCTCGCCGTGGGGTTCCGCGGCGCTGGGCTGGGCGGCCAGATACGCCTGGCTGCGCGGAGAATCCCTGACCGTCTATGCCGATTCCCCCCTTTCGGGTGAACCTTCGGCGGAAGACCAATTGGCCACGATGCAGCCGCTGCCGGTGAGCATCGTGGAGAACTCCGAAGATCCGCTGCGCACGCTCGTGCCGGCCAGCGAGCACGCGGAGCTGGTCGTGCTGGGCTGCCGTGGTCGGCAGCACGTGACCATCGGGCTGGGCCGCTGGGTCGTGCCCGTCGTGGCCGCCGCGCACTGCGACACCGTCGTGGTGCGCGGCCTGGACGCTGCCGTGCACGGCATGCACTCGGTGATCACCGCTCTGGTCAGCGGCGACGCCGAGGACCGGCCCGTGCTGCGCCGCGCCGCCGAGCTGGCCGCCACCTTCCACGCCAAGCTGCACGTCGCCCACGCCTGGCCGACCCCGTCCGGCCGCACCGCGAGCCCGTCCGGCGACGCCCACGGCCAGGTGCTCGACCTGGCCAAGGACTACCTGGCCACGGTCAACCGGCAGCTCTCGGCCAACTTCGAGGCCGTCCGCGCGCAGCCGTACGAGCTGGTCGCCACCCGCACCCACACCGACCTGATCGTCGTCGGCTCGGGCGGTCCCGGCCGCCTCGGCGGCGTCACCCGGGACGCCCTGCACCACGCCCTGTGCCCGGTGCTCGTCGTCCGCAGCTGAAATTGGTCGCGTCACACCTTCTGGGTTCCATCCGTCAGGTAGACAGTGGGCAGTTGCCCGCGGTCACCTGACTGATGGAGAGACGATGAGCAAGGCCAGCACCCCGAACAAGTCGGGACATGTCGCCGACAGCCACGACCTGATCCGGGTGCTGGGCGCGCGCGAGAACAACCTGCGCGATGTCAGCGTCGAGATCCCGAAGCGGCGGCTGACGGTGTTCACGGGCGTCTCGGGCTCGGGTAAGAGCTCGCTGGTGTTCGCGACCATCGCCGCCGAGTCGCAGCGGATGATCAACGAGACCTACAGCGCGTTCATCCAGGGCTTCATGCCCAACCAGGCCCGGCCGGACGTGGACGTGCTGGACGGGCTGACCACCGTGATCACCGTGGACCAGCAGCGGCTGGGCGCGGACCCGCGCTCGACGGTCGGCACGGCCACCGACGCCAACGCGATGCTGCGCATCCTGTTCAGCCGGCTGGGCCAGCCGCACATCGGCTCGCCGCAGGCCTTCTCCTTCAACGTGGCGTCGATCAGCGGCGCCGGCGCGGTCACCGTGGAGAAGGGCGGCCGGCAGGTCAAGGAGAAGCGCACCTTCAGCATCACCGGCGGCATGTGCCCGCGCTGCGAGGGCCGCGGCTCGGTCACCGACATCGACCTGACCCAGCTCTACGACGACAGCAAATCGCTGGCCGACGGCGCGCTGACCATTCCCGGCTACACCCCCGGCGGCTGGAACTACCGGCTCTACGCCTCCTCCGGACTCGTCGACCCCGACAAGCCCATCCGCAAGTACACCAAACGCGAGCTCAACGACTTCCTGCACAAGGAACCCGTGCGGATGAAGATCGAGGGCATCAACATGACCTACGAGGGGCTCATCCCTCGTATCCAGAAGTCCTACCTGTCCAAGGACAAGGAGGGCATGCAGCCGCACATCCGGGCGTTCGTGGACCGCGCGGTCACGTTCACGGTCTGCCCCGACTGCGGCGGCACCCGGCTGAGCGAGGGCGCGCGCTCGTCCAAGATCAAGAAGATCAGCATCGCCGACGCCTGCGCCATGCAGATCAGCGACCTGGCCGAGTGGGTGCGGGCGCTCAAGGAGCCGTCGGTCGCGCCGCTGCTGGACAAGCTCGTCCACACACTCGACTCGTTCGTGGAGATCGGGCTGGGCTATCTCGCGCTGGACCGGCCGGCGGCCACCCTCTCCGGCGGCGAGGCGCAGCGGGTCAAGATGATCCGTCACCTCGGCTCCTCGCTCACCGACGTCACCTACGTCTTCGACGAGCCGACGATCGGCTTGCACCCGCACGACATCCAGCGCATGAACGAGCTGCTGCTCCGCCTGCGCGACAAGGGCAACACCGTCCTTGTCGTGGAGCACAAGCCCAACACCATCGCCATCGCCGACCACGTCATCGACCTCGGCCCCGGCGCCGGCTCGGCCGGCGGCGAGGTCTGCTTCGAGGGCACGGTCGCCGGCCTGCGCAAGAGCGGCACCGTCACCGGCCGGCACTTCGACGACCGGGCCTCGCTGAAGAAGACCTTTCGCGAGTCGACGGGCGCGCTGGAGATCCGCGGCGCGACCACCCACAACCTGCGCAAGGTCGACGTGGACATCCCGCTCGGCGTGCTCACCGTGATCACCGGCGTGGCCGGTTCCGGCAAGAGCTCGCTCGTGCACGGCTCCATCCCGACCGACCTGGGCGTGGTGTCGGTCGACCAGACCCCGATCCGCGGCTCTCGCCGCAGCAACCCCGCCACCTACACCGGTTTGCTCGAGCCCATCCGCAAGGCCTTCGCCAAGGTCAACGGCGTGAAGCCGGCCCTGTTCAGCGCCAACTCCGAGGGCGCCTGCCCCAACTGCAACGGCGTAGGCCTGATCTACACCGACCTGGGTGTGATGGCCACCGTCTCCACCACGTGCGAGGTCTGCGAAGGCAAGCGGTTCCAGGCGTCGGTGCTGGAGTACAAGCTCGGCGGCAAGGACATCAGCGAGGTGCTGGCCATGCCCGTGACCGAGGCCCTCGAGTTCTTCGGCGCGGGCGAGGCCAACACCCCGGCCGCGCACGCCATTCTCGACCGGCTTGCCGACGTCGGCCTCGGCTATCTCAGCCTGGGGCAACCGCTGACCACCCTGTCCGGGGGCGAGCAGCAGCGGCTCAAGCTGGCCACCCACATGGGGGAGAAGGGCGGCGTGTACGTGCTCGACGAGCCCACCACCGGCCTGCACCTGGCCGACGTCGAGCAGCTGCTGGGCCTGCTGGACCGGCTGGTCGACAGCGGCAAGTCGGTCATCGTCGTCGAGCACCACCAGGCCGTGATGGCCCACGCCGACTGGATCATCGACCTCGGTCCGGGCGCCGGGCACGACGGCGGCCAGATCGTCTTCGAGGGCACGCCGGCCGAGCTGGTCAAGGCCGGGTCGACGCTGACCGGCCAGCACCTGGCCGCCTACGTGGGGCGTTAGAGGCGGAAGACGCGGCGCGCGTTGCCGGCCAGGAACAGCTCGCGCGCCTGGTCGTCCAACCCCAGCTCGTCGAGATGCTCCAGCGCCTTGGCCGGCGTGATCATCGGGTAGTTCGAGCCGAACAGCACCTTGCGCCGTCCGCGTCCACGCAGGTAGTCCACGAGTTCGCCCGGGTAGCGGCGGGTGGTGTAGGCGCTGGTGTCGATGTAGACGCCGGCGTGCTTGTCGGCCACCGCGATCATCTCGGTCGTCCACGGGTAGCCGATGTGCCCGCACACGATGGTCAGCTCCGGGAAGTCCAGCGCGACCTGGTCGATGTACGGGATGGGGCGGCCGGTCTCCGACGGGCGCAGCGGGCCAGTGTGGCCGACCTGCGTGCAGAAGGGAATGCCCAGCTCGACGCACGCGGCGTAGAGCGGGTAGTAGAGCCGGTCGGTCGGCGGCAGCTGCCACAGCCACGGCACCAGCCGCAGCGCCACGAACCCCAGCTCGGTCACGGCCCGGCGCAGTTCCCGTACGGCCCGGACCGGCCGCGTGATGTCCACGCCGGCCACGCCACGCAGCCGTCCGCCGGCATCGGCGACGAACCGGGCCACCTCGTCGTTGCTGATCAGCGGCCCGGCCGGGCCGTACCAGGCGGCCGACAGTCCGATTTCCACGTCGCCCGCAGCCAGTGCGGCGAGCGTCGTCTCCAGCGGCAGCGGTTCCGCGCGCAGCTCCAGACCCACCCATCGCCGCAGCGACTCGAACATCTCGTCATTGGAGTGACGCAGCGTCGGATGCTGCATCCAGGCGTCGATGGCCGGCACGATCAT
>DASWRQ010000005.1:0-17037 GCA_036403095.1 Kutzneria sp. | reverse complement strand
CCCCAAGACGGCCGGTTTGAAGCCGCTGATCCAGGTGACGGTGCCGATCACGGCGCTGCTCGGGGTGGATGAGCGGCCGGGGCAGTTGGACACCGGTGTGTTGATTCCGGCAGCTGTTGTGCGCGAGCTCATGTCCCACCCGGGTACGGTGTTTCACCGGTTGCTGACGGACGAAGCCGGGAACCTCCTGGAGTACTCGCCGGAGGTCTACCGGCCCAAGGCTGATGTCGACCGGTTCATTCGGGCGCGGCACCGCACATGTGTGATGCCGTGCTGCTCGCATCCCTCGCGCAGTTGCGACATCGACCATGCGACGGCGTGGCCGCAGGGGAAGTCGACGGGGACGAATCTGGGGCCGCTGGATCGGCGTCATCATCGGTATAAGCACGCTACCAAGGCCAAAGTGACCATTGCTGAGGATGGGACGACGACGTTGGAGACTCGGTGGGGGTTGACTTACACGACGAAGCCGGAGCCGGTCGAGGAACCGCTGTTGTAAGAATGTCTGGGCATCTGTCGGCGAGCGATCGGGGCATGCGAAGACCACGGGCCTGGCAGAAGCCGCTGCCGCGGCCACGACGGCTGGACAACGGGTGGACAGACTGAGGGGCCGTCGCGGCCTTGCCCCTCGACACCGTGATCGCTTCGGGTGGGGGTTGGGTCTGGTGGATGGGTTCGTTGGTTTGCTTGCGGTGTGGGGTGGTTCGGTTTCAGGGAAGGCGTGCGGGGGGTTCGGTACTCGTGCTGTCCCTCGCCATTGCCTGGGCTGCCTGCCTGCGACAGCTACCTCTTCACGCCGAGGGCGATGTAGTCGTACATGCCGTAGGCGTCGGTGACGAAGACGTTGCTGAGCCTGGTGGGGCGGTACAACAAGCCCTTGGCCTGGATGCCGGGGACGATGTAGGCGTCGGCCATGACCCTGCGGTCGACCTCGTTCCAGATGTCGGCCCGGGCGGCGGCGGAAGGGGTGCGGTTGGCCTGGTCGACAATGGCGTCTACGGCAGGGTCACGGACGCCGAGATTGGCGTTGCCCCCCTCGGGATGGATGGCGCGGCTGTCGACGAGCTGGTTGAGGTAGCCGAAACCGTCGGGCCAATCGGCCTGCCAGCCGAAGACTGCGAGACCGAGGCCATTGGCGGCGGCGTAGGCGGGCTTGCCGACATAGAGCCTGAGATAGTCGGCCTGGGGGAAGGACTTGAGGGTGAGCTTGATGCCGACGCGGGACAAGGACTGCTGCATGGCCTCGGCGGCGGCCTTCTCGCGGGGCCACTCGGCGCGGTAGGCGATGGTGGTGGCGAAGCCGGCAGGGTGGCCGCACTGGCTGAGCTGAGAGCGGGCGGCGGTGATGTCGCCGGCGTGGTTGGCGGAAGGATAAGGATCGAAGGTTCGTACGCCGGGCATGATGGGCGGCTGGAGGTTGGTGACGATGTCGCCGCCGAAGGGACCACCGAAGGCGGCCAACAGGGAATTGTGGTCGGTGGCGTACTCGACGGCCTGCCGACAATGGATGTTGTCGAGTGGGGCGACGTCGGGATTGAGGGTGGTGTACCACTCGCGAGCGCTGGCGGCGTTGTCGGCGTTGGACTTCAGGCGCGGATCGCCGAGAATGCGGCCCTGGGCGGCGGCCTGCACGCCGAGACCGGTGACGTCGAGATCGAGATCACCGGCGATGAGCCGCTGGTCGATGTCGTCGGCATTGACGTTCAACGACACGTCGAACTCATCGGGCAACGCCCTGCGCAGGGGATCGGTCGCCGGATCCCAATGGGGATTGCGGACCAGGGTGAAGTTCCTGCCGGGATTGATGGTGCCGAACTGGTACGGGCCGGTCGACAGCGGATGCTTCTTGTAGTCGACGCCGGTGTCCCGGGCCCGCTCGACCGGAATGGTCGGCGGCATCATCACCACGTCGTCGAACGCGGCGAACGGCTGCCTGAGGTGGAAGACGATGGTCGAATCGTCGGGCGTCTCGATCGCGCGAAGACCGAGCCGGTCCGGCGACGGATCCTCATAGGGCGAGGTGTAGCCCTGAAGGTCGAGGTACTGGTTGAAGTAGCTGGGGCCGGCCGGAAAGGTGGACTTGTCCAGGGAGCGCTCGACGGCGTACTTGACGTCCTTGGAGGTCACGACGACGCCGTCCTCGAACTTGACGCCGCTGCGCAGGTGATAGGTCCACGTCCGGGCGTCATCGCTGGCAACTCCCAGTGAGGAAGCCAAGTCCGGCACCAGCTTGGTGCCGTCGGCTCCGGGCGACGGGGCGAAGGCGACGAGGCTGCGGCCGTACAGGCGGGCGAAGTTCATCTCGTACGCGTAGTACGACTCGGCCGGATCGAGCGAGTCCCAGTCGCCGGAATCGGCCAGATGCACCACACCGCCCCTGGCGTCCGACGGCGCGACCACCTTGCCGACGGCGGCGTTGAAGTCCGAGGAGGACGAAGAGCCGACCGCACAGGCCGTCAAACCGAGCAGAAGGACGACAACAGCCGCGATGACCCGCATAGCCGATCACTCCTCGCTTTGGGATGCCCAAGTCGAACAGATCCGGCCACGAAAAAGGCCGGGGGCAACCAAGTTGCCCCCGGCCGTGACGCTCGGACGACCCGTTTGGTCGGCAGAGCTACTTCTTCACGCCAACCGCGGCGTAGTCGTACATGCCGTAACCGTCGGACACGAACAGGTTGGTGCCCCTGGCCGGTCGGACCAGCAGGGACTTGGCCACCAGCCCGGGCAGGATGTAGGCGTCGTCCATGACCTTCTGGTCGACCTGGCTCCAGATCTGCTGCCGGGCGGTGGGGTCCTCGGTCACCGCGGCCTTGTCGACCAGCTGGTCCACCTCGGGATCCTTGACGCCCAGGTTGCTGTTGCCGCCGGACGCCCGGATCACCCGGCTGTCGACGATCTGGCTGAAGTAGCCGAAACCCTCGGGCCAGTCGGCCTGCCAGCCGAAGATCATCAGGCCCAGCGAGTTGTTCCTGGCGTAGTCCGGCTTGCCGGCGTACAGCTTGCCGTAGTCGCCCTGCGGGAACGGCTTGATCGTCAGCTTGATGCCGACCTTGGCCAACGACTGCTGCAACGACTCGGCGGTGGCCTTCTCCCGCGGCCGCTCGGCCCGGTAGGAGATGTTGGTGCTGAAGCCGCCGGGCTGCCCGCAGGCCGTCAACTCCTGCTTGGCCCTGGCCTCGTCGCCGGCGTTGTTCGGCGTCGGATACGGATCGAACTTCTGCGCGCCCGGAATGACCGGCGGCTGCAGGTTGGTGGCGATGTCGCCGCCGATGCTGCCGCCGTACGCGGCCTGGTAGGACGCCTTGTCGGCGGCGTACTCCACGGCCCGCCGGCAGTGCACGTTGTCCAGCGGCGCGACATCGCCGTTGATCGCGGTGTACCAGAGCCGGGCGCTGGCCGGATTGTCGGTGCCGGCCTTGAGTTTCTGGTCGGCCAGCAGCTTGCCCTGGGCGGCGGCCTGCACGCCGACCCCGCTGACGTCGAAGTCCAGGTCGCCGGCGATCAGCCGCTGGTCGATGTCGTCGGCGTTGGTGTTCAGCGCGACCTCGAACTTGTCCGGCAGCGCCTTGCGCAGCGGATCGGTCTGCTGGTCCCAGTGGGGATTGCGGACCAGGGTGAAGTTCTTGCCCAGGTTGTTGTCGCCGAACATGTACGGCCCACTGGACACCACGTGCCTCTTGTACTCGCTGCCGGTGTCCTTGGCCGCCGGCACCGGGATCGTCGCCGGCAACATGGCGAAGTAGTCGAACGCGGCGAACGCCGACTTCAGGTGGAACACGATGGTCGTGTCGTCGGGCGTCTCGATGGCCTGCAGGCCCAGCTTGTCCTTCGAGGTGTCCTTGTACGCCGAGGTGTACCCCTGCAGGTCGAGATAATCGTTGAAGTACGTCGGCCCGTCCGGGAACACCGTCTTGTCCAACGACCGCTCGACCGCGTACTTGACGTCCTTGGACGTGACGGTCGAGCCGTCCTCGAACTGCACACCGGTCCGAAGGTGATAGGTCCACGTCTTGTCGTCGTCGCTGGGCTTGCCCAGGTCGGTGGCCAGGTCCGGCACCAGCTTGGCGCCGGCCGGGCCGGGCTGCGGGGCGAACGTGAGCAGGCTGCGGCCGAACAGCCGGGAGAAGTCCCACTCGTAGCTGTAGTACGAGTCGGCCGGATCCAGGGAGTCCCAGTCGCCGGGGTTGGCCATCCGGATGGTGCCGCCCTTGGCGTCGGACGGGTTGAACACCTTGGTGACGGCGGCGTTGAACTGCTGGCCGCCGCCCGAGCCGTCGGTGCCGGAGCCGCCGCAAGCGGTCACACCCGTGGCGAGCATGGCGGCCACACCGACCGCCGCCATGATCCGCTTTCTCCCCATGTCAGCTCCTCATCTCGTGCAGGGTGGCCAGAGTTCACCAGAATCCCGCGCGTGGGGCGAGGGCGGCTCGGCGAATCGGCGGCATGTCACACGCGGCGGCAGGCGTAGGGTGACGACGTGAAGACGTGGGTGTTCGTGCTGCTGGGCGTGGTGTTCGTGCTGCTCGGCGCGTTGTGGTCGGCGCAGGGCTTCGGCTACGTGACCGGCAGTTTCATGACCGGATCGAAACTGTGGGCCACCATCGGCCCGATCGTGGTGCTGCTCGGCCTGTGGTCGCTGGTCACGGGCGTCCGGCGCGCCCGGTCCCGCTGAGCGCGTTCCTCAACGCCGACGGATAACCTGCCCGTTCGGCCGGCCCGACTACCTCGGTCGACGCGCGGGCGGCTCACAGCAGGCCACGGCGCAGAACTCGCCGTTGACCGTGCAGCCGAGCGTCGAAATCGTCGAAAGCTTGCGCGGCTCGGCCGCGGCGATGTGCTCCCGCACCAGCTCCACGACCATCTCGGCGAAACGCGGGTCCGCACCGGGGGTGGCGGCGCGGGCGAAACCCATGCCGTACGACTCGGCGCGCTCCCGGGCCTCGGTGTCCAGATCCCACACCACCTCGAGGTGGTCGCTGACGAAGCCGACCGGGCACACCACCAGATTGGCCACGCCCTTGGCGTGCAAGGCATCCACGTGGTCGACGATGTCGGGCTCCAGCCACGGCACCTGCGGCGGCCCGGAGCGGGACTGCCACACCACGTCGTACTCGGCGACGCCCAGTTCCGAAGCCACCAGCCGCGCGGCCTCCGCGACCTGCTTCGAATAAAGGTGCCCGCCCAGATCAGCAGGCCCGGCGGTGGCGTCGAAGGAGTTGGGGATGGAGTGCGCGGTGAACACGAGCCGGTAGTCGTCGAATCCCGCGGCGGCCGAGCGCACGGCGTCGGCGAACGGGAGCACGAAACCGGGGTGGTCGAAGTACTGGCGCAGTTTCACCAGCTCGGGCGCGTCGGGCACGGCGGCCCGGGCCCGCAGGATGTCCTCGTCGTACTGGCGGCAGGCCGAGTAGCCGCCGTAGGCGCTGGTCGGAAAGACCAGGGCACGACGAACACCGTCGGCGATCATCTCGCCGACGGTGTCCTCGAGCATCGGATGCCAGTTGCGGTTGCCGAAGTAGACCGGCAGGTCCACGCCGGTCGCCGCGAGCGCCGCGCGGATCCCCTCGATCAGGTCTCGGTTGAGCCGGTTGATCGGGGAGACGCCGCCGAAGTGCAGGTAGTGCTGGGCGACCTCGTCGAGCCGCTCCGGCGGCACGCCCCGGCCCCTGGTCACGTTCTCCAGGAACGGCCGGACGTCGGCCGGTCCCTCCGGCCCGCCGAAGGACAGCAGCAGCAACGCGTCGACAGTCACGGGTTCATCTAACCGCCGTCACTCCGGGATCGCGGACCCGGCCCTGCGCTTGCCGCCGTTGTTGCGCCGCATGATCGGGATCAGGATCGCCCCGCCGGCCATCAGCGCCGCGATGATGAACACCCCGATGCTGCTGTTGTTGTTCGACGTGATCTGCGCCGCGGTGGTCACCGGCGTGACCGGCGGCGCGGTCGGCGAGTTCAGCGCGCTGTAGTTCACCAGCCCGGTCTGCTCCAGCACGGTGATGTGGTCGAGCACCGTGGTCATGCACTGGTTGGCGAAGTCGCGGATCAGCGAGTTGCGGGTGCCGGTCCGCACCTGCGAGAGCAGCTGGTAGACGGCGCCGTGCTGGTCGCGCAGCGGTCCGACGAAGGCCCGGTCGAAGTCGATGCCCGGCCGCTGGCTCTGCATGTTGGTCAGGAAGCCCTGCTGCTCGGGCAGCGGCTTCGTCGGCAGCGTCACCCCCAGCTGCTGGGCGATCTGCACGTTCATCTTGTTGAGCATGGTGTGGCCCTGGATGAGGTGCTGCCCGGCGAGGCGGACCGAGGGGTTGTTGGTCATGGTCTGCGCCATCTCGCCGCTGGGCAGCTCCCACGAGCCAGCCAGCGCGACCTTGACCAGCATCAGCCGGTCCGCCGGCCCCACCGGACCCCACTGGCTCTGCGTGACCTGGGTGCCGACGTCCAGCGGGTTGCTCGGGTCCACCTGACCGGGCGGCGTCGCGGCCTGCGACTGGCCGACGGAGCAGCCGGAGAGCGGCAGCAGCGCGCCGATCCCGAGCACGACGAGGACGGCGGCCTTGCGCACCGCGCGAGAGATCACCGGTCCGACCACCTTTCCTGGATGCGATTGCTATCCGGCATTACGGGGTGGACCGGTGACCCGATCACTCGCGACAGTCGCCGTTACCTTATCGTTATCTGAATCGCTTCGGCGAGCACGTCGAGGCCGTCGTTCAACACATCCGCAGGGATCACGAGCGGCGGCAGCAGCCGCAGCACGTTGCCGTACGTGCCGGCGGTCAGCACCACTACTCCCCTTGCGTGGCAAGCCTTCGCGATCCGACCGGTCAGCTCGGCGTCCGGCTCCAGCGTGCCCGGCCTGACCAGCTCGACGGCCAGCATCGCGCCCCGGCCGCGCACGTCGCCGATCGCCGGGATGCCGGCGGCCAGCTCGCGCAGCCGCGGCACCGTGATCTCCTCGATCGCCTTGGCCCGGGCGTTCAGGTCCTGGTCCCGCATGATCCGGATCGACGCCAGCGCGGCGGCGCAGGCCACCGGATTGCCGCCGTAGGTGCCGCCGAGGCCGCCGCCGTGCACGGCGTCCATGACCTCGGCCCGACCGGTGACGGCGGCCAGCGGCAGGCCGCCGGCGATGCCCTTGGCCGTCGTGACGAGATCGGGCACCACGCCCTCGTGGTCGCTGGCGAACCAGGCGCCGGTGCGGCAGAAGCCGGTCTGGATCTCGTCGGCGACGAACAGCACGCCCTTGTCCCGGCACCAGTCCGACACCGCCTTGAGGAAGCCCGGGGCCGGCACCACGAAGCCGCCCTCGCCCTGGATCGGCTCGATCAGCACGCAGGCCACGTTGTCCGCGCCGACCTGCTTCTCCAGCTGGTCCAGGGCCCGGGCCGCGGCCTGCTCGCCGGTCAGGCCGACCGGGTCGCGCAACGGGTAGGACATCGGCAGCCGGTACACCTCGGGCGCGAACGGCCCGAACCGGTGCTTGTACGGCATGTTCTTGGCCGTCAACGCCATCGTCAGGTTGGTACGGCCGTGGTAGGCGTGGTCGAACACCACCACCGCCGGCCGCCCGGTGGCGTGCCGGGCGATCTTGACGGCGTTCTCCACCGCCTCGGCCCCGGAGTTGAACAGCGCCGACCGCTTCTCGTGCGAGCCCGGCGTGAGCTCGGCCAGCTGCTCGCACACGTCCACGTAGACGTCGTACGGCGTGACCATGAAGCAGGTGTGGGTGAACTTGGCGACCTGCTCCTGCACCGCCGCCACCACCTCCGGCGCGGCGTTGCCGACGCCGGTCACGGCGATGCCGGAACCCAGGTCCACCAGTGTGTTGCCGTCCACGTCGTGCAGCAGGCCGGCGCCGGCCGACTCGACGAACACCGGCAGCCCGCTGCTGACGCCGGCGGCGACGGTCCGCTGCCGGCGCAGCTGAGCGGCCTGCGACTTGGGACCCGGGATCTCGGTGACGAGGTGACGGGCGAGAGTGGGGGTAGCCACCGGGCTGTGTCCTTCCTGTCCAGAGGGTTCCTATGCAGGCGTGCGGACGCGGGCGCGCTGCCGGACGAAGCTCACGGCCAGCACCAGCGCCGCGACCAGCAGGCTGAGCAGCAGTTGCGAGCGGGCGTCGGCGTCGAAGGCCATGCCGGCCAGCAGCACGACCATCGCCACGATCGACACCCAGGTCAGGTAGGGGTAGCCCCACATGCGCAGGGTCAACCGCGCCGGGTCGTCGCGCTCCAGCTGACGCCGCATGCGCAGCTGGGACACGGCGATCACCAGCCAGACGAACACCGCGATCGCGCCGGAGGAGTTGGTGAGGAACAGGAACACGGTGTCCGGCGAGACGTAGTTGAAGACGACCGTGACGAAACCGACCACAGTGGACACCAGCACGGCCGCGGTCGGCACCCCCGTGCGGCCGATGCGGCCCAGGAACCGCGGCGCGTCCTCGCGGTTGGACAGCGAGAACATCATCCGCGACGCCGTGTAGAGGCCGGAGTTCAGGCAGGACAGCACCGACGTCAGCACGATCACGTCCATCACGACGCCGGCGGCCGGCAGGCCGATCCGGTCCAGCACCGCGACGTACGGGCTCTTGGCCACGCCCGCGTCGTTCCACGGCAGCAGCGTCACCACGATCGCGATGGAGCCCAGGTAGAACACGATGATCCGCCACACCACCGAGCGCACGGCCGACCGCACGGCGTGCCCGGGGTCCGCCGACTCGCCGGCGGCCACGGTGGCGATCTCCGCGCCGAAGAAGGAGAACACCACCACCAGCATCGCCGCGAACACCGGCGACGCGCCGTTGGGCAGGAAGCCGCCGTGCCCGGTCAGGTTGGACAGGCCGGGCGACGGGAAGCCCGGCAGCAGGCCCAGGATGGCCACGATGCCGACCAGCAGGAACACCGCGATCGCGGCGACCTTGATGGAGGCGAACCAGAACTCGAACTCGCCGTACGAGCGGACCGAGAACAGGTTGGTCACGGTCAGCAGGGCCATCAGGATCAGCGCGCACGTCCACTGCGGCACCTCGGGCAGCCAGCGGTGCACGATGGTCGCGCCGGCCGTCGCCTCCACGCCGAGCACGACGACCCAGAAGAACCAGTACAGCCAGCCGATGGTGAAGCCGGCCCACGGGCCGATGGCGCGGTCGGCGTAGGCCGAGAAGGAGCCGGTCTCCGGGTTGGCGGCCGACATCTCGCCGAGCATGCGCATCACCAGGATCACCAGCAGGCCGCACACCGCGTAGGCGATCAGCGCGCCCGGGCCGGCCTGTTTGATCGCGGCGCCGCTGCCGACGAACAGGCCGGCGCCGATCACGCCGGCGATGGCGATCATGCTCAGGTGGCGGCGTTGCAGGGTGGACGCCAGCTTGGGCCGAGGTGGATCGAGATCGGGCGTGCTCATTCGGCGGCTCCGGTTTCCTCAGGGCGGTCGGTTCACGGTGGTCCGGCGGGACCGCCGCGGCCAAGTAGCCTGTTTGGACAAGTCAGCCTGAATTGTTCGCCGAACTGTCGAGGACCGCCGAGTGACGCCCACTCTCGCCGCGCTGGTCGACCGGCCCGACCTGGGCCTGGTCGTGCGCGCCGGGGCCGAGCACCTCGACCGCCCGGTGCAGTGGGTGCACACCAGCGAGCTGGCCGACCCGACGGGGTTCCTCGAGGGCGGCGAACTGCTGCTGACCACGGGTCTGTGGGTGCGGTCCGGGGCCGCGGACTACATAGAACGGCTGCACGCGGCCGGGGTCGCCGGGCTCGGCTTCGGCACCGGGCTGACGCACGCCGCGGTGCCGCCAACCGTGATCAAGGCGGCGAACGCGGTTGGTCTGCCGGTGATCGAGGTGCCCCGGCCGGTGCCGTTCATCGCGATCAGCAAGGCGGTGGCCAAGGCCGTCGCGGCCGAGGAGTACGCCGCCGTGACCCGGGCTTATCAGGCTCAGCGGGCGTTGACTTCAGCGGCCGTAAGACCCAATGGCGTGACAACTGTTACCCGGCAACTGGCCCGCCGGCTCGACGCGTGGGCGGTGCTGCTGGATCCGCGCGGGGCCGTGCGGGCCGGCGACAGCCCGGTGCTCGACGAGCTGCGCAGCGAACTCCCCCGCTTCCACGCGGGACCGGCCAGCCTCACCTATGAGTTGGACGGCGCCGAGATCACCGTGCAGACCCTCGGCGCGGGCGAACGGATCCGCGGCTTCCTCGCGGTCGGCCGGGCCACCCGCCTGACGCCGGCCGACCAGCAGGTGCTGACCACCGCGGCCTCGCTGTTGACGGTCAGCTTCGAGCGGCCGCACGCCGTCGAGGCCGCGACCCGGCGGCTGCGCGGCGGCCTGCTCCGGCTGCTGCTGGCCGGCGAGACCGCGCTGGTGGCCGAGATCGCCGCCGACCTGTGGGGCGAGCTGCCGGCGGCCCCGGTGCGGATCGCGCTGGCCTCGGGGCCGTCGCGGCACCGGCAGGCGGCGGTCGACCGGGCCGAGGACAGCGACGCCTTTCATGCGCCCTTTGGGGAATCGTTGCTGCTCGTGGTGCGGGCCGAGCCGGAGTTGCCCGGGCTGCACGTAGGCGTGTCCGATCCGGCCGAGTACGGCGCTCTCGACCAGGCCCTCAAGCAGGCGCAACGGGCGCTGGCCGCGGCCGTGCGGACCGACCTGCCGCTGGTGCGGTTCGCCGACCTGGCCGACGACGGCGTGCTGCGGCTGGTCGATCCCGAAGTCGCGGGCGTGTTCGCGGACCGGTTGCTCGCCCCGCTCGTTGAACACGATGCGACCGGCCGTGGCGAGCTGATCGCCTCGCTGCGGGCCTGGCTGGCGCACAACGGCCAGTGGGACCCGGCCGCGGCGGCGCTCGGCGTGCACCGGCACACGCTGCGGCACCGGCTCGCCAAGGTCGGGCAGCTGCTCGGCCGGGACCTGGACTCCGCCGACACCCGCGCGGAACTGTGGTTGGCGCTGCGTCTGAAGGACTGAGGGCCGGCACGACCGAGGACTTGAAGGACTGAGATGGACGAAACGGCCGCGCAAGCGCTCGCGGCAGGCGTGGCGGCGCGGGTGCCGGCGCTGGCCGACCAGCTGGTGCTGGTCATCGCCGAGCAGAACCCGGGCTACCGCCGGGTCGGCGTGGTGTCCGACGACGACCTGCGGCGGTCCTGCCACGACAACATGTCCAGCGTGCTCCGGCTGATCGGCCGGGACGAGGACGCCGAGGAGTTCTACGCCGCCGCCCGCTGCACCGGCCGCCGGCGGGCCGAGCAGCGCATGCCGCTGGACGACGTGCTGCGCTCGTTCCGGCTCGGCGGGCGGCTGCTGTGGCAGGCGCTGGTCGACCAGGCCCGGTCCGACGGCAGCGTGGACGCCGAGGGGCTGCTGGAGATCGCCACCTGGCTGTGGGAGGTCGTCGACTCCACGTCCGCGCACGTCGCCGCCGCCTATCACGCCGCCGAGCGGCAGCTCGTGCGGATCGACGAGCAGCGGCGGGCCACCCTGTGGGAGGGCCTGCTGCGCGGGCGGGCCAAGGATCTCGCCTTCGCCCACGAGGCCGCCCGCATCATCGGCGTCCCCGTCGACGGCCCGTACGCCGTTGTCGTCGCCGACGCCTCGACCGCGGTCGGCCAGGTCCTGGCCGAGCACGGCATCCACTCCGCGTGGCAGCTCCGGGCGCACATGCTCGTCGGGCTACTCTCCTTGGATTCACCCGAATTGGGCATTGTGCTGAAGGTGCTGCGCGATGCCATGACCACGCCGGCCGGGGTGTCGCTGGTCGTGCCCGGCCTGGCCGACGTCGACGTCGCCTACCGCCAGGCGACGCTGGCCCGGCGCTCCATCCAGCCCGGCCGGGTCGAGGTCGCCGCGCTGGCCGACCGCCTGCCCGAGGCCCTCGTGCTCAGCTCGCCCGAGCTGGCCGAGGAGCTCATCCGGCTCCGGCTCGGGCCGCTGCTCAAGATCCCGGTCGGCGAGCGGCGGATCCTGTTGGACACCTTGGAGACCTGGGTCGCCACCGCCGGCTCGGTCAGCCGCACCGCCGAGCTGGTGCACTGCCACCGCAACACGGTGATCAACCGCCTGGCCCGGATCGAGGCCGTCACCGGCAACGACCTGTCCGACGTGCCGCACCTGGAGCTGTCCCTGGCGCTCAAGGCCTCCCGGCTGCTGCCGCCGGGACCGCTGGCCTGACCCGCAGTTGCGTGGTCAACCATGCCGCTGAGCCGCGTCTGCGGCGCTTGTGCATCGTGCACAATCCGACTACGCCAGAAGTAGGCACGTCGGTCATGGCGACCCCTTGTGATCGGTGACACACTCCGCGCCATGGCCGAAGACCTCCGTCGCCGCAGGTTCCTCGCGTATCTCCTTGCCGCGCCGACCCTTGCGGTCGCCGTGCAGTGGATCGATCCGCAGCGGGCCGACGCCGCCGTACCCACCCTGCCGCAGCCCGAGGAGCTCTTCGACCTCGGCGATCTGCAGAACCTCGCCGCCGCGCCGACGGCCAATCTCGTGTCCGTGCAGATGAATCGGGACGGCAGCGCCTCGTTCGCGGTGCCCCGTGCCGAGGTCGGCCAGGGCATCACGACCGCCGTGGCGATGATGGTGGCCGAGGAGCTGGACCTGCCGCTGGACAAGGTCAGCGTGACGCTGGCCGACGCCCGGCCGGAGCTGCTGATGAACCAGCTCACCGGCGGCTCCAACTCGGTGCGCAGCATCTACACCCCGGTCCGCACGGCGGCGGCGGTGGCCCGGCAGCGGCTGCTGGAGACCGCCGCGAGCCAATGGGGCACAACGGCTTCCTCGTTGACCACGCGTGACGGCGTGATCAGCGGACCCGGCGGCCGGACCGCGACCTACGCCTCGCTGGTGGTCGCCGCGGCCAGCTCGAAGATCGAGGCCGCCACCGTGCAGCTGAAGTCCACTTCGGACTTCAAGGTGCTCGGCACGCCGCAGAACCGCATCGACGCCCGCGACGCGGTCATGGGGCGCAAGACGTTCGGCATGGACATGCAGGTGCCCAACGCCAAGCCGACCATGGTCCGTCGGCCGCCGACGATCAACGGCACGGTCCGCTCGGTCAACAACAAGGCGGCGGTGCTGGCCATGCCCGGCGTCACCGACGTGGCCACGGTGTCGCGCGGCGTGGCGGTGCGGGCCGAGACCTTCGGCCAGTGCATCGACGGCCTGCGCGCGCTGGACGTGACCTGGGGACCGGGCACAGTGGACGGTCACTCGGACGCGACCGTGTTGGCCGCGCTCAAGAAAGCCCAGTTGCCGATGCTGGTGCCGGGCCTGCTGACCGAGGTGCTCGACGCCGAGTTCACCTTCGCCTTCGCCAGCAACAGCCCGCTGGAGCCGGACAACGCCATCGCCGACGTGCGCAAGGACTCGGCCGAGATCTGGTCCAGCCTGAAGGTGCCGATCGTGGCCCAGGAGGACATCGCCGCCCAGCTCGGCCTGCCGGTCGGCGCGGTCAAGGTGCACGTGGCCCAGGGCGGCGGCTCGTTCGGCCGGCACCTGTTCCACGACGTCGCCGCCGAGGCGGCCGAGATCTCGCAGACGATGGGCAAGCCGGTCAAGCTGATGTGGTCGCGCACCGACGACTTCCGCCAGGGCCGCACTCACCCGATGTGCACGTCCCGGGTGCGCATGACCTACGCGCTGGGCAACGTGGTCAGCTACGAGCAGCGGCACACCAGCGTGCAGACCGAGTTCAGCCACGGCCTGGGCGAGATGCTGACGTCGTTCGCGGCCAAGCTGCCGATCGCCGGCAACCTCAGCTTCGCCGAGTCGATCTTCCTGCTGACCCAGTCGTCGCCGTACAACTTCGGCGTCACCACCCAGCTGCTCAACGAGATCCCGCTCAGGTTCAACACCGGCAGCATGCGCAACATCTACTCCCCCAACGTGGTCACCGCGCAGGAGCTGGTGGTCGACCAGCTGGGCAAGAAGATGGGCAAGGACCCGGTGGCCATCCGCCGGGCCTTCCTGCGGGACAACCGGTTGAAGGCCGTCTTCGAGAAGGCCGTCTCGGTGGGACAGTGGGGCCGGTCCCTGCCCCAGGGC
Organism: Kutzneria sp.; assembly: GCA_036403095.1. Taxonomy (GTDB): domain Bacteria; phylum Actinomycetota; class Actinomycetes; order Mycobacteriales; family Pseudonocardiaceae; genus Kutzneria. The sequence continues at coordinate 2,999 of DASWRQ010000005.1, read as the reverse complement.
GTGGCGCAGGGCATCGCCGTGCACTCCGAGTACCAGGCCGCGGTGTGCTGCCTGGTGGAGATCGACTGCCGGCCGGAGACGGTGAACCGGCCGGTCACCGACGGCGTCACCGGGCCGCGGGTGACCAAGGCGCTGATCGTCGTCGACCCCGGCTTCGCCGTGAACCCGCGCGGGCTGGAGGCGCAGATGATCGGCGGCATGAACGACGGCATCGCCATGGCGCTGACGTCCAGCCTGCACATGAAGGACGGCATCCCGCTGGAAGGCAGCTGGGACAACTACTTCTACACCCGGCAGTGGAACACGCCGCTGGACATGCAGGTCGTGATCGCGCCCAGCGGCGGCAACCCCAGCGGCGCCGGCGAGCTCGCGGTCGCGCCGTCGATGGCCGCCGTGGCCTGTGCCTACGCGCGGGCCGTCGGCGCCATGCCCACGTACTTCCCGATCAACCACGGCACGTTGGGCTTCGAGCCCTACCCCACCGAGCCGTCCACGCCGGCATCACCCACCAACGGCCTCGACTCCTGAGGAGACCCGCCGCATGTCCAGTCACACCTTCGTGCTCAACGGCGAGCGGGTCACCGTCGAGGTCGCCGACGACGTCCGGCTGCTGTGGGTGCTGCGCGACCTGCTCGGCGTCACCGGCCCCAAGTACGGCTGCGGGCTCAACGTCTGCAAGGCCTGCACGTCGCACATCAACGGCAAGGCGTTCAACCCGTGCTCGGTGCCGGTGTCGGCGATCAAGGCCGACGACGAGGTCACCACCATCGAGGGCCTGCCGGCCACCGTCGGCCAGGAGCTGCACCCGATGCAGGAGGCCTGGCTGGAGCAGGACGTCGCCCAGTGCGGCTACTGCCAGCCCGGGCAGATCATGACCGCGGTCGCCCTCGTGCACAAGGTCCGCGCCGAGGGCCGGGCCATCACTGACGCCGACCTCGACCAGATCCGCAACATCTGCCGCTGCGGCACGTACTCCCGCATCCGCACCGCCATCAAGTCCGGCGCCGCCAAAATGTGACCCCTGATTGCCACATGTGGTCCATATTCGCGTTCAGGAGTCGAATGGGGACCACATGTGGCGTCAGGACGGGGGGCGGCGGTAGGCGCCGTGCCTAGGCGTTCAATCCGACCCGGATCCCGGCGGCGAACCAGGCCTGACGCGGGAGCGCCAGCGCTTATCGAGACACGATCCCCTCCCCTAGGTTACGGTGACCTACGTGTGGGTGGAGATCGTGATGCTGGCCAGCCTGGCCAAGAAGCCGTCCCACGGCTACGAGCTGCGGCAGCGGGTCGAGCAGAGCCTGGGGACCACGCTGTCCAACAACTCGCTGTATCCGACGCTGCGCCGGTTCACCGAGGCCGGCGCGGTCACCAGGACGCCGCAGGCCCAGCAGGGCCGGCCGACCCGGCACCGCTACGAGGTCACCGAGGTCGGCCTGGAGATGCTGCACGACATGCTGGCCGAGCTGCCCGACGAGCTGGCCGCCGACCAGGGCGAGTTCATGGCCCGGCTGTCCAACTTCGACCGGCTCGCCGTGGCCGAGCGCATCGCCGTGCTGGACGCGCGGAGCCGGGCGCTGCTGGCCCGGGCCGAGCGCAGCGACGAGCTCGCCGCGGGCGTCGAGCCGGACAGCTGGACCCGGGTCGTGCTCGACGAGGTGGTCCGCCGCGCCCACACCGAACTGCGCTGGCTCGACAGCCTGCGTGAGCGCGCCGCGTCACCACTGGGAGGACTGACATGACCACCACCGACACTCGCCCACGGCTGCCGTTCCCCCGGCCCAACGCGATGGACATCGCGCCGCTCTACGCCGTGCTGAACCGGGAGGCCGCCCCGGTCGAGGTGCTCACGCCGGCCGGCGACCCGGCCTGGCTGGTCACCCGCTTCGAGCAGGCCCGCATGATCTTCGGCGACCGGCGCTTCGGCCGCTCCCACCCCGCGCCCGAACAGGCGTCCAAGGTGTCCGACGCGGCCGTGTTCGGCGGCCCGACCGGCGAGTACGAGGACGAGCGGGCCGACCACGACCGCCTGCGCCGGATGCTGGTGCCGGCGTTCTCCGCCGGCCGCATGCGCAAGCTGACCGACCACGTGCAGGAGCTCGTCGACGCCCGCATCGACGACATGATCGCCGTGCACGACGCCGACCCCACCCGGTCGGTGGACCTGCACGAGCTGCTGTCGTTCCCGCTGCCCGTGCAGGTGATCTGCGAGCTGCTCGGCGTGCCGTTCGAAGACCGGGACCACTTCCACGAGCTGTCCACCCGACTGGGCCGGATGGACATCGGCGCCGCCGCCGGGCAGGCCTTCGACGAGCTGCGCGACTACATGCTGCGGCTGGCCGCGGTGAAGCGGGCCGACCCGCAGCCCGACGTCATGACCGACATGGTGCGGGTGCAGGCCGAGGACCCCGCGTTCAGCGAGCACGACATGGCCCAGCTGGCCGGCGGCCTGCTGGTCGCCGGGCACGAGACCACCGTAAGCCGGATCAACATGGGCGTCGTGTTCCTGCTGGCCGACCTCGACCGCCGCGACCGCTTCGCCGCCGACCCCGAGGGGCAGGCCCAGGCCACCGTCGAGGAAGTGCTGCGGATGACCTTCACCGGCGGCATCGGCATCCTCCGCTACGCCCACGAGGACGTGGAGATCGACGGCGTCACCATCAAGCGCGGCGACTGCGTGCTGCTGGCCAGCGGGGCGGCCAACCGGGACCCGTCGGTGTTCGCCGACCCCGACGAGTTCGACCCCACCCGCAGCCCCAACATCCACCTGGCCTTCGGGCACGGCGTGCACTTCTGCGTCGGCGCGAGCCTGGCCCGCACCGAGCTGAAGGTCGCACTGGCGACGCTGTTCCGCCGCATCCCCACCCTCCGCCTCGCGGTGCCCGCCGAGTCCCTGACCCCGCGCGCCGGCTCCATCTTCGGCGGCCTCACCTCGTTGCCCGTCACCTGGTGACCGCCGGCGAGTCGCGCTCCGCGTCCCGGAGCGCGACTCGCCGATG
>DASWRQ010000004.1:0-13896 GCA_036403095.1 Kutzneria sp. | reverse complement strand
GTTCCTCGCCTACCTGCGCACCTCCACCGACCTCATCAACACCATGCAGTGGGAGCAGACGAGCTTCGCCAAGCCGGGCCAGTCGGCGCCCCAGGACGGTTCCGTCCCCAACCTCGACGACCTCGAACCCGACGACATCGCCGCCATCATGGACCACGCCTTCGAGCGCTATGTCGGCTCGGCCGGGCTGTTCGGCACACCGGAGAGCTGCCTGGCGCGGGTGGACCACCTCCGCGACCTGGGCGTCGACGAGATCGCCTGCCTCATCGACTTCGGCGTCGCCCCGGACGTCGTGTTGAAGTCGCTGCACCACCTGGCCGAGCTTCGAAGGCAGACCGCGGCATGACAAAAGCCGGAGCCGCGTGGCGGCTCCGGCTTTTCTTCGCTCAGACCAGGACCGCGCCGTTCGCGGGGCGGGCCGGGCGGCTGCGGCGGTGGTCGAGGTGCACGAACACCCGGTGCAGCCAGCGGTCGTGGCCGTCGTAGCGGGGAGTGAACGCGACGCGGCCGTGCACCACCAGGCGGTTGTCCACGAACACCATGTCGCCGGGGCGCAGCACCAGGTCGGTCCGCACCTCGACGAGGGCCGCACGGAGCCGGTCGAGGGCGCGGGCGGCCTTGTCGTCCAAGGCCGTCGTGGCGTGGAAGTCGACGCAGATGTCGGGGTCCCCGGCGTCGCCGAGCAGGACCGCGCTGGGGGAGGAGCTGTCGGCGGAACGGAACGACGGCGGCGCGGCCGTGCAGAAACGGGCCTCACGCAAGGTCGTGACGTCGGCGTCGTCCAGCAGCGGCAGGGCACGGCGGATGGCGGCCACCTGCGTGCCGACCCGGTCCTGGTGGGCCGGCCGCAGGCACAGCAGGCCGACGTAGTCGGGCCGGTGCGGGTGGAACGCGTTCTCGGTGTGCAGCTCCAGCGGCACGCAGCCGCCGTTGCTCTGGGTGCTGGCCAGCGAGCGCACCGGGATCACGTTCTGCACCAGCGCGCCGTGCTTCTCGTCCCGGTAGGCGATCACCTCGCCGAGCTGCTGGCCGAGCAGCATTGCCGTCGTCGCCGCAATGGTGGCGGTGCGTTCGACGGAGTCCTTGACCGTGGGGGTCGGCGGCAGGCGGTCGGCGGCGATGGGCAGATTGGTGATCGTCAGCGTGCCGTCGACGCCGGGATCGTGCCGGAAAGCCCGGATCACCTCGGTCAGCCGCGACGGCAGTCGGCAGCCGGCCGTCCGCACGAGCGCCACCCAGCCGCCGTCGTCGAGCAGGGCGGGTGCGGTGTGCGTGAGCCTGTGCGCCAGGGCGTGCAGGTCCGACCGCTCGCCATCGCTGAGCGCCAGTCCGAAGGTTTCACCGGGACGATCGGTGAGCACAGTCGTCAACGCAGTTCTCCGTTCTCTGCCGGGAAATACGTCGACTGTCGCCGGCGGCGGCGCACCCATCCAGGCAGCGGACCGGCAACTTCGCCCTGGCCACTTGCCGGTGCGGATGCCTGGCTGGCGGCCGTGGTGAGAACCAGGATTCATGGGGGACAGCGCCGAGGAAAGGGTAGTGCCGGGATGACCGAACTGGACTCCGTGCGGCTGTCCTGCCACGCGGTGGAGAACCTGATCTGCGAGATCTGGAGCGGCTACTTCGGCCGGGAGGTCTCGCCCTACGACGACTTCTACGACCTGGGCGGCGATTCGCTGGCGATGATCGACGTGGTGGTCGCGGCCCGCGGCTGCGGGCTGCCGCTGCGCAGCTCGGTGGCCTTGCGTAATCCGAGCCCGGCTCGGCTGGCGGAAAGCCTGACGGTGGGTGCGGCGGCGACGGTCGAGCTGCCGGCGCTGTATTCGGACGAACCGGTTGCGGCCGTCGACCCTCGGATCGAGTCGGTGACCGACGGGGTGGGCGAGGCGTTGTACGTCGTGCACTCGGACAGCCACGTGCAGGCCGAGCGGGACGCCATCGCGGCCTGGGAGGGCGAGCGTCCGGTGCGGGCTTTCCGTTTGCTGGCCGGCAGTGTGCGGCAACTCGCGGCGCAGTTCATGACGGCCGTGCGTGATGAGCAGCCGACGGGGCCGTATCGGGTGGCCGGCTTCGGCCAGGGCGCGGTGGTGGCGTACGAGATGGCCTACCGGCTGCGGGACGTGGCGTTGCTGGTGCTGGTGCAGCCGCCGGCGGTCGAGCCGGCAGCCGGCCCGGATTTCCTGCTGTGCCAACGGCTGGCCGTGATCGCGGCCCGATTCGGGCTCGGCGGCGGCGAGAGTGTGGCGCAGATCCATGCCGAAATGCGCGCCGGCGGCTGGTACGACGACACCGTGCGGCCGGCGGATCTGCCGGCGCTGCAACGGGCCTGGGCGGAGCTGGAGGTCGCCGTGCGTGCCTACCGGTTCCCCGACCTCGACGCGCCGACCCTGCTGTTCCACGACGTCATGGCGGCCGACAGCGTGACGGAGCAGGCGTTACGTGCCGCCACCAAGGACATGGAGACCCACGGCCTCGACTACGGCCTCGAATCGCCGCATGCCGTCATCGGCGACCCGATGGTGGCGCGGGCCATGCGAAAGGCGTTGGCAGCATGAACGCTGGCAGCATCAACTTCGAGGGCAGGTGGATCGCCCGGCCGCGCAAGGTGGAGGCCCCGAGGCTGCGCCTGATCTGCTTCCCGCACGTCGGCGCCGGCGCGGCGGCCTTCAACTCGTGGCTCGACCACCTGGCCGAGGATGTGGAGCTGTGCGCGGTCCGGCCGCCGGGCCGGGAGAACCGCCTGCGCGAACCGTTGGTCGACGACGGCCAGGAGCTGCTCGACCGGCTGGAGCCGGTCGTCGCGCCGCTGCTGGACGTGCCGTTTGTGCTGGTGGGGCACTGTTCGGGCAGCGTGTTGACCTACGAGTACGCGCGGCGGCTCCGCGATCGTGGGGCGGCGATGCCGTCACGGGTCGTGCTCTCGTCGGCCGAAGGGCCCACGGTCCGTCGGATCGACGATCCGCTGCACCTGCTGCCGCGCGGCGAGCTGCTGCGGCGGGTCGTCAAGTACGGCGGCATGGCCGAGGAGGTGCTGGCCGATCCCGAGCTGATGGACATGTTCGAGCGGATCCTGCGCGCCGACTACCGCGTGGTCGAACGGCTGCGGTACTCGCCCGGGCCGCCGCTGGACGTGCCGATCACGGTCATCGGCGGCCGCCGCGACGAGTTCGTCAGCTCGGCAGCCATGGCCGCCTGGCACACCGAGACCACCCGCGAGTTCGACCTGCGGCTGCTGGACGCGGGCCACTACGTGCTCGCCGAGGCCGGCGCGGTGATCGGGCAGCTGGTGGCGGGGGAGGAATCGTGAGCGTACAGAACTTCGTGCTGCCGACGGCCTGGCGGTCGGACGCCGTCGAGACGGCCGAGGTGCGGTTCGAGGACGAGACCGTGCTCGAGAGGGTGCACCTGAAGGTGCTGGGCATGCTGAGCGAGGAGTCCGGCGCGGATGGCGAACCCGCCGATCAGGCATTGTTCACCAGCGGCCCGATCGACGACCGCTACGGGCTCTGCGTCGCCGTGCGCGACCATGCCCTGACCCTGCATGGCGTCGGCGCGGTGCGGCTGGCCGGGCTGTACCGGTCGGTGCTGGCGGCAATGGCGGCCGGCACGTTCGACTTCCTGCCCAGTGATGAAGTCGTGGCCAGCGTCGGCCCCGATGTCGAACGCGGGCCCGAGACCGTGGTCGATCTGTTCCGGGCACAGGCAGTCAGGACGCCCGAGGCGATCGCCGTGCGAGTGAACGGCGAGGCGATCAGTTACCGCGAGCTGGACCGGCGCTCGGACCACTTCGCCCGGCATCTCCACGGTCTCGGTGTGGGCCTGGAGTCGCCGGTCGGAGTGTGCCTGCGGCGGTCGGCCGACCTGCTGCCGGTGATCCTGGGTGTCTGGAAGGCCGGCGCGACCTACGTGCCGCTGGATCCGGAACTCCCGGCGCAGCGGCTGCAACGCATGGTCGAGGCGGCCGATGCGGCGCTGGTGATCACGCGCAGCGAGCACCTCGGCGTGTTGGGCGGCAGCGCGAAGTTCCTGCTGCTGGACGAGGAACGGCTCACGACCGAGGCCGAGTTCGCGGTCTCCGTCGGTCCGGGGCAACTCGCGTACGTGATCTACACTTCGGGCTCGACCGGCGCGCCGAAGGGCGTGATGGTCGAGCACGGCAATCTCGTCAACTATCTACTGTGGACGGTCGACGAGTACGCCGCGCGCGGCGCCGGCGGGTCGGCGTTCTTCACCTCGATCACGTTCGATCTGGGCCTGCCGAGCCTGCTGACGCCGCTGCTGGTCGGGCAGACCGTCGACCTGCTGCCGGATCCGCTCGACACCGCCGATCTCGGCGCGCTGCTGGTCGCCGGCGCCCCGTACAGCTTCCTCAAGATGACCCCGGGACACCTCAACCTGCTCACCCTCGACCTCGGCCCGGACGAGGCCAAAGGCTTGGCCGGCATCGTGATCGCCGCCGGCGACGCGTTCCCGACCGAGCTGGCCCGGCGCTGGACCGAGCTCGCCGGCACACCGGTGGCCACCGAGTACGGGCCGACCGAGATCACCGTCGGCAACTCCGGCCAGGTGATCACCGATGATCGCGGCGACGGCCTGATCCCGTTGGGACAGGCCATTCCCAACACCAGCATGCACGTGCTGACCGAGTACCTGGAGCCGGTGCCGGTCGGCGTGCCGGGCGAGGTGTGCATCGGCGGGGCCGGGGTTTCCCGCGGTTACCTGGGCGATCCGGCGCTGACCGCGCAGAAGTTCGTGCCCGACCCGTACGGGCCGCCCGGCGCGCGGCTGTACCGGACCGGCGACCGGGGCCGTTGGCAGCCGTACGGGGACCTGGAGTTCCTCGGGCGCGGCGACGGGCAGGTGAAGATCCGCGGCTACCGGGTGGAGCTGGGCGAGATCCAGGAGACGTTGCGGCGGCAACCTGACGTCGACGACGCGGTGGTCATCGCCGTCGAGCAGCCGCGCCGGCCGCCGAAGCTGACGGCGTTCGTGCGGGGGAGCGTGCCAGAGCCCGATCGGCTGCGGGCCGACCTCGCCGCCGAGCTGCCCACGCACATGGTGCCGGCCGAGATCGTGCTCGTCGGCGAGTTCCCGTTGACCGCCAACGGCAAGGTCGACACCCGCGCATTGGTCCGGAGCATTGGGGAGAACCGGTGAACTACCAGGTGGTCGTCAACCACGAGGGGCAGTACTCGCTGTGGCCGGCCGACCGCGAGCCGCCGGCCGGCTGGCGCGCGGACGGGCACCGCGGCGGCAAGGACGAGTGCCTGGCCCACATCGCCGAGGTGTGGACCGACATGCGGCCGCTGAGCGCCCGGCGAGCCATGCCATGACCTTGCTGCCGGAGCTTGTCCTTGAGCGGGCTGCGAGATGCCCCGACGCGCCCGCCGTGCTGTCCGATCTGGGCGAGCTCAGCTATCGCGAGCTGGTCCGGAGGGCCCGCCGCATCGCGCATGGGCTCAAGGAACGCGGTGTCGGTGTGGAGTCGATGGTCGGCGTCCTGGTCTCGCCGGGGCCGGACCTGGTGGCCTGCCTGCTGGGCAGCTGGCTGGCCGGCGCCTGCTACGTGCCGCTCGACCCGATGGCGCCGGCCGGTCGCCGGCGCGAGGTGATCGAGCTGGCCGACCTCGCGCTGATCATCGACGATCGGCTGGTGGCGGAGCTCGTCGGCACCGCCGAGCAGGCCCCGACCCACGCGACCATGCCCCGGCAGGCCGCGTACATGATCTTCACCTCGGGGTCGACGGGGACTCCGAAGGGGGTGGTCGTCGAACACGAGGGCATCGCCAACCGGGTGCGATGGGGTGCGCGGACGCTCGGCCTGACCGCCGACGACCGGGTGCTGCAGAAGACACCGCTGACCTTCGACGCCGCCGGCTGGGAGATCTTCGCGCCGCTGATCGCCGGCGCGCCGGTGACCTTCGGGCGGCCGGCGGCCGGGCGTGACGCCGGCGAGCTCGTCCGGTCGATCCGCGACCGCCGGATCACCGTGCTCCAGGTCGTGCCGACGATGTTGCGGCTGCTCGCGGTGGAGCCGGAGCTCTCGGACTGCACCAGCCTGCGGGTGATCTGCTCGGCCGGCGAGGCGTTGCGGGCCGAGCTGTGCCAGAGCGTGCTTCAGCAGGTGGACGTGCAGATCCTCAACACCTACGGGCCGACCGAGTGCTCGATCGACGTCCTGTCGGCGTGGTTCGACCGGGCCCAGCAGTGCGGTCCGGTGCCGATCGGCCGGCCCGTCGACAACACCCGCGTCCAGGTGCTGGACGACGAGCTGTATGCCGGCGGCGCGGGCGTGGGCCGCGGCTATCACCGCGATCCGGCGCAGACCGCCGAGCGGTTCCTGCCGGATCCGGACGGTCCCCCCGGATCACGGACGTACCGAACCGGAGACATGGTCCGGATGTTGCCCGACGGCGCGCTGGAGTTCGTCGGGCGGGCCGACGGCCAGGTCAAGATCAACGGCGTGCGGGTGGAGCCGGGCGAGGTCGAGGCGGCCCTGGCGACCCATCCCGATGTCGTCGAGGCCGCGGTGAAGGCGGTCACCGATCCGTTCGGCGTCCAGCGGCTGGCGGCGTGGGTGGTGACGTCGCAAGCAGAGGGGCTGACGGCGTACCTGCGGGAGCGGCTGCCGTCGGCCATGGTGCCGGCGATCATCACCACGCTGAACGCCCTGCCCCGCACGTCAAGTGGCAAGACCGACCGTGGCCGGCTGCCGGAGCCGGACTGGTCTCGCGACGCGCCGACCGTCGGCGTCGGCACCGCTGAGGAGCGCATCGTGCTGGCGGCCTGGCGGCAACTGCTCGACGTCGACGACATCGGACCGGACGACGACTTCTTCCGGCTGGGCGGGCATTCCCTGCTGATGACCAGGCTCGCGGCGGCCCTGACCGAGGCTTCGGGGCTGGCGCTGGACTTCCGCGAGCTGCACTACGCGTCGACCGTTCGCGAGCAGGCCGGGCTGCTGAGCAAGGCCGTCGCGGCGCAGCCGATCGAGGTGCCGCCGGAGGGCACGCGACTGGCGTTGTCCCATGCCCAGGAGCGGTTCTGGCTGCTGGACCAGATGGATCCCGGCAGCCGCGAGTACCTGCTACCGATGCTGGTGTGGCTGCCGGCGACTGTCACCGAGGAAGCCGTCGAGGCGGCGTTGGCCGAGCTTGTGGTGCGGCACGAGGTGTTGCGCACCCGGTACACAATGGACGCCGACGGGCTGGTCGCCGTCATCGAGCCGTGGTCCGAGGTGCCGTTGCCGGCTCTCGAAACCGAACAGATCGGCCAGGTGGTCGCCAAGGAGTTGTCCTACGGCTTCGACCTGCGCCGGGCCCCGTTGTTCCGCGCGACGCTCGTCCGCGACGGCGGTGACGAACAGCTGCTGTTGTTGGTGTGCCACCACATCATCTGTGATGGCTGGTCGGCGCGGATCCTGGAGCAGGAGCTGCGATCGCTGCTGGCGGGGAAGTCCCTGCCGGATCTGCCGCTGCGCTATGTCGATGCTGTTGCGTGGCAACGAGCACAGGTCACCGAGGAACTGCTGGCCGAGCAGCTGGACTACTGGCGCGAGACGCTCGCCGGCCTGCCGAACCTCGAGCTACCGATGAGCTGTGAGCGGGACGCTCGGCGTAGCCTCGACGGTGCCGCGGTCGGCGTGGACCTGCCGGCGGCGGAACTGCTGGCGATCGGCCGCGGTGTCGGCGCGACGCCCTACGTGGTTTTCCTTACGCTGTGGACGATTCTACTCGCCCGGGCGGCCGGCAGCTGGGACTTCGGCGTCGGCTCGCCGCACGCCGGCCGCACCCGTCCCGAACTGCACGACCTGGTGGGCCTGTTCATCGACGTGGTGGTGATCCGCGCCCGCTTGGCTCCGGACCTGACGTTCGGCGAGGCACTGTCCGAAGTGGAACATGCCTGCCGTGAGGGCTTCGCCCGGCACGCGGCCCCGTTCGAAGCCGTGGTCGACGCGGTCTCGACGGGCCGCGACCGGTCGCGAACTCCCTTGTTCCAGGCCTACTTCACGCTCGCCGGAGACGACCTGATCGGGCAGCAGCGGCACCCGCGCGACGCCGAACTGCTGGGCGAGGCCTGGACGGTCGCCCGCACCGACCTCTCACTCACCGTCTGGCCCGCGGCGGACGGAAGGTACGGCGGCGCCCTGGAATACGCGTCCGCGCTCTACGACGAGGCCACGGCGAACCGCCTGGCCACCGAACTGCGGACGCTCGCCGAGCGCTTCGCCGACGATCCCGACCTGGAGGTGGGTGCCGTGCTGACGGAGAAACAGAGTCCGCTCCAGGAGGCGGCGTTGCGGTTCGTCCGCGAGCTGCTCAAGCGCGAGGACATCGGGCTCGACGACGACGTCCTGGCCCACGGCGGCAACTCGATGCTGGTGGCGCGCCTGCTGTGGCGCGTGCAGGCGACGTTCGACGTCGAGGTCTCGATGCGCGCCTTCTTCGACCGCCCCACGGCGGCCGGCCTGGCCGCCGAGATCGAGCGGCTCGTGCGAGCTCAGCTGGAGGACGCCCGATGACCCTCGACGCCAAGCTGGAAGCCCTTGTCCAGCAACGATTAAAGGCCGCAGGTCCGCGCCGGACGATCGCGCCGGCCGACCGGAGCCGGCCGTTGCCGCTGTCGGCCGGCCAGCGGCAGATGTGGGTGCTGCACCGGATCGACCCGGCCAACCCGGCCTACCTGATGAGCTGGGTGCTGCGGCTGGCCGGTCCGCTGGACGTCGAGCGCCTGCGCACGGCGTGGGAGCAGGTCGTTGCCCGGCACGAGATCCTGCGGACCCGGTACGCCGGCGACGACGAACCGGTGCAGATCGTCGACCCGGCCGGTCCGTTCGAGCTGCGGGTCATCGACGTCGCCGGCGGCGAGGAGCGGGCGCGGCAGATCGCCGACTGGGAGCGACGCAAGCCCGTCGACCTCACCGCGCAGCACCCTGTGCGGGTGACCGTGCTGCGGCTCGATCCCTTGTCGCATCTGGTGGTCGTCACCATTCACCACATTGCCTGCGATGCCGTTTCGTACCAACAGATCGCGGCCGAGGTCGGGGCGTTGTACGCGGGGCGGACGCTGCCCGACGTGGCAGTGCAGTACGCCGACTTCGCGGCCTGGGAGAGCACCGCCCAGGGGATCGGAGCCGTGCGTGCCGACCTGGATTACTGGCGCGACGCCCTGGCCGGAGTAACGGAGCTGCCGTTACCTCTGGATCGGGCACGGACGTCGAAGCCCGACTGGCGCGGCGGCGTGGTCGACATCGCGATCGAGCCGGCGACCGCCGAGGCGGTGCTGGCGTTGGCGGCCGAGCACCGGGCCTCGCCGTACATGGTGCTGCTGGCGGCCTATCACGTGCTGCTGGCGCACCTGTCCGGCAGCGACGACGTCACCGTCGGCCTGCCGGTGTCGGCGCGCACGCTTCCTGAACTGGACGACCTGGTCGGCTACCTGGTCAACACCGTCGTCATCCGGTCGCGGCACCGGGACGATCACACGTTCGCCGATCTTCTGACCCAGGTCAGAGATCGCTTCCTGGACGCCCTCGACCACCGGGCGGCGCCGTTCGTGTGGGTGGTCGACGAGGTGAACCCGGCCCGCGGCACCAGCGCGAACCCGCTGTTCCAGGCCGCCTTCGACATGCAGGGCGCGGAAGATGCCACCGCCTTCGACTTCGCCGGCCTGCACGCCGAGGAGCTGGGGCGCACCGCCGAGCCGGCGGCCAAGTTCGACCTGAACCTGCACGCGGTCGAAGGCGCGGACACGCAGCTGTTCGCGGTGCTGGAGTACGCCGCCGCGGTGCTCGACGAGGCCACGGCCCGCGGCTGGGCCGCCTACTTCGGGGCGTTGCTCGACGCCGTGATCGCCGACCCGCGCGAGCCGCTGGACCGGATTCACCGCCGGCTGCTCGACCTGCTGCCGTCTCGTTCTGTCGCGGCGGCGGCCGACGAGGTTCGGGTGAGCGTGCCGGCGGAGCTGCTCGCCGGCATCCACCGGACCTGGTGCGAGATCCTGGCCACCGACGCCGTCGACGTCCGGGACAACTTCTTCGACGTCGGCGGCGACTCGCTGCGCGCGGTGGCGCTGGCCGGCAAGCTGCGGGCCGACGGCCTGGACGTGTCTGCCGCTGACATCTTCGAGCACCAGACCATCGAGGAGCTGGCACAGGCCTGCGCGGCGCAACAACGGCCGCTGGAGCAGTTCACGCTGGTCGAGCCGTTCGCGCAGATCGGGGCGGCGGACCGCGCCGTGCTGCCGGCGGACGTCGTGGACGCCTACCCGCTGGCCGCGATGCAGCTCGGCATGCTGATCGAGCTGCGGGCGCGCCCGGATGTCAACACGTACCAGGACAGCACGTCCTACCTGATCCGCGACGAGGTGCGGCTCGATTCCGTTGCCCTGCAACGGGCCGTGCAGCTCGTGGTGGACCGGCACGAGGTGCTGCGCACGACGTTCGACCTGAGCAGCTACTCGGTGCCGCTGCAACTGGTGCACGCCGAGGCCACGATCGCCGTCGGCATCCACCACCACGAGATCGGTCCGGACGGCTGGCTGCCGGCGATGAAGGCGTTCGCCGCGCGGGAACGCGGTCAGGGCATGGATCTCGCGGTCGCGCCGCTGATCCGCGTGGCCGCGCACACCTCGGACGACTCGCCGCACTGGTGGATCACCATCACCGAATGCCATCCGGTCCTGGAGGGCTGGAGCTTCCACACGATGCTGATGGAGATCCTCACCGGCTACCGGGCCATCCGCGGCGGCGGCACGCCGGTCGAGCCGGCGCCGATTCCCTTCCGGTACGCGGACTACGTCGCCGCCGAGGCGGTGGCGCGGCAGTCCACACAGGACCGTGACTACTGGCGGGGCGTGGTCGACGGCCGGGTCGACGCCGTGCTGCCGTCGGCCTGGCGGGATGGTCCGTCGACGCCACGCGACCGGTACCAGCACTTCGTCGACTTCCGTGACCTGGAGGCCGATCTGCGCCGCCTGGCCACCGAGACGCGCACGTCGCTCAAGGCCGTGCTGCTGGCCGCGCACCTCAAGGTGATGAGCATGATCACCGGCCGAACGGAGTTCTTCACCGGCCTGGTCTGCGACGCCCGACCCGAGGTTGCCGGCGCGGACCGGGTGCTGGGCATGTACCTGAACACGCTGCCCTTCCCCATGCCTTCCGGCGTGGGCACCTGGGGCGAGCTGGTGCGGGCCGTGTACGACGGGCTGACCGGCCTGTGGCCGCACCGGGTGTTCCCGATGCAGGTCATCCAGCAGGAGGCCGACCCCGGCGGCCGGCTGTTGGAGGTGTTCTTCAACTACCTCGACTTCCACCAGGTCGACGGGGAGCTGGTGGACGGGGACCGGACCCTCAACGACAACGACAACGAGTTCGCGCTGCACGTGTTCACCGTGGCCGGGCTGCTCAAGCTCAACACCACCAACCACTGCCTGAGCCGGGCCGCCGCCGACCGGCTGGTCGGCCTCTACCGGACCGTGTTGGAGGAGATGTCCCTCGGCCCCGCCGGCGACGCCGGCTCGCCCTGCCTGCCCGCCGCCGAGCTTCGGGCCCGGCCCGAGCAGGTGCTCGACGTGCACGGGCGGCCCGTGGCCGCCGGCGTGGTCGGGGAGCTGGTGATCGATGGGCGTCGGACGGGGCAGTGGGCCCGGTTCGGCGGCGACGGCGCCCTGGAGCAGCTGGGGCCGATCGAGCCTGTGGAGCTGTACCGGACGCGGGACCTGCTCGACGCGCAGCCGATGGTGGCCAGCAGTCTTGTGTTGCTGGGTAACGGAAAGCTCATCGGATACGTGCGCATGGCCGAGGGTGCCACCTTCGACGAGGACGCGTTGCGGCGGGCGTTGGCCGCCGGCCGGTCGGCCCGGTCGTTGGTCCCGGAGGTCTTGCTGTCCGTCGAGGATTGGCCGTTGACTTCCGACGGCGCGGTGGACCGCTCCCGGCTGCCCGTGCCCGCGGTTTCGGCGCCCGTGGGGGAGCGGCCGTGGGACGAGCAGTTCGAGGCGTTGCTCCGCAACGCCTTGGACACCGTCGGCTTCCAGGGCGAATTCACCGCCGACGTGCCCCTGTCCGACTCCGGGTTGGGCTCGTTCGGCACCGTGGGCCTGCTCGTCGCCATCGAGCAGAGCTACGGCATCACCATTCCCGACGACTTCCCCATCGTCGACATGTTCCGCACGCCCCGGGCGTTGTGGGACACCATCGCCACCCTCGTCTCGGAAGTCCCGGACGCGGTCTGATGACCACTGCCGGCGCCGTGCGGCTGGGCCTCGTCGTCCGCGAGTCGGAGGACGAGGCCTGGCTCGCCGCCTACCAGCGTCTTCCCCTCAACCGGGCCGACCGCATGGTGCGCACCTTGGCCCGCACCGCCGCCGATGTCCGTTCGCTCGCCGGCCTCCACCCTTCGGCGCACCGCCTGGGCCCCTACCTCGTCGGCTCCCTCGACACCGTCGCCGCCGAACTGGCCGCTCACCTCCGCGCCGGCCGTCCCGTTTTCCTCTTCGCCGCCGACTGCCCCGACCCGGACGCCCTTCTCACCCTCGCGTCCCGCCTCGCGGCCCCGGAGCGTGTCTCGTGACCGCCTTGGCGCAGTCCCTCGACCCCGCGACGCTTCGCCAGGTCTTCGGGGCCTTCCCGACCGGCGTCACCGCTGTCGCCGCCCTGGTCGGCGGCGCACCCGTCGGCCTGGCCGCCAGCTCCTTCACCTCCGTGTCTCTCGATCCGCCCCTCGTGTCCTTCTGCATCGCCACGACGTCCCGCAGCTGGCCCGTGCTCCGCAGCACGCCACGCATCGGCATCAGCGTCCTCGCCGACGGCCACCAGGACGCCTGTCGCCGCCTAGCCTCGCGCACCGACGACCGCTTCACCGGCCTGCACTGGTGGTCCACCGACTCCGGCGCCGTCCTGCTCGCCGGGGCCTCCGCGTGGCTCGAATGCTCCCTCGACCGCGAGTTCATGGCCGGCGATCACCACCTCGCGCTGCTCGCCGTGCACCGCCTGGCCGTGGATGCCGGCACCGCCCCGCTGGTGTTCCACGCCAGCAAGTTCCGCCGGCTCGCGGACTGACCCGGCTATGCGTGCCGGACAACTGGATCAGTGCAGGCCGGTGGTCTCAACGATCTCGATCAGGTAGCCGTCCGGGTCGCGGAGGCAGCAACGCAGCTCGGCTCCGCCTGCGCAGGTGGGATGTTGGCTTTGCTGCTAGCGCCAGCCGACGTCTCCGGCGCCGCAACTAACGACGGGGCACAGGTCATCCAGTGGACCGCCTACGGCGGGGCACCCGGTTGCGGCCTGAAAGTTTCACGGGATTGCAAGTTTCACGGGATTGCGCTCTTCTTTTGACACCACGAGTCGACCCCGCTTATCGTCCCGTTCGAACCGGTTCGAACCCATTGCTTACCGACCGATGCCCTGCTCCGCGGGCATGGCGCCGGTAGACGAGTCCATAGTGGACCCCTCCGTTTTGGCGGCCCCGGCGGTAGTGACGATGGGTCCGATGATTGGTGTATCCCCGTAGACGAGACACCCTCGAAAGGGGTTTCTTGATGCGTCAGAACAGCCCTCGCACGCTATCCCAGCGCTTCGCCCGCGCAGCGCTGGCCGGCGCCACACTCCTCGCGATCATCGACACGGCACAACCCGCCGCCGCAGCACAGCCGGCCGTCGCAACACAGCCGGCCCCCGCGGCGGCGGCTGCCGGCGCCGCCGCGATCGCCTCGGTCGACCTGGCCGGGACGTGGAGTTTCACGCCGACGGGTCGAGGGGCGACCTCGATCACCGTGCCCGGCGGCGGCTGGTACAAGCAGGGCTTCACCGACGTGAACGAG
The DNA here is from genome assembly GCA_036403095.1 of Kutzneria sp. Lineage (GTDB taxonomy): Bacteria > Actinomycetota > Actinomycetes > Mycobacteriales > Pseudonocardiaceae > Kutzneria. Next base: position 75 of record DASWRQ010000004.1, on the reverse strand, counting down.
GCGGTGTACTCGCGCAACATCACCGTGCCCGACTCGGGTCAGCCGCAGTCGACGTGGATCGAGTTCGGGGCGGTC
>DASWRQ010000003.1:0-10209 GCA_036403095.1 Kutzneria sp. | reverse complement strand
GCGAGGACCAGGAGCACAAGTCCAAGATCCGCCTCAGCGGCGACCTGCGGGACCTGCTGGGCGCGCCGGAGAAGACCGCCCCCACGGTCATCGGCGAGAACAACTAGCCCGCTGCGCCGGCCCGGATCGGGCCGGCGCAGTGATGCTCACATCCGCAGTCGTTGTGGCGCCGGCCGGTGGTTGCGGCGGGCGCGGCTGCTGGCGTGCACGATGAACAACGTGATCAGCAGCAGCGCGACGCCGATCAGCGTGCCGTACATGGCCCACATCATGGGGGACAGGCTCTTCACCTCGGCCACGCCCACGTCGGACTTGATCTGGACGGCCTGCGCCGTCGCCGGCGAGCCGGGCTCGCCCGGGATGACGGCGGTGAGCGCGGCGACCGGGTCGATCATGCCGTAGCCGACCTGGTTGTTGCGGCCCGACGGCGTGCCCGGGTGCTGCGCGGTCATCTCGATCCGGCGCATCACCTGGTACGCGTCGAGGCTCGGGAACCTGTCCCGGACCAGCGCGGCCAGTCCGGCCACGTACGGGGCGGCAAAACTGGTGCCCTGCAAAGTCTGCGCCTGCCCGTTGCTGCCGGTCTCCTGGTTGGCCAGGCCGGAGCCGCGGCCCGGGTCCAGGGTGATGATGCCGGTGCCCGGCCCGGCGACGCTGACCCACGGCCCCCACATGGTGAACGGGGCCGGCGCGCCCGGCGTCTGCTTGTTGGCGGAGTCGGTGGTGATCGCGGCGACCGACATGACGTCGTCGGCGAACCAGGCCGGCGACTCGATCCACTTGGGACGGTTGGGATCCGGGTTGTCGTTCTGGGTGGTGCAGCCGGGTTGGTTCTGCTCGAGGTTGCCGGCGGCGGCCACGATCACGACCTTCTTGTCGTGCACGGCGTAGTGAATCGCGCGATGGAGCTGATCCTGCGCGTTCTTGTCGGCCTGGTTCATGTTCAGCGTGAGACAGGCCGACAGCGAAAGGTTGATCACGGACGCGTGCTTCTCGACCGCGGTCAGGATGGCGTAGGCCAGCGAGATGGAGTTGCCCGCCCCACGGTCGGTCTGGTCGAGCGGTGACTTGACCTTGATCGACGGGCTGGTCTGGCGGATCGGCAGGATGTGGGCCTTCGGCGCCACGCCCTGGAAGCCGACACCCATGCCCGTGGTGTCCGCGCCGATGATGCCGGCGACCTCGGTGCCGTGGCCGTCGCAGTCGTCCTTGCTCACGTTGGCGATGTTGTTGAGGTAGTCGACCTTCGGCAGCAGTCGGCCGGTGAACTCGTCGTGCCCGTTCACGCCGGTGTCGATCACGGCCACCGTCTGCGTGGCGCCCTGGGAGTACTGGTGTGCCTCGTCCAGGCGCAGCCAGGTCTGACCGTTGGGCGGGTCCTTGAGCTGCGCGCCGCCGCCGGTGGAGCTGATGCACTGCTGCTGCTCGGTGAAGTTCGCGCCGGTCGGGTTCCCGACCGACTTGTCCGGCGCGACATTGCCCGGCGGGCCGCCGCTCACGGTCGGCGGGGCCCACGCGTCGTCGCCGGCGGCCGGGACGGTGTCCTGGGCCAGGGCGGGGGCCAGGCCGGGGCCGAGCAGCGCGACCAGAACGGTCGCGGCCAGCGCCGTTGTCCGTGTGATCCGCATGATCCCCTCAGAGGTTCAGGTGGCGCAGCGTGCTGTAGAGGTCCATCACGGCCAGCGCCAACGGCACCACCGCGGCGATGCAGATGGCCTCGAACACGTCGACGGACCGGCGCAGCACCGGCGAGAACTTGTGCTTGGGGAAGGCCACGCCGAGCACCAGCGCGGCCGCGCCGACGACGATCAGCGTGCCGAACACCCACAGCAGCCGGCCGAACGGGTCGGACAGCGCGATCCAGCCGGCCAGCACGCCGGCCCCGGCGACGATGCCGCTGGCCAGCAGGGCCACCGCCTGGCTGCCGTTGGCGTACGTGCGCGAGCGCAGCAGCATCACCAGCGTGACCACGACGGCGAAGATCGGCCCCCACACGGTGCCGGAGGTGGCGGCCAGCACGGCGGCGACCGCGGAGGTCACGCCGGCGCCGATGATCATGCCGGTCATGTACTCGTGCGCGAGGCCGGCTCGCTTCTCGATCATGGTGTACTCGGGGAAGCCGCCGTCGTCCTTGAGGTCCTCGGCGTTGCCCGGCACGGTCGGCAGCGGCAGCTTGGCCAGCCGGATGGTGAAGCGCGGCAGCCAGGACAGCGCGACCAGCGACACCGCCGCCGCGCCGGCGGCCACGCCGGCGATCGGCTGCGTGTCCAGCAGCGCGCCGACCAGGAAGGCCAGCCAGCCCAGGGTGGACGCGGTGGCGGCCGCGATGAACACGGTCACGCCGGAGCCGACGACCAGGATGCAGGCCCAGGAGACGATCATCACCAGCAGGCAGGCCAGCAACAGGCTCCACCGGGTGACCTCGCCCGGGATCACGTACAGCCCGGCGACGAAGGCCATCGGCAGGCCGCCGGCCGCGGCGACGATGACGCCCGTGACCGGCACCTGGTAGACCCGGGTCAGCACGGCGCCGGCCACCACGCTGGCGATCATGCCGACACCGGCGGCGATCGCCGCCACCAGGCCGTAGCCGCCGGGCATCAGCGGACCGGCCAGCAGCACCGCGATCGCGGCGCCGATCAGCGCGACGGTGCCGGCGACATGGCCGATTCGCCTTGCCGTCTCGGCGGTCCACGGCCGGAAACTGTCCGGAGTGGACTCCGCGATGGCGTCGACGACGTCGTCGTACAGCGGCGGCGGCGGATTCTCCGAACGGCGTCGCAGCTGGAGCAGGTCGCCGTCGACCACGCCGAGCGAGGCCAGCGTGCGGCTCGCCTCCAGCGGCGTGGCCTCGCCCAGCTTGGCCAGGCACCAGCCGCCGTGACGGGCGCCGCCGTCCGGGCGGTTCTCCTTGGCCATCTGCAACAGCATGGGCATCAGGTCGGCAACCGCGACGTCGGACGGCAACGCGACGTCGATCCGTGTCTGCGGCGCGACCACCGTCACCCGGCTGAACACCGTCGTACCGGTTGCCACCAGGGCCCCCTCATCTTTCGGTCTCGTGTGGACTCACCACCGCCGCCGGCAGCCGTTTCGCATCCGAACTCCGCGAACCGCCCGCGCGCCGCCGGTGGCCGCCCCTAGTATGGCCGCACCGGCACGCCCGGGAACGGCGGTTCCGGTGAAGACGTTGGAATGGGTTTCGATCCACCCCCGACCCGAAGAGGTGTGTCCCGGTGAGCACGCTCCAGTTCAGGCGTCAGGCGCGCCTTGCCGCCCCGCGGCCGCCCGGCGGTGAGGTGCACCTGGAGCCGCCGCCCGAGCTGCCCCGGGTCATTCCCGGCAACATCGTGATGAAGGTGCTGCCGGTCGTCATGATCGTCGCGTCGGTCGGCATGATGGGCTACATGTTCACGGCGCCCGGCGCCAAGAACCCGCAGACCATCATGATGGGCGGCTTCTTCCTGATCTCCACCGTCGGCATGATGGCCGGCGGCGCCGGCGGCGGGCGCGGCGGCGGCCAGCGCAAGGCCGAGATGAACGAGGACCGCAAGGACTACCTGCGCTACCTCGGCCAGATGCGCGAGCGGGCCCGGGAGGCGGCCGACGACCAGCGGGCCGCGCTGGAGTGGAACCACCCGGACCCCCAGGCCCTGTGGTCGATGGCCACCACCCGGCGGATGTGGGAGCGACGGCAGAGCGACCCCGACTTCGGCCACGTGCGGATCGCCCGCGGCTCGCAGCGGCTGGCCACCCGGCTGGTGCCGCCGCAGACCGGGCCGGTCGACGAGCTGGAGCCGATCGCCACCCTGGCGCTGCGCCGCTTCGTGCGCGCCCACTCGATCGTGCCCGACCTGCCGACCATGATCACCATGCGCGGCTTCGCCGCCATCTCGCTGCTGGGCGAGCGCGAGCTGACCCGTGGCCTGGCCCGGGCCATGATCGGGCAGCTGGTCACCTTCCACTCGCCCGAGGACCTGCTGATCGCCGTGGTCAGCGCCGGCCGGGCCAAGTCGGAGTGGGAATGGTGCAAGTGGCTGCCGCACGCCCAGCACCCGACCGAGGTCGACGGCATCGGCCCGCTGCGCCTGATGAGCGGCTCGCTGCAGCAGGTCGAGGACTGGCTGCACGAGCAGACCAGGGACCGCCAGCGCTTCCAGCGCAACGCGCCGCCGCTGACCGACCAGCCGCACATCCTGATCATCGTTGACGACGGCGAGATCACCCGCGAGGAGCAGATCATCCTCGACGAGGGCCTCGTCGGCGTGACCCTGCTCGACCTGTCCGACTCGCTGGGCAACCTGGCCGCCCGCCGCGGCCTGCGCCTGGTCGTCGAGCCGGACCGGCTCGGCGCCCGCAGCGGCGCCGGCGTGGAGTGGTTCGGCCAGCCGGACACGCTGACCGTCCAGGAGGCCGAGACGCTGGCCCGGCGGCTGGCGCCGTTCCGGATCGGCGGCCAGGAGGCCACCGGCGCCGAGGACCAGCCGCTGCTCAACGCCAACCCGCCGATCCTGGAGCTGCTCGGCATCCCGGGCGACCCGATGACGTTCGAGATCGCGCAGGCCTGGCGGCCGCGGCCCAAGTCGGACCGGTACAAGATCCCGTTCGGCGTCGGCGAGTTCGGCCAGTCCGTCGAGCTGGACATCAAGGAGGCCGCCGAGGGCGGCATGGGCCCGCACGGCCTGTGTATCGGCGCCACCGGTTCCGGCAAGTCGGAGTTCCTGCGCACGCTCGTGCTCGGCCTGCTGGCCACGCACTCGTCCACCGCGCTCAACATGATCCTGGTGGACTTCAAGGGTGGCGCCACGTTCCTCGGACTCGACGACGCGCCGCACGTGGCCGCGGTCATCACCAACCTGTCCGGCGACCTCACCATGGTCGACCGCATGAAGGACGCCATCGCCGGCGAGGTGTCCCGCCGCCAGGAGGTCCTGGCCAAGGGCAACTACAAGAACGTCTGGGACTACGAGAGCGCCCGCGAGAAGGGCGCCGACCTCGACCCGCTGCCGGCGCTGTTCATCTGCATCGACGAGTTCTCCGAGATGCTGACGGCCAAGCCCGACTTCATCGACATCTTCCTCCAGATCGGCCGGGTCGGCCGGTCGCTGCAGATCCACATGCTGCTGGCCTCGCAGCGGCTGGAGGAAGGCAAGCTGCGCGGCCTGGACACCTACCTGTCGTACCGGATCGGCCTGAAGACCTTCTCGGCCTCGGAGTCCCGCGCCGTGCTGGGTGTGCCGGACGCCTACGAGCTGCCGCCGATCCCGGGTTCGGGCTACCTGGCCGTGCAGGGCGAGCCGATGACCCGGTTCAAGGCGGCCTACGTCTCCGGCCCGTACCGGCCGGCCGGCATGATCGCCGGGCCGGCCACGCCGGCCGGCATCAGCGGCGACCGCCGGCCCAAGTACTTCGTGCCGGACTTCGTGGAGATCCCCAAGGAGCCGGAGAGGCCGAACGAGGCGGTCAAGGAGAAGCCCAAGGACGAGGACAAGATCGAGCCGAGCGTGCTCGAGGTCATCGTCGGCCGGCTGGGTGGCCAGGGCGCGCCGGCCCACCAGGTGTGGCTGCCGCCGCTGAACGAGCCGCAGTCGCTGGACATGCTGCTGCCGCCGCTGGCCGCGACGCCGGACCGGGGCATCTTCCCGCAGGGCTACCAGGGCTACCTGCAGATCCCGCTCGGCCTGGTGGACAAGCCGTTCGACCAGCGGCGTGACCCGTTCTGGGCCGACTTCTCCGGCGCGGCCGGCCACGGCGCGGTCGTCGGCGGCCCGCAGTCCGGCAAGTCCATGCTGCTGCGGACGTTGATCATGTCGATGGCCGTCACGCACACGCCCGAGGAGGTCCAGTTCTACTGCCTGGACCTGGGCGGTGGCACGCTCTCGCCGCTGGAGGGGCTGCCGCACGTCGGCGGCGTGGCCAGCCGGCTCGAGCCGGACAAGGCCCGGCGCATGGTGGCCGAGCTGACCGGCCTGATCGCCGACCGGGAGCAGCGCTTCCGGGCCGCCGGCATCGACGGCATGGTCGAGTTCCGCAACCGCAAGCGGCGCGGCGAGATCCCCGACGACCCGTACGGCGACGTCTTCGTGATCATCGACGGCTGGCTGAACTTCCGGCAGGAGTTCGAGGCGCTGGAGCAGTCCATCCTCAACCTGGCCGCGCAGGGCCTGTCCTTCGGCATCCACGTGGTCATCTCGGCCAACCGGTGGGCCGAGATCCGGCCGGCGGTCAAGGACCTCATGGGCACCCGGTTCGAGCTGCGGCTCGGCGACCCCAGCGAGTCCGAGTTCGACCGCAAGGTCGCGGTGAACGTGCCGGTCGGCCGGCCCGGCCGCGGCCTGACGCCGGACCGGCTGCACTTCCTGACCGCGCTGCCGCGCATCGACTCGTCGTCCAACGTCGGCGATGTCGGCGCGGGCGTGCAGGACGCCATCGGCAAGATCACGGCCGCCTGGCGCGGCCCGATCGCGCCGCAGGTCCGGCTGCTGCCCGAGCTGCTGCCGTACGAGCAGATGCCGTCGCAGCAACAGCAGCGCAACCCGCACCTGATCCCGATCGGCGTCAACGAGGACGGCCTCGCGCCGGTGTTCCTCGACTTCGACAACGACTCGCACTTCTTCGCCTTCGCCGAGGGCGAGTCCGGCAAGACCAACCTGCTGCGCACCATCGTGCGCGGCATCATGACCCGCTACACCACCAGCGAGGCCGTCATCCTGCTGGTCGACTACCGGCGCACGATGCTCGGCTTCGTGAACACCGACCACCTGCTCAGCTACGTGGTGTCGGCCAACCAGCTCGGCGACACCATCAACGACATCAAGAACTCGCTCAAGGGCCGGCTGCCCGGCCCGGATGTCACGCAGGAGCAGCTCAAGGCCCGGTCCTGGTGGAAGGGGCCGGACGTGTTCGTCGTCGTCGACGACTACGACCTGGTCGCCACCCAGAGCGGCAACCCGCTGCAGCCGCTGTCCGAGTTCCTGCCGCAGGCCAAGGACGTCGGCCTGCACATGATCCTGGCCCGCCGCTCCGGCGGGGCCAGCCGGGCGCTGTTCGACCCGGTGATCGGCAAGCTGCGCGAGATCGCCGCCCCGGGCATGGTGATGAGCTGCAGCAAGGACGAAGGCGTGCTGGTCGGCACCTACAAGCCGACGATCCTGCCGCCGGGCCGCGGTGTGATCGTCACCCGCAAGCTGGGCCAGCAGCTCATGCAGACCGCGTGGCTGCCGGGCGAGTGAGTTGACGCTTCATGTTGCGGTCGACTTCGGCACGTCGAGCACGTGCGTGGCGGTGGCCGTCGACGGCAAGGAGCCGCAGCTGGTCGTCCTGGAGGGCGGCACGCCGGTGATGCCGTCGGCGGTCTTCGCCGACCGTGGCGGCACGCTGTTCGTGGGGCAGGAGGCGGAGCGGCAGGCGGCGGTGGACCCGTCGCGCTACGAGCCGAACCCCAAGCGCCGCATCGACGATGGGCAGCTGCTGCTCGGCGACACCGTGCTCAACGTGCTGGACGTGGTGCGAGCGGTGCTCGTACGGGCCACCAACGAGGCTCGGCGGCTGGTCGGCGGCGCGCGAATCGACCTGCTGGTGCTGACCCATCCCGCCGACTGGGGTGCGGTCCGCACCCGGATCCTGCGCCAGGCCGGGCAAGGACTCGGCGCCGAGGTGACGTTGGTGCCGGAACCCGTTGCCGCAGCGGTGTTCCACTCGGCGTCGACCGCGATGCCGGACGGAACCGCGTTGGCCGTGCTGGATTTCGGCGGCGGCACCGTCGACGCCAGCGTGGTACGGCGGCGCGGGGCGTCGTTCGAGGTGCTGGCCACGCGCGGCGAGCCGAACTTCGGCGGCGCGGACATCGACCAGGCGTTGCTGGAGCACGTCGGCACACTGGTGTCGGCGTCGGATCCGCAGGCGTGGCAGGCGTTGATGGAAGGCCGCGAGATGGCCGACCGCCGGCGGCGTCGCGTGCTGCGGCAGGACGTGCGCGGGGCCAAGGAGACGCTGTCCCGGCACGCCTACACCGATGTGCCGATGCCGCAGCCGTTCCCGGACGCCCACGTCACGCGGGCCGACCTGGAGCGGTTGATCGGCCCGCAGCTGGGCCGGGCGGCCGATCTGGTGGCCGACACCGTGAAGGCGGCGCGGCTGTCCGCCGGCGAGCTGAGCACGGTGTTCCTGGTCGGCGGCTCCAGCCGGATCCCGCTGGTGGCGCGACTGGTGCACGAGCGCGCCGGCGTGTTGCCGACGACGCTCGACCAACCCGAGACGATCGTGGCCCGCGGTGCGCTGCGGGTCGTCACCCTTGATCCACATCGGACGGGCGCGTTCCCGGGAGTGCGGCCGCCGAGCCCGATGCGGCAACCGCTGGACACCCCGAGCCCCGGATACGCGGCGGTGCCGGTGGGCGGCGCGGGTCCGATGCCCTTGGGTGCTGCGCCGGCCGATATCACCCGGCCCGTGCCGGCGAACTTCCCGCAGGTGCCGGTGCCCGCGAAGAAGCGCGGCAAGTGGCTGCCGTGGGTCGTGGTCGGCTCCGTGGTGCTGGTGATCGCCGCCGGCGTGACGGTGTTCCGCCTGGTCACCGGCGGTCCGGACGGCAAGGACGTGGCCCAGTACGACTATCGCTTCACCGCGCCGGCGGGATGGAGCCAGACCGGCGGCGACGCCTCGTTCCGCGAGGTGCAGCTCAGGCCGGACGGGTCCGCCGGCAAGACCCTGATCTCCGTGCAGGAGCGGGCGCTGAACTACGACGCCAGCGCCCAGCGCGACCAGGCCATCAGCCAGGTGCGGTCGGCGGTGGAGCAGGCCGGCGCCGAGTTCTCCGATTTCTCGGACGCCGCCAGCTTCGGCGGCAAGGATGTCCTCTACTACCGCGAGCGCGTCGACGGGGCATCGGTCGACTGGTACGTGATCCTCAAGGGCAAGGCGCAGGTCAGCGTCGGCTGCCAGTACGCGCCCGGCGACAAGGACTCCGTGACGGCCGCGTGCCAGCAGGTCGTGAGCACGCTGGCGGTGCAAGCCTGAGGAGGGAGACGCCGTGTCCATCGGCGACGCGATGAGCCAGTTCCGGTCCGAGGTCGACTCCGCCGTGGCGCGGGGCAGCCGGGCCGCGTCGGAGGCCAGGGCCCGCAGCGCCGCCACCAAGGGGCAGACCCGGGAGCTGGTCGGCAAGGTCCGCGCCCGCGAGGCCCGGCCGGAGCCGGCCGACCTGACCTCGCCCGGGATGCGTCGGGCGGCGACCTCGTTCCGTAGCGACGAGGGGCTGCCGGTGGACCGGCTGCCGGAGGGCACCGAGCTGCTGGCGCCCAGCGTGGCGACTACTCCCAGTGCCCCTAAGCCACCCGTGGTGGCAAGCCGACGCCCCCTTCCGAGTGACGATGACGAGGACTTTTCGCAGGAGGGAATCATGTTCCGCGGCTAGTTCCACCCGGACCCGTTTACTTGAGCAACGGTTTGCCATGAACCCGCGACGGGGTGGAACCGACCATGGCACTGTCGTCGTCGCAGTAACCGTACGAACCAAGTACCTCAGTACTCACCCGATTGAAGGGGGCACGTCCCAATGGCTGGCTACGGGACCAACTTCGCCGAGATGGCGAGCTGCGCCAAGGACATCGAGAACGTCGAGCAGGAGATCAACGGCGCGGTCAACAAGCTCAACAACGATCTCACCCCGCTGCAGTCCAGCTGGAAGGGCCAGGCTTCCACCGCGTTCCAGCAGCTCCAGGAGCGTCTGATGGAGGACGCCAAGAAGCTGAACCAGGCCCTGAACGAGATCGCCACCGCGATGAAGACCGCGTCCGGCACCTACGCGCAGCAGGAAGAGGAAGCCTCCCACGGCATCAGCAGCATCACCAGCCGGCTGGGTGGCTGACCTCTGCTTCTCGTTTCGGCTGCGGCCGGAAAAGCGCCTTCTGCAATAGCGGCTTAGTCAGACTTCATTCAGGGGAGAACAACGTGAGCGACTCGGTTATCAAGGTCACTTTCGCCGAGATCCAGCAGGCGTCCCAGGACGTCACCAACGCGGCCAACACCGTCGGCGGCCACCTCGACACGCTGAAGAGCAAGATCGCGCCGATCGTCGCGGACTGGACCGGCGACGCGGCCGAGGCCTACCAGAACGCCCAGCGCAACTGGGACGCGGCGGCCAAGGACTTCAAGGAGACCCTCGAGGCGATCGGCATCGCCGTCCGCCAGGCGGCTGACGGCTACGAGGGT
>DASWRQ010000002.1:0-4290 GCA_036403095.1 Kutzneria sp. | reverse complement strand
TACTACAGCCGCAGGCTGTGATGTTTCAGGTGTTGCCGCTGGTAGTGACATCGTCGGGCGCGGGTCTGATGGAGTCGTCGCCAGTCTGACCATCGATCTGTGTGTGCTCGGGGGTGCGTCGGTCGCGTCAGGATGGCCCATAAACGTCTGATCTCGTTGCACGACAGCGGGATCAGACACCCGAGGCTGGCCGTGGCGCCCCCTTTGCCTCCCGGTCGCGTTCGGCGCACGCGGTGACGGCCAGGAACGCGGCGGCCAGCATCGACAGGGTGATATGCCGGTACCACGCCTGATACTTGCGGACCTGGTAGTGGTCCAAGCCGGTCTCGTTCTTGGCGAACTGGAAGGTTTCCTCAACACCCCAACGACTTCCGGCGACCCGGACAAGCTCTGCCAGCGGCACGGGACGACGAGTGTGGCAGATGTAGTATGCCAACTCGTCCGGCTTGCTGATCGAACGGCGCACCATGAGAAGGTGCTCGTCCGCGCCGGGGTCCAGCAGCAGCCAGTCATACAGCCGGTGGCCCTTGCTGCCCTGACCGGCTGACAGGCGTTGCCAGCCCTTGCGTGGTGCGGTGCGGGCCAGCTCGTCCGCCCGTGCGGCGCCTTTCGGGGTCGCGAAGCGGTGATCGCAGGAGACGGCCATGACGTAGTCGATGTCGTTGTCCTCCAGCCAGGTTCGCAGGCCGGGGTTGTCGCCGTAGGCCTCGTCCGCGGTGAACCAGTCGATGTCCCTGCCCGTCTCCAGCAGGCGTGTCAGCATGTGTTGGGCCAGCACGGGTTTGGTCGCGAACTCCACCTCCTCGCCGATCCCGGCCTCCGCGCAGCGCTCGCGGTCGTCGGTCCAGGACGCGGGGAGGTAGAGCTCGCGGTCGATCAACGCCCGTCCCCGGGCCGACACGTAGGTCAAGAACACGCCGAGTTGGCAGTTCTCGATCCTGCCGGCGGTGCCGGAGTACTGCCGTTGGACACCGGCGGATTTGGTGCCCTTCTTGAGGAATCCGGTCTCGTCGGCGACCACGACCCCGGTGGGATCGGTGATCTGGTCCAGCACGTAGCCGCGCAGGTCGTCGCGGACCGCGTCGGCGTCCCAGCGGTAGAAGTTCAGCAGGCGCTGCATGCCGTCCGGGGCCAGGTCACCGGCCTGCTCGGCGATCGTCCAGGAGTTCTTGCGCTCGGCGCCGGAAAGCAAGCCCAGCAAGTACATCCGGGCGCGGTGGCGCGAGTCTGCCTGCGCGAACCGGCCCGCGACCAGCGCGAACATGTCCTCGAACCCTGCCCGCCACCGCGCCAGGCGATCGTCTGCGGCCATCTCCGATGGGACCGTCACGTCCTGCTCCACGCTCAGCACACCCAAGTCGACCACGCATCGGTTACCTCGGTGCTCACGACACGCCGACAACTATCACACTATGCGGCTGTAGTACTAGGCTGATCAGGTGTCCGAGACCAGCTGGGAGTGGGACGCGACGCTGTTCGCCGGCAGCGCCGCGTACTACGCACGCGGAAGAACGCCCTACCCGACGGAGATCGCCGCGGCGCTGGCCGACGCGCTGGCACTGGACGGGACCGGGCGGCTGCTCGACGTGGGCTGCGGTCCGGGAACGCTCACGCTCATGCTGGCCGATCGCTTCGAGCAGGCCGTCGGCGTCGACGCCGACCAAGACATGATCGCCGAGGCTTCCCGTTCCGGTGCAAGGAATGTCGAGTGGCGCTGCCTGCGGGCCGAGGAGCTGCCGGCCGGGCTGGGGGAGTTCCGGCTGATCACCTTCGCCCAGTCGTTCCACTGGATGGATCGCGCCCGCGTCGCCGCCACCGCGCGGGCCATGCTCACCCCGGACGGGGCCTGCGTGCACGTCCATGCGACCACGCATCGCGGCATCGCCGGGGACGTCCCGTACGACGAGATCGACGCGCTGGTGCGAAGCTTCCTCGGTCCGGTGCGGCGCGCGGGCCAAAGCCTGCTGCCGAACGGAACCCGCGGCGGCGAGAACGAGTTCTACCGCGCGGCGGGATTCCAAGGGCCGCAGCGCCTCGAGTTCCCGGGACCGGACGTCGTCCGCGACCCCGACGACATCGTCGCGGCTGTGTTCTCCACCTCCAGCGCTGCCCCGCACCTGTTCGGCGAGCGGGTCCAGGAGTTCGCGGCCGCGCTGCGGGAACTGTTGGGGGACAGGGTGTTCCACGAGCGCTTCGTCGACGTCGCGCTCGACGTGTGGCGACCATGAACAGCCGGCACTACTACGTGAACCAGGTCCGCCTCGGCACGAACACGTACCGGGTGATGTACCCGGCGAAACCGATCGCCCATGGTCCGCACTGTGAGAGCTGGTCGGGCACCGAGATGCTGGTGGACCGGGCCGGCGCGGTCGACCTCGCCGTGGCCTGGTGGCTGGCCGCCCGCTCGCCGCGGACCCTGGTGTACCTGCCGCTGCGGGCGGGCCGTTGCGAGGTCTCGCCGGACTACGACGAGCGCAAGCTCGACCTCGTCCTGACGCACCACAGCCTCGGATTCCGGCCCGCCAAGTGGAAGGACGTTCGGGCCCGGCTCACGCCGAACGGCCTCCAGAAGGTCACCCTGCCCTTGAACCCGTTCCCCACCTTCGATCGCCAGGACTACCTGCGCACTCGACACCGCGAGTGCCGGGACGACCTGCGCTACACGATCGCGGCGGACACCTTGTTCCTCACCGGCAGTCGGCCCGCGTACGAGTTCGAAGGCCACGAGGCGCTCGATCTGATCGACGTGCCCCCGGCTGCCCACACCTGCGCGGAGATCGGCATCGGGGTGTGGCCCGGCAACGGGTTCCAGCGTCGAAGTGCGCCGGCCGTGCTGCATGTCGTGCGCTGCAACGATCACTGGTGAGGCAGGAACCCCGGTGGCCGCCGGGCGTCGGCGACGCGTTCGAACGCCGCGGCCAGGGCCAGCAGCCGCGCGTCCGCGTTCTCCTCGGCCATGAACGACACTCCCACCGGCAGCGCCTCGATGAAGCCGGCCGGCACGGTGATGTTCGGATAACCCGCGACGGCGGCGGGCGTCGACGAGCCGATCCCTTCCACGTCGCCAACCGTGTAGTCGGTGAGCCACGCCGGGCCGTTGGTTGGTGCGATGATCGCGTCCAGACTCTCGCCGGCGATCAGGCCGTCGAGGTAGCCCCGCGCGAGCTCGGTCGCGGTCGCACGGTGCTGGCGGTAGGTGGGATCGCTGGTCGGCGGGGCGGCCTGGGCCTGCTCGAACAGCTCCTGCCCGAACTTCGACAGCTCGACCGGGTCGTTGCGGTTGAAGGCGATCAGCTCGTCCAGGGTCTGCGGCCCGCCGGGCCTGGCGGCCAGATAGGCAGTGACGTCGCGCTTGAACTCGGCGACCAGCGCGGGCCACTCGTTGTCGCCGATCTTGTCCTGGTCGGCCGGCGGCACGTCGACGAGCACCGCGCCGGCCCGGCCGAGCGTTTCCAGGGTCTGCTGCCAGACCTCGTCGACGCCGGCGATCGTCCACACCCCGATTCGTTTACCGCGCAACGACATCTCGGCCGGCACGTAGTCCCGGCCGGCCAGCGCCGACAGCGTGATCGCGGCGTCGACGACATGCCGGGCGAACGGGCCGGCCGTGTCCGGCTCGTGCGAGATCGGCACGATGCCGCCGCCGTCGATCACGCCGACGGTCGGCTTGAGGCCGACGATCCCGTTCACGCCGCCCGGCGAGACGATCGAACCGTCCGTCTCGGTGCCGATCGACACCTGCGCCAGCGACGCCGCCACCGCGACCGCCGACCCCGACGATGATCCGCTCGGATTCCGGTCCAGCACATGGGGATTGTTCGTCTGGCCGCCGACCGCCGACCAGCCCGAGGTCGGCTTGGTCGAGCGGAAGTTGGCCCACTCCGACAGGTTCGTCTTGCCCAGGATCACCGCGCCGGCCTCCCGCAGCCGCCGCACCAGCGGCGCGTCCGTGCTGGCGTTGGCCGCCAGCAGCGCCCGTGAACCGGCGGTCGTCGGCAGGTCGTGAGTGTCGATGTTGTCCTTGAGCAGCACCGGAATCCCGTCGATCGGGCCCAGCGTGCGGCCGTCGCGGCGGCGCCGGTCGGACGCCCGGGCCTGGTCCAGCGCCGTCGGGTCCAGGAACAGGATGGAGTTCACCTTCGGCTCCAGCTTCCGGATCCGCTCCAGGTACGCCTCGGTCAGCTCCATCGCGGTGAGGGCGCCAGTGGCCATGCGGGACTGGAGGTCCGGGATCGTTGCCGCGTCGAGGATCACGGGTTCAGCGTAGGCCGAGAGCAGTGCCGGGGCGCT
>DASWRQ010000001.1:0-13939 GCA_036403095.1 Kutzneria sp. | reverse complement strand
TCGTCGCGTGGATCATCGGCTGGGACCTCGTGCTCGAGTTCGCCCTGGCCGCCGCCGTCGTGGCCAAGGGCTGGTCCGCCTACCTGTCGCAGGTGCTCGGGCTGTTCGGTCTCGACGTGCCGACCATCGTGTCCCTCGGTCCCGTCGACTTCGACTGGGGCACCGTGCTCATCGTGCTCGTGCTGGGCACCCTGCTGGCCGTCGGCACCAAGCTGTCGTCGCGGTTCAGCCAGGTGATCACCGCCGTCAAGGTCGCCGTCGTGCTGCTGGTGATCGTCGTCGGCATCGGCTACGTCAAGGCCGCCAACTACACGCCCTTCGTGCCGCCGGCGCAGCCCTCGTCGTCGGGTTCCCTGAACCAGTCGCTGTTCTCCCTCATCGCCGGCGGGCAGTCCAGCTCCTTCGGCATCTTCGGCCTGCTGGCCGCCGCCTCCGTGCTGTTCTTCGCCTTCATCGGCTTCGACATCGTCGCCACCACCGCTGAGGAGACCCGCAACCCCCAGCGCAACGTCCCCCGAGGCATCCTCGGCTCGTTGGGGATCGTGACCGTGCTCTACGTGGCGGTTTCTCTCGTCGTCACCGGCATGGAGCCGTACACCAAGCTCGCGACCGGCGCCGACGGCACCAAGAAGACCCTCGCCACCGCTTTCGCCGACAACGGCGTGCACTGGGCCGCCGCCGTCATCGCCATCGGGGCCCTGGCCGGTCTCACCACCGTCGTCATGGTGCTCTTGCTCGGCCAGACCCGAGTCCTCTTCGCCATGTCCCGCGACGGTCTCATCCCTCGCGGCCTGGCCAAGACCGGCCGTCACGGCACTCCCGTGCGCTCCACCGTGCTCGTCGTCATCGCCGTCGTCATCGCCGGTGGCTTCTTCCCCTCCGGCGACCTGGAGGAGATGGTCAACGTCGGCACCCTCTTCGCCTTCGTCCTCGTCTCCCTCGGCGTCATCGTCCTGCGCCGCACCCGCCCCGACCTCCCCCGCGGCTTCCGCACCCCCCTCGTTCCCCTCGTGCCCGTCCTCGCCGTGTTGGCCTGCCTCTGGCTCATGCTCAACCTGGCCGTCTTCACCTGGGTCCGGTTCGTCATCTGGATGGCCATCGGCATTGTCGTCTACTTCGCCTACGGCATCCGGAAATCCACCCTCGCCACCACCTCGAAGGTGTGATTTCGCGGGGTGAGGCCTCCCGGTCCCACCCCGCTTCCGTGGCGATCCTGAGGAGTAGTGTGCGGCCGTCAGCGCGATTCCTGTTCTTCATCAGCCGCAGCGTTGTCGTCACCGGTTGTCTGACTGCGTGCGCCTCGTCGTCGTTGGCCGGCGATCGAGCTCCCAATACCTCGCTTGCCGCGGCCGCGTCGACGAAGTGGAATGCTGTCGATCCGTGTTCACTCCTCGCCGCGGACGAGTTGCGTCAGAACAACGTCAAGACCTCGGGTCAGCCCCTCAACGAAGCCGGCGAGACAGGCTGCGACTTCCTCAGCGATACCGACGTCGTCGGCCGTGCCCTCAATGTGACCAAGTCGCCCAACTCCCCGGATTCCTATCTCGGTCGGCCCGACGACTTCGTCGCCATCAAGGCGAATTCCGTCAACGGCCGACCGGGCTTCCAGACCCGGATCTCGAAGAACAACGACGAGGGCTCGCAGTACCTCGCCGTTGGTTCCGCGGTCGTGTCCATCGCCACCACTCGCGACCCTCCGCGGACCGTGGCAGCGGCGTCTTCACGCTCGCCAGTTCGTCGAGCGCTGTCTCCCGCAGTAACCGGACGCGGACGTCCCCGACACCAGGTCCGTCCTTCCGTTCGGGTGATCCGACACGGGCCCAACGGACTGAGTGGAACCGGTCGCTCGGTCCTACCGTCTCAGGTACCGTGCTGGGTTGGAGTCTGACTAGCGGGAGGGTGGGTCATGCTGGCGCCGGACGGTGGAGGGGCCGAAGGCTTCGCGGGAGTGGGGTCGGGTATCGCCGCCCTTGAGCAGAACTACGTCAACCTGAAGGGCGCCGTCGACTCCGGCCAGGTTTCGATCACGCCGGACGCCGCCACCAACGCCGCCAAGGCCTGCCGCGACCAGAAGAACGCGTTCGCAACGCTCCAGGTCAAGGCTCAGTCGCTCGCCCAGCACGCGCAGGGGCTGCAGATGGGTGCCTGCGAAGAGGGCACTGCTTTGCGGACCACCTTTCGTGATAAGGCGCAGGGGCCGCAGAATTCGGCGTACGACCTGTTCGGCAAGGCCATGGAGATAATGGAAAACATGGCCAAGACGTACGAGGTCGCAGGCAAGATGTATCACGAGACTGACGAGGCTAACGCTCAGGCGTTCAAGGGAAAGATGTGACAATGCTTGTGCGTGGCGTTTCCGGTCTCGGGCTCCTGCTTCTCACTGCGGCGGTGCTGTCAGGGTGCAACGGGCAGCCGGGGCAGGCCGAGCCGACCGGGACGACTGCCTCCAGCGGCGGCAGTTCGAGTGCGGTGCTGGACAAGTTGGACCCGTGCGCCTTGTTGACCGTGGACCAGTTGCAACAGTACAGCGTTGCGACGCAGGGGCAGCCGCTCAACACTTCGGATGAAACCGGGTGCATCTACCTCGGTTCGCCCGACAGCGCGTCGAGGGGTATTAACCTGTCGAAATCCAAGGACTCCGTCGATTCTTACGTGCAGCGCTCGGACACTTTTGTCAAGCTGACCAAGAACACGGTGAACGGCCGCAACGGTGTTCAGACGCAGATCTCCACGTCGAACACCGAGTGCTCGCAGGTCATAGCGGTGGGGTCGGGGACGGTGCGTGTCGCCGTGACCAATGACAAGTCCGGGGATCCATGTGGCGACGCGTTGAAGATTGCTCAGGTCGTTGAGCCGAAGCTGCCGAAGTAAGTCAGTAGGGGGTAGGGGACATGAGTTGGCTCGGGGATGCTGTTGACTCGGTCGCGGACGCCGGTGCCTCGATGCTGGGGATCGACGGCCCGTCGCAGAACAACGCCAACCAGCAGCAGTACGACCAGGCGAACCAGCGGGCGAACCAGCAGCGCAACGAGTACAACCGGCACGCCAAGCAGTTGGAGCAGCAGGCCGGTGGGGGCTACGACCCGGCCGGGATCACCAAGCAGACCAACTGGAACGGCATGGACCACGGCCAGATCAAGAAGGTCGCGGATGGTCTGGACCCCGCAGGCATCAACACGCACGGCAGCGACTGGATCCAGCTGGGCAAGGATCTGCAGACCAGCACCGAGACATTCAACAGCGCGATCAACAGTGCGCTGAACGGGAACTGGACGGGTGCGGCTGGTGATGCGGCGCTGGCGGCGCCGAAGGGCATCGTGGACTGGAGCAAGGACTTCGGGAACCAGATGCAGGCCACCGGGGCGCAGGCGCAGTCGGTGTCGGCGACGGCGGACCAGGTGAAGCAGACGGTGCCGCCGCCGAAGGACTTCAGCTGGGGCAAGACGGTGCTGAGCGGGGTGCTGGGCGGGCCGATCGGGGCGGGGGCCAGTGCGTACGCCCAGCACCAGGAGCAGCAGGAGGCGAAGGAGCAGGCTGTTCGGGTGATGAGCAGCGTGTACTCGCCGAACTACATGAACGCGGCGAACACGATGCCGGCGTTCACGGGGCCGACGGATCCGACGCAGCCGCCGGACAAGCCGAATCCGCCGAAGGTCATCTCGGAGTGGCCGCCGCAGCCGCCGCCGTACAAGCAGCAGCCGCCGGGCGGGCACACGAACTACAACCCGCACCAGGTGGGGAACCCGAACGGCCAGAACAACCAGCAGCAGAACCCGCCGCAGTTGCCGCCGGACCGGCCGCCCTACGACCCGACGCAGGATCCGAACAACCCGCTGTACCAGCACCAACCGCCGACGGGCACGACGACGCAGAGCACGAACTACCCGGGGATCGGCCAGGACATGGACGGGCACTACGGGCCGAACCCGCCGGGATACCCGGGCACGGGCGGCGGCGGCCGGGGTGGCGGCGGCCAAGGCGGCGGGGGCTTCATGCCGCCGATGGGCTCGGGCTTCGGCGGTGGCGGAGGCGGCGGCTACGGAGGCGGCGGCGCGGGAGGCTTCGGCGCGGGCGGGGCGAAGGGCTTCGGCTCGGGTGCGACCTCGGGCGCGGGCGCGAAGGCGGGCGCGGGCGCGGCGGCGGGCCTCGGCGCCGAGGAAGAGGGCGCGATGCGCGGCGGCGGCATGTCCGGCCGGCCGGGCGCGGCGGGCGCAGCCGGACAGGGCGGCATGGGAGCGGGCGGCCGGGGAGGCAAGAAGGAGGAGGACAAGGAGCACAAGTCCGCCGCCTACCTGGTCAACGACGACAACGCGAACGACATCGTGGGCGATCTGCCGCCGACGGTCCCACCGGTGATCGGCGGCTGACGGCGCGATGCAGACGGTGCGTTGGCGGCTGACGCCGCTGCAGTTCGACTTCGTGTGGGAGGGCCTGGCGGTGGGCGAGCTGCCCTTCCCGTTCCAGGTCCGCTCGCACGGCCAGGACGACGTGGAGCGCTCACACCTGCGCCGGCAGGCGGCGTTCGAGCTGCGTCAGCAGGGCATGACCAGGGGCGACGACCTGGACCCCGAGCTCAAGGATGCGCTGACGGCCTTGGTGCGCAACGACTACGTGCTGGACTCGGTGTGGCTGCCGCTGGAACCGCCGGCGGTCTCGCCGGTGCGCACGATCGCGGCCCGCACGGGCCATCGGGCGACGCTGGCGGTGCAGCTGCCGGGCGACACCGAGCACACGGGCGGCGACGTGCTGCTGGCGGACATCCCGTCGGAGGCGATGGTGCCGGCGGTGGTGGCGGAGCTCCCGCCGGCGCCGCCGGGCCGCCATCCGGCGCTGTCGGTGCCGGTGGCGCAGCGCAACCAGCCCCGCCAGGACGACTACGACGGCGGGGTGATGGTCGCCTCGCAGCAGGGCTACGACCGGGCCAGCCGTGAGCGGCAGGCGGTGGAGCAGCTGACCCAGGCCCGGCATCTGCGCGCGGGCGAGCTGGGCGCGACGTTCCGTGACCAGCAGGGCCGCAAGGTCCGCTCGGGCGTGCTGCGCTGGTTCGACAACGTGGACGACGGCCGCTACCTGATGGTGCACGAGCAGGACTACGGCGGCCAGCGCGTGGTGGTGCAGCCGGCCGACGCGAACGTGATCGGCCAGCGGCTGCACACCCTGCGTTAGGCGATCTCCAGCAGCACGGGCCGCAGCGCCCAGCTGAACGCGGCGGTGTTGTCGATGAGGGCGGGGGAGGCCAGCACCTGGTTGAACCCGCGCCGCATCCAGAACTGCCCGCGCACCGGCAGCTCGGTGATCATCAGGTGGAACGGCCGCACGGCGCGGGCCAGCTCGGAGCCGACGTCGCCGACCAGGTCGGTGATCCACATCCGGGAGCTGTCCCGGTGCCGGCCGTGCCGCAGCTCGTGCCGCGTGAGCTGGGCGTCCCACTGCCGGATGGGCTCGATGAGCGCCCCGAGCGCCCGGCACACGGCCGGCCACCGGGCCATCCAGCGGTCGTCGCCGAGCGACATGCCGTCGAGGATGCCGTCGAACCAGTGCAGCCACTCTTCCGAGACGGCGGCGCGGTCCACCCCGGGCGCGGGCAGCACGGGCACCCACGGGTCGGTCGGCGGGTAGGGGTCATGGGGCACGCTCAACGCGAGCACGTCCCGGAGGAAGAGGGCGGTGCGGACGTCCGGTCGGACCCCGATCTGCAACGTCCAGGTGGGTTGGCGTTCGGCGAGCATGGCTGACCTCCCTCGGGCGGGGAAGGTGATCTTCCACACACAGAATGAGGCAGCGCCCGCTTTCACGCCAGTGTGCGGGCACAACGTAGCTTGTCTGTTATGAGCACGCTGCTGTGCCTGGACATCGGCTCGACCTGGACGAAGGGTGCCCTGGTCGCCGAGGACGGGACTCTTGTGGGGACGGCACAACATCCCACCACTCCGCCGGAAGTGCTTGATGGGATTGCATCCGTCACCACCCGTTTGGACGCTCAAGGTCGGCCGGTGCTGGCCTGTTCCAGTGCCGGCGGCGGCCTGCGGCTGGCCGTGGTCGGCCAGGAACGGTTGGTCAGCGCGGAAGCCGGCTACCGGGTGGCGCTGTCGGCCGGCGCCAAGATCGTCCATGTTGTTGCGGGGCAACTGAACGGGGCCGCGATCCGTGAACTTCGTGCCACCCGGCCGGATCTGGTGCTGCTGGCCGGCGGCACCGACGGTGGCGACCGCAGCGTGCTGCTGCACAACGCGAAGCGCATCGCGGCCAACCGGCTGAAGCCGCCGATCGTGTTGGCGGGCAACGCGGACGCCCGGGCGGAGGCGGAGGAGTTGCTGCGAGGCACGGGCCGCACGGTGGTGGCGACGGACAACGTGCTGCCGGACGTGGGCGAGCTGGCGCCGGGCCCGGCCCGAGCGGCGATCAGGGAACTGTTCCTGCGGCACGTGATCGGCGGCAAGGGACTGTCCAAAGGCAACACCTTCCGCAACCTGGTCAAGGCGGTGACGCCGGACGCGGTGCTCGGCGGAGTTTCGCGCCTGGCGTCGATCCTGGCCGCCCGAGAGGCCGGTGCGGTGCTGGTGGTGGACGTCGGTGGCGCGACGACCGACGTCTACTCGGCGGTGTCCACTGTGGATGAGAATGCTATGCAGCGCACGGTCACGTTGCCGTCGGACCGCCGCACGGTCGAGGGCGACCTCGGCATGCGCTGGTCCGCCCCGGGCATCGTGTCCGAGGCGAAGGTGGAACGCCTTGAGACACAGGAAGACCTGGCAGACGAAGCTCGGCACCGATCGGCCACTGTGGACTGGATTCCGGACGACGATCGCGGCCGGGACGTGGACGCGACGCTGGCCGGACTCGCCGCGGTGCTGGCGGTGCGCCGACACCTGCGGCTCGTCGACGGCCAGCTCGGCCCCAAGGGCGCCGGCCTGCTGGTGTTGTCCGGCGGCGTCTTCCGGCACGCCACACCGGAGCGCCTGCAACATATCGAGGACAGCCTGCGTGCGGATCCGGTGCTACGCCCGGTGTTGCGCAATGCGGCCATCACGGTAGATCAGCGCTACGTACTGGCGCCGGCCGGCCTGCTGGCCGATGCCGGTCGCACCGACACTGCCGATGCCTTGCTGGCCAACCACTTCAGTGCTTGAAGTTCCACAGCGTCAGCGGCGGCTCGGCCATGTCGAGCCCGGCCGCCGCGGCGATGGCGTGGTCCCACTCCGGATCGGACGTGTAGTCGCGGTGCCCGAGAACGCCTGGGCTCCAACGACGTCCGGAGATCGGCCCGTGCTGCGGATCGGGCAGCCAGTGGTCGCCGCCGAGCACCAGCGCCCCGCTGGGGCTGCGCTCGGCAGCCGCCAGGGCGCCCTCGAAGCCGACCCCGAGCAGCTGCCCGTCGAACACCTGCCGCTCCCACGTCGTCACGGCGCCGCCGATCGCGTCCGTGCCACGGCACACCGCACGCCACCGGCCGTTCATGGCCTTGGCCAACTCGGCCAGCGAATCGTGTGACACAACAGCCGGAAACGCCCGCGGATAGGCCCATTGCAGCGGCGACCCCGCGGTCACCAGCCCCACGCGTTCACGCTCGTGCGCCGGCAACGTGTCCAACAACCGTGCGGCGGCAACGGTCGCGAGCAGGCTGCCCTGGCTGTAGCCGGCCAACACCACCCGTACGCCCGGATCGGCCAGATGCTCCTGGGCCCGGCCGACGAGTTCCGGAATCGCCTTCAACGCGTAGCAAGGCGGCACCAACGGATGCGCCTCGCGGGGCCAGAAACCGGCGATGTCGTTGAGCAGCCCCAACTGTCGCGCCGCCCCCGGCGACTTCGTGGCCACGTAGACCTGACGCAGCGCGCCGACCGCGAACGCGCCGAGGGCGGTGATCCCGATGCCCGGCATGGGTTGCGCCCACCACGGCAGGTCGACGCCGCGCACCTGCATCAGGAACGACACCAGGGTGCCGACGGAAAGCACACCGGCCGTGCCGAGAAGCACGTGGTGTGCATGGTTCCGCTTCAGTCGGGCCGCCCGCCACGCCTTCGCCGCACGGGCCGCATCCTCCGGCCTTCCCCCGTGCAGCAGATCGATCTCGATGGGCTTGCGCCCACGTGGCAACACAAAAATTGCTGCCCCGACCACCGCGACGATCACCGCCAGCACCGCGGCGACGCCCCACAGCGTTGTCACATACCGATATCCGGGCGGCAGCTGCAACGCATCGTCGCCCAGCGCCTTCTGCACGGTGATCGCGACGCCGGCGCCGAATCCGCCGCCGAGCAGCGAAGCGATCACGAGCACCGGCGCGGCCATCCACCCGCCGGCCCACGGCCGCAGCGAAGCCGGCAGCTCCGACCAGCCACTCCGAGCCAACAGCGCCGCCGGAATCAGCACCAGACCGAAGGCGATGCACACCAACCCGAGCATCGCCGCGATCGACTCCACGGTCGGATCGGTGCCGGGCAGATGCTGCCCGTGACTGGGCATCGGCGTCAGCGCCGCGGCACAGAATTCGAGCAGCGTCACCACGACCAAGGTCCGGCGAGCCCACGGTTTGAACCATCGCCCCTCGGTCGGCGCGTCCAACGCCAACGTGATCAGGGCGCTCAACGCGATCAGCACCCACGCGCCCACCCAGGGCGCGAACACCCGGTCCGACGACGGTCCGAACGGACCGCCGGTGGCCAGCAGGGCCACCGACGCCAGCCCGGCTGTGGCGTGCAGCACATGCAGCGCCGGGGCGTCCGGATCGGCGGCGATCCTGGCCCCGGGAAGCAGGTCCCGCTGCGGCGCGGGCGACGGGTTGCGCACCTTCCAGTCAATGGCCGACAGCTTGTGCAGCAGCGCCACCACGATCAGCACCGGCGCCAGCCCGATCGGCGCCCGCCACGGCCGGAGCTGCGAGAACTGGTCCAGCCACTGCCCGGCGACGAGGTCGAGGCTCACCACCGTCAACTGCGTCACCAACAGCACCGTCAACACCAGTGCCGCCAGTCGGACCAGCGACCGCAGCGTGCCACCGAGCAAGCGCCCGGTCGGCGGCAGCATCCAGTGCGTCATGTTGGCCAGCGAGAACGGCAGCAGCAGGGCCCACGCGGCCTTGGCCGCGCCACCGGACGTCATGGCGCTCCACAGGTAGCCCTCGACGGTGCGCGGCACCGGCCGCCCACCCGCCTGGAGCACCGGGCCGGGGGCCGGCCTGCGTAGCCGGTCGGCCGGACGCACCAGCCGGCCGACGCCGTCGCCCGCCACGTCCACGGCGACGACCGCGTCGACCAGTGATTCCGGTGTGGTCCCCATAACACCGTGCACCCGAAGTTCGATGACACGGGTGTCGGGTCCTGCTATCAGCACGGGGGCCATCCTGGGGCATTCAGCGGCCATTGACCCGCGTCCGAGCCTCCGGCGTGGCGGACCGGCTAGTGTGCATTGCCGACGACCAACTGGCTATGGAGGACTCCAAGATGACGGCGATCGCCCCGCCGAAGCTGCAAAACCGCAATGGTGTCGACTTCGCCGTCGCGGACCTGTCGCTGGCCGAGTTCGGCCGCAAGGAGATCCGACTGGCCGAGCACGAGATGCCCGGCCTGATGGCGCTGCGCCGGGAGTACTCGGAGGTCTTCCCGCTCAAGGGCGCGCGGATCTCCGGCTCGCTGCACATGACCGTGCAGACCGCGGTCCTGATCGAGACCCTGGTCGCGCTCGGCGCCGAGGTCCGCTGGGCCTCGTGCAACATTTTCTCCACGCAGGACCACGCGGCCTCGGCCATCGTGGTCGGTCCGCACGGGACCGCGGAGGAGCCCAAGGGCGTGCCGGTGTTCGCCTGGAAGGGCGAGACCCTGCCCGAGTACTGGTGGTGCACCGAGCAGATGCTGACCTGGCCGGACGGTCAGGGCCCGAACATGCTGCTGGACGACGGCGGCGACGCCACGCTGCTGGTGCACAAGGGCACGCAGTACGAGGCCGCGGGCGTGGTGCCGCAGCCCGAGGAGGACGACGCCGAGGAGTGGAAGGTCATCCTCGAGGTCCTGCGCAACAGCCTCGACGCCGACGCCGAGAAGTGGACGAAGATCGGCAAGAGCATCCGCGGCGTGACCGAGGAGACCACCACCGGTGTGCTGCGGCTCACGCAGATGGCCGCCGCCGGCGAGCTGCTGTTCCCGGCGATCAACGTCAACGACTCGGTGACCAAGTCGAAGTTCGACAACAAGTACGGCATCCGCCACTCGCTGATCGACGGCATCAACCGCGGCACCGACGTGCTCATCGGCGGCAAGGTCGCGGTGGTCTGCGGCTACGGCGACGTGGGCAAGGGCGCGGCCGAGTCGCTGGCCGGCCAGGGCGCGCGGGTCATCGTCACCGAGATCGACCCGATCTGCGGCCTGCAGGCGGCGATGGACGGCTACCAGGTGGCCACGCTGGAGTCGGTGCTGCCGATCGCGGACATCGTGATCACCACCACCGGCAACAAGGACGTGGTGATGGCCCACCACATGGCCGAGATGAAGCACCTGGCGATCCTGGGCAACATCGGCCACTTCGACAACGAGCTGGACATGGCCGGCCTGGCCAAGGTGCCCGGCATCCGCCGGATCAACATCAAGCCGCAGGTCGACGAGTGGGTCTTCCCCAGCGGCAAGTCGATCATCGTGCTGTCCGAGGGCCGCCTGCTCAACCTGGGCAACGCCACCGGCCACCCGAGCTTCGTGATGTCGAACTCCTTCTCCAACCAGACGATCGCCCAGGTCGAGCTGTTCACGAAGTACAAGGAGTACGACAACGAGGTCTACGTGCTGCCCAAGCTCCTGGACGAGAAGGTCGCCAAGATCCACCTGGCGGCGCTGGGCGGCGAGCTGACCAAGCTCACCAAGGAGCAGGCCGAGTACATCGGCGTGGACGTCGAGGGCCCGTTCAAGCCCAACGCCTACCGCTACTGAGTTTTTGGCGCCGCCTTCGGTGTCGCGGTTCGGGCCCTGCCTCCGGCGGGGCGGACTCGGACCCTGCGCGGCCGGGCGGATCTGCTGTCTGGAAGGGACCATTCCTCCACTCCGAGTGGAGGAATGGTCCCTTCCCACACTCGGGAGTGACTGTCAGGCGCCGCCGGATGCTGGGCCCCAGTGCACGGTGATGCCGGCGCGGTCGCAGTCGACGGGCTCGAAGTAGGCGCTTACCACGCCGTCGAGGCCGTAGCTGAGCTCGTCGTGCCGGATGTCGTCGCCGTGCTGCTCTCGGAAGCAGCGCGCCGGCAGCACGCCGCGGTGGAAGCGCAGCTGTAACAGGTAGTTGCCGGCTTTGGACGGGAAGCGGCGCAGGTGCCCGCCGGTCTGCCCGGTGGCGGTGTCGATCACCGTGTAGCTGAACACGTGGGTCTCGCCGGCCGTCAGCCGCCGGTCGAAGAGCAGCTCGAACGCCACCGAACCGTCGAGGCCCCGCTTGCGCATCCGCCCGGCCCGGCAACCCTCCCCGGTGTGCACGGCCGAGTGCTCGACGTGTCCCTGCTCGTCGGCCGGGTGCAGCGCGAGGTACCGGTCGCCCCCGTCGGTGCGGCCGCGGACGACGAGCCGGCTCAGCACCGACCGCCGGGTCCGCGCAGCGTTGACCGTGACGACCTCGTGCAGCGCGAGCACGTCCAGGCAGGCGTTGCGCAGATCGGCCTCGAACTCCTCGGCGGCCAGGCTGGTGGACCGCCCCGAGTGCTCGCCCATCGGCTCGATCAGCCCGAGCAGCGAGTTGGACGGCAGCTCCAGCACCTGCTCCAGGGCCAGCACGGCCTCGGTGGCCCGCGGCATCTCGGGCCGCCGCAGCCCGCGCTGCCAGTAGCTGAGGGTGGACTGCCCGATATGTGTGCCGGCCTCGTCCAGCGCCGCGCGCAGCCGGGCCAGCGGCAGCCCGCGGTGAGTGATCGCCTGGTGCAGGGCCTGATGGAACGGCCCGTCACGCAGCGCAGTGGCTAGCAGGGGCGGCAGTCCGCCAGTCGGGTGCACTTTTTCACTCGGTGCGTCCAGGCTCTCGCCGGCCAACGCGGCACCACCCATCTCCCGGCCTGCCGTGTCTGAAGTGGACGTTAGAGTAGTCACTCGTTTTGGTGATTGATAGCGACCCCTCCGAGTGACCTTCGCGGTGCGCCTCTTGCGACCATCCGTGCGAGTTTTTGACGATCACTTGTCGAGCCGGCGACAACGGCTCGACACTGCTAGCGACGTTGTCAACGTTGTCACCGTCTGGGGGTCCGATGCGCCCGCTGGTCGTCTCGTTGTTCGCGCTGGTGCTGCTCGCGCCGGTCCCGCTCGCGTCACGGGCGATCGCCGGCCAACCCGTGCTCGTCGATCCGGTCGCGCTGACGGATCCCATGCTTGGAACCGGTTCCGCCGGCGCGGCCGTCGGTGAGATCAACAACTTTCCCGGCCCGAGCACCCCCTTCGGCATGCTCCAGTGGAGCCCGGACACCGCCGACCACTACGCGGGCTACTCCTACGAGGACAAGACCATCAAGGGCTTCAGCCTCACGCACGCCTCGGTCGGCTGCCGCCAGTTCGGCGACGTCCCGATCCTGCCGGTCAGCGGCGACGTCGGCGCCACCCCCTGGTCGTTGCAGGAGCCGTTCACGCACGCAGGTGAGCAAGCCTCGCCCGGCTACTACACGGTGGCCGCCGGCGGCGTGAAAACCGAGCTGACCACCGCGCTGCGAGCTGGCCAGGGCCGGTTCACGTTCCCGCCCGACGCCCCGGCGCACGTGCTGGTCAAGGCCGGCGGCAGCCTCAACGGCGACACCGCCGCCAGCGTCGCCTTCCCCGACGACCACACCGTCACCGGCTCGGCCACGTCCGGCGGATTCTGCGGCCAGGGCAACAAGTACACCGTTCACTACCTGATCACCTTCGACCGCCCGTTCACCGCCAGGACGTCGTGGACGGGCAGCGCCCGGGTGGCCCCGAACGTCGCCATGCCCGGGCAGAAGGCTCGCGGCCTGGCCGGTCCGCAGATCGCCGGTCCACAGGTCGGAGCGACCCTCGACTTCGACACCAGCAAGGACGCGACGGTACGGGCGAAGGTGGCGATCTCGTTCGTCTCGGTCGACGGGGCGGCAGGCAATCTCGCCGCCGATGCGCCCGGTTGGGACTTCGACGGCATGCGGGCGGCGACGAAGCAGCGCTGGGCGTCCTACCTCGGCCGGATCGGCATCGGCGGCGGCCAGCCGGCGCAGCAGAAGACGTTCTACGCGGCCCTGTACCACTCGCTCCAGTACCCGGTGACCTTCAGCGACGTCGACGGCGGCTACCCCGGCTTCGACGGCCAGCTCCACAACGCCGGCCGACGCGTCCAGTACGCCAACTTCTCCGGCTGGGACATCTACCGCTGCCAGATCCCGCTGCTGGCCACGCTGGCCCCGGACGAGACCTCGGACATGATGCAGTCCCTGGTCTCCGACGCCGACCAGTACGGCTGGCTGCCCAAGTGGCCGGTCTACAACGACGAGTCCGGCGTGATGAACGGCGACTCGATCGCGCCGATCATCGCCGGCGCCTACGCCTACGGGGCCCGCGACTTCGACACGTCCAAGGCGCTGGCCCAGCTGGTCAAGGGCGCGACCAAGGACGGCAAGGTCGGCTGGGGCTACGAGGAACGGCCCAATGTCGTGGCCTACCAGCAGCTCGGCTACGTGCCCATGGGCAAGGACGAGAACGTGTCGATGACCGAGGAGTACGCCATCGACGACTTCGCGATCGGCCGGTTCGCCGACGCGCTCGGCGACGACGACACCGCGGCGGTGTTCGCCAAGCGGGGCCAGAACTGGCAGCACGTCTTCGACCCGACCACCGGCTACGTTCGCCAGCACGCCACCGACGGCGCCTACTCGCCCGGCCCCGTGCTGGTCCCGCCGCCGCCCGGTCAGTTCGCGCCGACGGGTTACTCCGAGGGCAACGCCGCCCAGTACACCTGGATGGTCCCGCAGAACCTG